>CAKSVM010000072.1 GCA_934503195.1 uncultured Eubacteriales bacterium
TCCTTCGCGAAGTAAACGCCGTTCGATTCGCGACGGCCGATCAGTCGCTCGGCCGTCGTTTTCGCGGCGATCCAGCTGTCGCGGCCGATGAACTGGTCGGTGATGAATTCTTCGTAATCAGAAGTAAACTCACCAGAGAAGAGCGATTTGATTGTAAATTCAGGCAACTGCGCGAGCTTGCGGTTTTCGGTCTCGGATTCGGTTTTGGTAGGCGCGATAAGGCTCGAAATGGTCAATCCGCCGATCAGCGCGCAAAATATTACAGTTGTAATCTTGCTTGATTTTATATTCATTTTTGCACCTCAGAACCGGAAATAGAGGAACGGATTGTACGACGCGTCGACGAGGTAGGCCGTTGAAATCAGAATCACTGCGCAGTAGAAGAGATTTTCGAGCGTTGTCGGGAGAATTCGCCCTGACAATGTTAAATTATTGTAAACTTTATTCGCGATTTTGGCCGGATACGGCGTCGAAGCAAGGGCGAGAATGACGAAAAGTATCGCGTTCGACATCAGTAAATAGGCCGTTGACGGCCCGGCGAAGCTTCCGCCCGCGCCGAACATCGCGCCAAGATATTGCCAGAGCTTCGAAAAATCTTCGATCGCGAAGATCGCCCAGCTGATCACGACCGCGAAGAGCGTGTAAATGTGTCCGAAAATTTTGTGAGATTTCAAGAAATTAAGCAGGAATAGCTTCTCGAAAATCAGCAAAACGCCGAAAAACGCACCCCAGAGGACGAAATTCCAGCTCGCGCCGTGCCAAAGTCCGGTCAGGAGCCAGACAATCGCGATGTTGCGGATCTGCTTTCCGAAGCCCTTTCGGTTGCCGCCGAGCGGGATGTAGACGTAGTCGCGGAACCACGTGCCGAGCGAAATGTGCCATCTGCGCCAGAATTCAGTTATGCTGAACGACATATAGGGGTAGTCAAAATTTTCGAGGAAGCTGAATCCGAGCATTTTTCCGAGGCCGATCGCCATGTCCGAGTAGCCCGAAAAGTCGAAATAAATCTGGAACGAGAACGCGAGGATGCCGATCCACGCCGAAAGCGCGGGCAGGGAGCCGAGGTCGCTCGCGATGACCTTGTCCCAGACGAGGCCGGCTGAGTTCGCGAGGAGTACTTTTTTGCCAAGTCCGACAACAAATCTGCGGATTCCGTAGGCAAAATTGTCGAAACTGTGAGTGCGGCCGTTCAGCTGCTCAGCGACGGTTTTGTACTGGACGATCGGTCCGGCGATCAGCTGCGGGAAAAGCGTCACGTACGCGCCGAAATCGATGATGTTTTTCTGCGGCTCGGCGTCGCCTCTATAAACGTCGATCGTGTACGACATCGTTTGGAACGTGTAGAATGAGATGCCGATCGGCAGCGGAACCGCCTCGAATTTCAGCGAAAGTCCGAAGATTAAGTTCAGATTTTCGACCAGAAATCCGGCGTATTTGAAAAATCCGAGCAGCGATAAATTGATGATCGCCGATGACGCGACCGCCCATTTTGCCGCTTTCATCCGCCCCTCGCGCTTGAATTTTGCGACGAGCAGCCCGTGAACGTAATCGACAAGCGTCGAAAACAGCATCAGCACGACGTATTTCGGCTCGCCCCACGCGTAAAAAATCAGACTGACGATAAAAAGCAACAAATTTTTAAGTTTTATTGGACAAATAAAGTACAAAATCAGCACCGCGGGGAGGTAGCGGAAGAGGAAAAGTATGCTGCTGAAGACCATTATTTCGCGCCGATGTACTCTTCAATTATCGAAATCGCCTTCTGATTCGACTCGAGAGCGGTTTTGTAATTTGTAGAATCGTCGGCCGACTCGTCGACCTTGCCCGTCACGATCAGCGCGACGTAATCGTTGTTACGGTAAACCTGCGCCGCGCGCGTCTTTTCGACGTTCTGCGGGTACTGCGCCGCGAGGTTGAAGTCGAATTCGAGGTAGTCGTTGAAGGCTTTTTCGACGTCCGCCGCGTGTCCTTCGGCAGATTTCACAAGCACAAATCGATCATTATGACCGTCGCTGATCTGCGCCATTTCGGCGAAAAACTCGTCGACCCATTCAGCTTTTACGCCAAACATCGCGTCGAGAACATCGGAATCTATCGTCAGATCGCCGAAATAATTGTCGCCGAGACCGTCTTTTACGGCCTTTCCGATGTCCGAAAGCGACGAAAACGTCTTTGTGACTTCTCCCGCTGGAGTTTTTTCATCGCCGCAGGCGGTCAGCGGAGCCGCGATCAGCGCGGCCGACATCAGAATCGCTATGAGCTTCTTGTTCATATTACACATCCTTTTTAGAATATTTATTGACGATATCGTGCATCTGGGAGATTTTATTCTCCATATCGAGAAGCAGCGTCACCTGCGCGCGGGCGCGGACGAGGTTGTGCTTCGGATAATCAATCTTGAAATAGGTGTCGCCGTTCAGGTAGTCGCCGAGGAAACGCATCGCCTGCTCGTATGTTAAGAGCATCGCGCCCTCGGGCAGCAGAGATCGCTCACATTCATTGAGCGCGCCGTCGGTCCCCTCGAGGAATCCGCGCGTGAATTCGTCAAAAAGCTCAAGATCGAGCGAAATCTTTGACGTGTCCGGCTCGTCCTCGGGAGCCGTCGACGCGCCGAAACGGATCGCGTCGCCGAAATCGTAGAGCACCGAGCCGGGCATCACCGTGTCGAGGTCGATGACGCAGAGGCCTTCGTCGGTCTTTTCGTCCATCAGAATGTTGTTCAGTTTCGTGTCATTATGCGTAACTCTGAGTGGCATTTCGCCCGATTTTATCGCGTCGGTCGCGACGTGCGCGAGCTTTTCGCGCGCCGTCAGGATGTCAATCAGCTCCTTCGACTCCTCAAGCCGCTCGGGAAACTTACAATTCTTTACAGCGTTTACAAAATCAGCAAATCTGCTCGGCGTGTTGTGGAAATTCGGGATCGTTTCGGCGAGCGTTTCGGCCGGATAATCCGACAGAAGCGACTGGAAGTGGCCGAAAGCCTTTCCAGCTTTGTAGAACAGGCCGGGTTTTGTGATCGACTGGTACGAAATCGCGTCGATGTAGAGATACATTCTCCAGTATTTACCATCTTCGTCGAGAAAATAGTGTTTTCCGTCGCGCGTGTCGACGAAATTCATCGTCTCGCGCTCGGGATCCGCGCCCGCCGGGAGCTTTTTCCGGAGGTGGTCGCAGACGCCCGCGATGTTGTTCATCAGCGCGTCGGGGTCGCGGAAAACGTTGACGTTGATGTTTTGCAGAATGTAGCGGCGGCCGCCGACGCGCACGCGGTAGGTGCGGTTGATGTTTCCGGCGGTCAGCTGCTTGATTTCGTCGGGTTCGCCCTCAATTCTGAAGCGCGAAATGATGTCGGTAATCTCCATTTTTGAAATTTTCCTTCCTTATTATATATTGAGCAGACGCAGAATTATTTCGACCGCCAGAACCGACCCGCAGGCCGAGAGCGCGACGGTCAGCAGCGGCTTTCCGAAGTAGGCGACGATCACCGCGACGACGAATCCGGCCGCCGCCGAGATCACGCTCGACGTCGAATAGAAGATCGCCGGGATTGTCATCGCCGACAAAACCGCGTAGGGAACGTAATAAATGAACGATTGTACAAATGTCGATGTGATCTTCCCCTTGACGAGCGCGAGGGGAATCATGCGGATTAAGTAGGTAACTCCTGCCATAATCAGGATATAGAGTAAAATATTGTCAGTCATCGTGATCCTCCGTGGTCTCGACCGAGGCGACAGGGAAGAGCAGCGCGCCGACCGTCGCCGCGACGAGCGTGCAGATTATGATCGAGAATCCGTCCGAAATGAACGCAAGCGCGGGGAGGTAGCGGATCAGGCAGGAGAGGCCGACCGCGATGCCGATGACCGCGAGGAGTCTCGGCCGCTTTTTCGCCGGGGGGACGACGATCGCGATGAACATCCCGTAGAGTGCGATTCCGAGAGCGTTTCGAAGAATTTCGGGCAGCAGGCTTCCGGCGAGCGCGCCGAGCGCGGTTCCGGCCGCCCAGCCTATGTAGGGGATCGTGATCAGGCCGTACATATATTTCGGGCTGACCTCGCCATCGGACGACGCCGCGACTGCGAAAATTTCGTCGGTTATACCAAAAGAAACGGCAAGCCGATGAAATAAATTGAACTCTTTGTCAAGTTTTTGCGAGAGCGAAAGGCTCATCAGCGCGTAGCGAAGGTTGATTATCAGCTGCGTCAGCGCCATTTCGGCGTAGCCGCCGCCCGAATGGATGATTCCGATGCCCGCGAGCTGACCCGCCGAGGTTAAGTTTGTCATCGAAATCAGCAGCGTGTAGCCGAACGGGATTCCGTAGCCCGCCGCCATGATTCCGAACGTGAACGAAACCGAGAGGTATCCGAGTCCGATCGGAATGCCGTCGCGGAGCCCTTTTTTGTAAGTTTTTGAGTATTCTGCCATAATTTGTTCTTTTCTTCCTGTTTCCCTGTTCTTGGCGGAGCTTCCGTCACCTTCTATTATATCACAAATCGCCCGGAATTTCAACCTTTTTGAAAAATAAAATAAAATTTACGAAAAAGTATTTACAAACGGGAAAATCTGTGCTATAATATTGGTGTATGAATACCGGAGGCGAAGTTTTTGGATCCACCGACCATCTGCATCGTCTTGCGGGATAGTATAATTTTTATAATTTGAAAGGTGAAACACCATGATCGAAAAGGAACTCAAGCAGCAGATTATCGCCGAGAACAAGCTCAGCGACAACGACACCGGATCCCCCGAGGTGCAGATCGCGATCCTCACAAGCCGCATCAACTCGCTCAACGAGCATCTCAAGGCTAACCCGAAGGATCACCACAGCCGCCGCGGACTTCTCAAGATGGTCGGCCACAGAAGAAATCTTCTCGGCTACCTCCAGAAGAAGGACATCACCCGTTATCGTGCGATCGTCGAAAAGCTCGGCCTCAGAAAGTAATTCCGCTGGAATCTTTTGTGATTGGCGCGTCCGGGCGGGATCATACCCCGCCCGGACGAAACCACGTCCGCGCCCGAAGATCTTTTCTCTGGGTCAGCATTTACAGATTTTTCCGATTTTTCGGGAACGTCTGTAAGTGCTAAGCCGGGAAAGCGTTTCTTCGGGCAAAACCTACAAACAAACATTAAAAGGAGGAACGCAAATGTTCGAAAATTACAAGGTATTCAACTACACTCTCGCCGGACGTCCGCTCGTCGTCGAGACCGGAAAGCTCGCCGGACTCGCTAACGGCTCCTGCCTCGTCCGCTACGGCGACACCGTGATCTTAGCCTGCGCCACCGCTTCGCCCAAGCCCCGCGACGGAATCGATTTCCTTCCGCTCTCGGTCGACTTCGAGGAGAAGATGTACGCGGTCGGCAAGATCCCCGGCGGCTACCTCAAGCGTGAGGGCAAGCCGTCCGAAAAGGCGATCCTGACCTCGCGCGTCATCGACCGCCCGATCCGCCCGCTCTTCCCGAAGGATCTCCGCAACGACGTCAACCTCTCGCTGACCGTCCTCTCGGTCGACAACGACTGCTCGCCCGAAATCGCCGCGATGATCGGCGCGTCGATCGCGCTCTCGATCTCGGATATTCCGTGGAACGGACCGATCGGCGGCGTCTTCATGGGTCTCGTCGACGGCGAGTACGTCATCAACCCCGACGCCGAGCAGCGCGCGCATTCCGATCTCCAGCTGACCGTCGCGGCAACCGCGAAGAAGGTCGTCATGATCGAGGCCGGCGCAAATCAGGTCTCGGATCAGCAGATGTTCGAGGCGATCATGATCGCTCACGAGGAGATCAAGCGTCTTATCAAGTTCATCGACTCGATCGTCGACGAAATCGGCAAGCCGAAGTTCACCTACGAGTCGGGCGAGCTTGACCACGATATGTTCGACAAGATCTTCGACTTCTGCGAGAAGGACGTCATGAACGCCCTCGACACCGACGACAAGAACGTCCGCGACGCCAGAATGGTGCCGATCCAGGACGCTATCATGGAAAAATTCGGCGAGGAGTACCCCGATCTCGAGGTCGTTTACCCCGAGCTCATCTACAAAATCCAGAAGAAGATCGTCCGTCGCTGGCTCCTCGAGGACCACAAGCGCGTCGACGGCCGCCGCATGGATCAGATCAGACCGCTCGCGGCTGAGGTCGGATTCCTTCCGAGAACCCACGGCTCCGCGCTCTTCACCCGCGGCCAGACTCAGGTCATGACGATCGCCACCCTCGGCCCGATTTCCGACGCGCAGATGCTCGACGGAATCGACGAGGAGGAGTCGAAGCGTTATATGCACCACTACAATATGCCCGGCTACTCGACCGGCGAGGCTAAGGCCTCCCGCGGCGCGGGCAGACGCGAAATCGGCCACGGCGCGCTCGCTGAGCGTTCGCTCGTCCCGGTTCTCCCGTCGATCGAGGAGTTCCCGTACGCGATCAGACTCGTTTCGGAAGTCGTCTCGTCGAACGGCTCGACCTCGCAGGCGTCGGTCTGCGGCTCGACCCTCGCGCTGATGGACGCCGGAGTTCCGATCACCGCGCCCGTCGCCGGAATTTCCTGCGGCCTCATCACGGCTGAGGACGGCAGTTGGACGACGATGATCGACATCCAGGGTCTCGAGGACTTCTACGGCGACATGGACTTCAAGGTCGCCGGAACCCACAAGGGCATCACGTCGATTCAGATGGACCTCAAGATCGACGGTCTGACCCCCGAAATCATCAAGGAAGCTCTCGCCGTCACCCACAAGGGACGCGATTACATCATCGACGACGTCATCCTCAAGGCGATCCCCGAGGCGCGCCCAGAGGTTTCGAAGTACGCTCCGAAGATGCTGACGATGAAGATAAGCACCGAGAAGATCCGTGACGTCATCGGCACCGGCGGAAAGGTCATCCAGAAGATCACAGCCGACACCGGCGCGAAGATCGACATCGAGGAGACCGGCGACATCTTCATCTCGGCCGTCAACGCCGACGCGGCTTACGCGGCGAAGAAGATCATCGAGGGCATCGTCTTCGAGCCGATCCCCGGCGAAATCTACGACGGTAAAGTCACGAGAATCATCCCGATCGGCGCGTTCGTCGAGATCGCTCCCGGAAAGGAAGGCCTCGTTCACATCTCGAAGCTCGAAAACCGCCGCGTCGAGAAGGTCGAGGACGTCTGCGAGGTCGGCGACGAAATGCGCGTCAAGTTCCTCGGAACCGACGAGAAGGGCAGACTCAACCTCTCCCGCAAGGACGCGTTCCTCAACTGATAGCAAATTTTCGCGGGGATCCGGTGAAATAAGCTGATCTTGTGTTGTTTTCGCGGGAAAAAGTCCGTAAATCATGGGCTTTTTTCCGCGAAAATTCCGATTATTCAGCTTGTTTCGGGTCCCCGCTTTTCCGAAAGGCGGTCTGACTTTGAATAACAAAAATCCAAATAATTCGTACAACACGAATCAAAACCGTCAGAACATACAGAATAATCCACAGGTTGATCCGAATAATCGGCAAAATCAGAGAAATTTTCAGCGGAATACACAAAATTTCAGCCGGCCGCAGAATCGTCCGCAGGGGCAGAATCAGCGTCCGGTCTATCGCCAGCCTCAGCAGAGATACGAGGATTCGTACGATCGGTTTCCGGCCGTGAAGCATAAGTCGCGTCAGGCGGCGCGGCGCGCGGCGGGACTTGTCGTGCTGACAGCGATAATTTTCGTGATGCTGCTGATTTCGGTGCTGATTTTCGTCACGCGATGCACGTCCGGAGCGGCTTTCGGACGCGGCGAAACGACGCCTGAGGCCACAACTCCCGCGACCGAGCCGGTGACCACCGAGCCGATCGTCACCAATCCGCCCGAAACGACGCCGGAGGTAACGACCTCACTTGATTCAAACTACACTTATAAAACGATGGATCTGAACGATCTGCATTCCGGTTACCAGATACTGGTAAATTACCAGAACGCGTTCGTTTTCGACGCCAGCAAGTTCGTGCTGAAGCCCTTCTACGGCAACAAAAATCTGTCGTACAAGGTGCGCGACACGCTCGTTTCGTTTGACAAATCGGCGATGACGAAGTTCAACGAGATGATGCAGGCCTTCGATAACGACACCGGAAAGCATGACATTCTCGTGAACAGTTCGTATCGCACATATGAAGAACAGGATGAGGTCTATCAGATCAAGGTCGATCAGTACAGCGAGGAATACGCGTCGCTCTTTGTCGCGATGCCGGGCTACAGCGAGCACCACACGGGACTCGCCGTCGACCTGACGATTTACACCGACAAGAAGGAGTCGAAGACCTTCGAGGACAACACTGACTACATCGACTGGATGACCTCGAACGCGCACAAGTTCGGCTTCATCCTCAGATATCCGTCAGATAAGACAGATATTACAAAAATCGGCTACGAATCTTGGCATTATCGCTACATTGGAAAGCCGCACGCGTACTATATGGTCGCGAACAATCTCTGCCTTGAGGAGTATATCGAGGCTCTGCGGAGCTTTACATTTGACGGAAAGCATCTCAACATCACCGACGACGAAGGGTACAAGTGGGAAATTTACTTCGTTCCGGCGACCGGAGAGACGACTGAGGTTCCGGTTCCGAAGAATATTCCGTACGAGGTCTCGGGAAACAACGTCGACGGATTCATAATCACGATTCAAAAATAAACCAAAAAAGAGCCTGATTCAGGCTCTTTTTTGTTATATCATACAGAAATTAGTTTCAGTGTCCGAGGATTTCCTGTTTCATCGGGGAGGATCTCGCGGCGAGATTCGGCGCGCGGCGTTCGAGCGCGGCGAGCGAAATTTCGATGTCCTCGCGCGCTTCGGCCGCGCTGCCCGCGCCGACCGTGATCATGTCGCAATCGCGCAGCACCGCCCAGTTGAAATTCAGTCCGACAAACGGCGTCGTGCGTCCGGCCGCCATCGGTTTGATCGTCATCACGGGATGCTTCGCGTTACGAATTATCCGCGCGACCGACTCGACCTCGATCTGCATCAGGAAGCCCATGCAGTTGAAGATCTGGATATACGTTTCGACGTCGTAATTATTCGCGTCCGAATAGGTCACAAGCTCGGGCATATGCGCCGAAAGTCCGGGCAGCATCCCCTCGTCGCGGATCATCGCGAGGTAGTCGGGCAGGCGCGGGATCGCGCGGAGGTTCTTGTTGACCAGCTGCTCGGCCGACGCGTGGTGGATGAGACAGAATGTCGACCCGATTTCACGGCTGTGCTTAATCGTCGCGGCGGCCTCGGCGCGCGCCGACGGCGAGTCGTCGACATTCATGCCGGGCGTGTCGATGATGATGATCTTCTTTCCGGCCTTCTGCTCGGCGTATTTGATCGCGTCGAGGCAGAGCGGCGTCGTGCTGACCGGCCCCATGATCGCGTCGATTCCGTTTTCGAGGTAGGCTTCGAGGACGGGGTAGAAGTCCTCGGGCTTCTGATATTTTTCGCGGATCGACTTGTCGGCGGCCGCGCCGGTGTGGCTGTAGCCGAGGAGCCAGTTCGTTCCCATAAGTAACCGCGGCATCGATACGCCGCCTACATTTGTACGCGGAAATTCCTTCATATTCGTCACCTCACACAGAATTGTTTTTTACTCATCTGGAACATTCAGTGAAGTTCCACAACCGCGTAGCCGTAAGGTTCGAGCGAAGCGGTGAGTTTTCCTTCGGTTCCGGCGAGCGAAACGGTCGAGCCGTTCATCAGCCACGGCTCGAGATCGAGCGCGCCGACTCCCGCGGACGCGTTGACCTTTTCGTTTCCGAGATTAACAATCACGGCGATTTTGTTTTCCTCGCCGCGGACGAAGGCCAGAACGCGTTCGTTGTCGGTCGGAACGAATTCGAGCTTGTCCGAAAGTCCGACCTCGGGCAGGCCATGACGGAGGGTCGTCAGCTTCGAGAGGAGCTTCAGGCGGCGTTTGCCCTCTTTGGATACCAGATTCTGCCAGTCGATCGTCAGATTCGCGCCGTGGAAGCGGTTGCCCCAGATCGAATGGCGGCGCGTGTCGGCGATTTCGGTGCCGCAATAGACGAACGGGACGTTCGGCATGAGGTAATTTATGACAAACATGGCATCCATTGCCTCAGATCCGACGCGTTTTTCAAGGCGATTGTCGTAGTCGTCGTTGACCGTGTCGTGATTTTCGAGTAAAAAGATCGACTGGAAGCTGCCCTGAAGGTTATTTTTGCTGAAATTCATCACGACGTCGCCGACGTGCGCGGCCGGCTGACCCTTTTCGATCACGTCGCAGAGTGCGCCGCGGAGATTCCATGAATAGTTCAGGTCGAAAACATTGATGTAATCCGGATTTGTGCCCTCGTTGAGCATCATCAGATCCGGGTTCAGCGCGTCGATTCTTTCACGCGCTTCGTTCCAGAAGTCGAGCGGCACGCCGTCGCCGACGTCGCAGCGGTAGCCGTCGACGCCGAAGTCGCGCACGAAGAGCTCCATGTTGCCGATCAGGTACTCGCGAAGCCCCTTCGACGCGAAGTTGAGCTTCGGGAACCGCCACTGGCCGAGGTCGATTTTTCCGTCCTCGCCGCGGACGACGAAATCGGGATGCTCGGCGAGAAAGACCGCGTTCGGGCCGCAGTGGAAGTAGACGAGGTCGAGGATGACCCGGAGGCCGATCTCGTGCGCCGCCGAAACGAAGCTTTTCAGGTCGTCGTTCGTGCCGTACTCGGGGTCGACGTTGTAATAATCGCTGATCCGGTAGGGGTTCTGCGGGTTTTCGAGCTTCGACGCGCGAGTGCGGTCCGACCAACCCTCGATGTTTTCGTCCGGGTCCTGCACGAAGCAGGGGCAGAGGTAGACGATGTCGGCGAACTGCTTTATGTGTGGAAGCAATTTCGCGGCGGCGTTCAGAGTGCCCTCGTTCGTGAACGAGCGAAGGTTAATCTGGTAAATGATTCCTCTGCTAAGGTAATTCTGAGGTTTTCTCATTCTGTTCTCCTTTTGTATGATAAATTATCGGCGTCACGTGCCGTTTTTGTGCTTTCTCTCAGTTTCCACCAACATTATATCACACAAAAAGGAAAATGTCAACAAATATATTGCGATTTTTTTTGCGTATGTTCAGATTTTCGCGAGCTTTTCGAGAATTCCGAGTGAAATCGCGCGCTTCTGACGCAGGAATTTCACGGCGCATTCGTCAAAGCGCGAGTGCTCGATGACGCGGAAGAGATCCGCGATTACGTCGACGAACGAATCTTCGCCGGGATTTTCCGAAAGATACGCCGCCGCGACCAGCTTCGTCAGCGCGACCGCCATCGTAAGCGACATCGCTTCCTCCGAAAGATGATTCTTTGCCGAAATGAACGAATTCGGAAACGATTTGTAGAATAGATGATTTACGAAGAGCTTTTCGAGCTTCGTGTCGAGGTCTTCGACGGCGGTTTTCAGCGATTCGGACGACTTGTTCGTCTCGTAAAACTTATTTACGGCCGGCAGAAGGCTCTGAAAAGTCTCGCTCGTACGCGCAAGATCGGCGAAAAACTCAAGCGCGAGCGGCAGAATTTCGATGTTTTCACCGCTTTCCGGACAAAAATCTTCCTTATTATATAAGCGCGCCGAAAGCTCCGCCGCGCGCGACGCGAAATCCTTTGTCCGGTCGCCGAGAATCGCGAACGCTTCGAGCCTTGTAGAGATGTACAGGTCGGCGGGGAAGTCGTTCGGCTCAGGCTCGGGAAGGTCGAAGGTCAGTTCGAGCGGGACGAATTCGACAGGTTTCGAATTGGCGAAGAGCAATTCGAGCGTCTCCTCGCACGACGCCGACGTGCAGCACTCGGGGAAGGGGAAGAGCCGCGGCGCGCGCGGATAGTAGCGGCAGACGGTCGGCAGGACGCCCTCGCCGCGCTCGCGCTGGAGCATACAGAGCCCGTTTTCCTGCTGAAGCCGGCAGTGGCCGTCAAATCGCGGCGTCACCATCGCGTAATGCTCGGGCGAGCGGTTTTCGGCGAGGTGGAAGGCCGTGTCGAGCCGCCGCCGGAGCTCGTCCGAGCATTCGAGGCCGACGAGGCGAAAATATTCGTCCATCCCGACCGGGATCCCCCAGCCGCCGCAGCAGCAGGAGCGGCAGTTTCCGCACTTGCATTCAAAATTTTTGTAGTAATCCGGCACGAGAAAACATTTCGTGTAGGGCATGACGCATCAAATCCTTTTTCTGTAAATATTTTACTTTTTATGACATTTTCTTACATTTAATGGTAATACAAATATTATAAACCATTCCGCAAAGTTTGTCAAGGGTAATCCGACCGTCGAATTTACAGAAATTTTGCCCGAAGATTTTGCTGCGGATGAATAATTCGCTAAAGCAGCAAAATATCGCACAAAGCATATACTGTAAAATAAGGAATTGCCGTCAAAAGCGACAAATTGTAAAAAAAGATATTTTTCGATTTTTCTCTTGCATTTTCCTGCAAAATATGGTATAATATAAGGAGAAACGGCACTGATAATGCAATTTGCGGGAGAACGGATTGCAAAAACCGTAAGCTCGATAAAAGGAGATTCTTAACATGGAATATTCGTCTTACACAAAACAGATGCTTTCTTCCGAACTTGAACAGCTCGGTGAGCAGTACAACGTCTTTCAGGGGCTCGGCCTCAAGCTCGATATGTCGCGCGGAAAGCCGAACACCGAGCAGCTCGACATCACCGAGGGGATGCTCGGAATCATCGACAAAGGCTCCGACTGCCTCGCCGAAAACGGGCTCGACTGCCGCAACTACGGCCTTCTTGACGGAATCCCCGAGGCGAAAAAGCTCTTCGCCGACGTTTACGGGATCCCCGCGAAGAACATCCTCGTCGCCGGAAACTCCAGTCTCAACCTGATGTACGACACGCTCGCCCGCGCGATGCTTTACGGCGTCGTCGGCAGCGAAAAACCGTGGTGTGCCGTCGAAAAGCGCAAATTTTTATGTCCTGCGCCCGGCTATGACCGTCATTTCGCCATAACCGAGAGCCTCGGATTTGAACTCATCACCGTCCCGATGACCCCGACCGGACCCGACATGGATATCGTCGAAAAGCTCGCCGCGTCGGACGACACGATAAAGGGCATCTGGTGCGTGCCGAAATATTCGAACCCCGAAGGAATCACCTACTCCGACGAGACCGTCCGCCGCTTCGCGTCGATGAAAACCGCCGCGAAGGACTTCCGCATCATGTGGGACAACGCGTACGCCGTCCACGATCTCGTCGACGACGGCGACAAGCTGCTCGACATCTTTACTGAGGCGAAGAAATTCGGCACCGAGGACCGGATTTTCTACTTCGCGTCGACGTCGAAAATCACTTTCCCCGGCTCAGGCGTCGCGATCCTGGCCGCCAGCGAGGACAATCTGCGCCAGATCAAGTCGATCATGACGATTCAGACGATCGGCTGCGACAAGCTCAATATGCTTCGTCACGTGAAGTATTTCGTCAACGCCGACGGAGTCTACCGCCACATGAAGCTCCACGCGTCGATCATCCGCCCGAAGTTCGAAATCGTCCTCTCGGCCTTCGAAAATGAGCTCGCCGGACTCGGAATCGCCGACTGGACGCGTCCGAAGGGCGGTTACTTCATCAGCTTAAACGTCATGCCCGGCACCGCGAAGAGAGTGTTCGAACTTTGTAAAAAAGCCGGACTCACGCTGACCACGGTCGGCGCGACCTTCCCGTACGGCGTCGACCCCGAGGACAAAAACCTCCGCATCGCGCCGACTTATCCGACCTGCGCCGAGCTGAAGCAGGCCTGCGAGGTTCTCTGTCTTTGCGTCCGGATCGCCGCGGTCGAAAAACTGCTCGAAAAGTAAAATTTATGTGAATTGCGACTCTCCGCACAACTAACGTGCGGAGAGTTTTTAATTTCGCGTAGAAAAAACGCAGAAAATACTTGACAAAATTATCTGGTTGTGTTATAATAATTTTAACAAAACCATCGGAGGATACCATGAGAAAATTCATCACTTTGTTACTTTTGGCCGCAATTCTCACTTCCATGTCCTGCGGCGAGGCTGAAAAGCCGATTGATTCGGACGGCGAAATGACGTCGCTCGCCCCCGCGGAACCCGAACCCGACTACATTTACCCGCCGCTCGACCTCGGTCAGCGCGAATTCACGATCCTCAACACGGCGCAGAGCTACAATTTCTACACGACGCTCGACCTTGAGGAGCAGACCGGCGACCCCGTTGACGACGCGATTTTCAACCGGAATCGTTTCCTCGAAGATCAGTTCAACATGAAAATCGTCATCGACGAGTCGTATCAGCTCGACAAGGCGTCAGAGGCTCTGCGAAAGGCCGTGATTTCGGGCGAGGACATCTACGACGCCGCGTTTCTGCGCGATTTCTGGCTCAGCGGGCTGATTTCGGACGGCGCGCTGGCCGATCTACAGGACTACGACGAGTTCAATTTCGATAAACCGTGGTGGGACGGCGAGGCGACCGAAATTTCGCGTCTCGGCGACAAACGTAAAATCCTCTACGCCTACACCGACGCGTCGCTTGCCGATTTTGAGGGCACGCTCGTTACTTTCTTCAACGAAAAATACCTCGACGACCTCGGACTCGACGCGCCGTATCAGCTCGTCCGCGACGGAAAATGGACATTTGACCGTTTTTCCGAGTACATGAAGGCCGGCGCGAACCTCAACGGCGACGAAAGTTTTGCGTATGTCGAAAACGGAAACGCGAAATACGGCATGACCTCGTGGGATCAGGGCGAAATCGGGCTGATTTTCGGCGCGAATCTGTCGATTTTCGAGGACGACAACGGCCAGCCGGTGATTTCGGCGAGGAGCGAAAAGTTCATCGACATGGCGCAGAAGGTCATCAAGCTCTGCTCGACAGATGACGAATATCACTATGGCGGCCACGAGAATGTTTTCAAGGACGGCCGCGCGCTTCTGATGCTCGCGCAGCTCAAAGCGACGAACGGCTACCGCGACATGAATGAGAGCTACGGCATTCTCCCGGTCCCGAAAGCCGACGAAAAGCAGGAAAATTACCGCAATTTACGCACATATTGCTACGTTTTGTGCGTCCCGACGATAAGTCAGACGATAAACGAAACCGCCGCCGTGATGGACGCGATGTCATTCCTCAGCTACCGCGACGTCATGCCGCCATTCTACGATGGTAGAGTCTCGCAGAAAGCTCTCCGCAACGACGATTCGATCGAGATGCTCGAACTGATCCGCGGCAGCCGCTGCATCGACATCGGCATCCCGTACGGCTGGACCGACCCGATCCGCGCGCAGATCCGCTCGGCCGTCAAGGACAAATCGACCGAAATCGTTTCAAAGCTTGAATCAATCATGCCGTCGGTCGAGTCGAAGATCGAAAGCACTATGGAATTCCTCAACACGGAAATCAATTTTCCTCTGTACAAACGCCTCAAAATATGTTATAATAAAAGCATGGAAAGAAAAACACTAACAGAGTACTTCGAAGAAGTAGAAACAACCGAGGAATACAACGGATATTTT
>CAKSVM010000073.1 GCA_934503195.1 uncultured Eubacteriales bacterium
CCCCCACACCCCTCTTTCCCTAAACTTTTCGACACTGTTTTTTTAGACGCTCACCCTTGCTTCTTGATGAAGCTTCGGGTGGGCGTTTGTTTTTGCTCGTGGGCGGGAGGGGGGGGTTCTTGGGGGGAGTTTCTGCGGGCTACGTGGTTGGCGCGAAGGGCTGGCGTGGATGAAAAAACGTCCGGGCAAGCCGGACGGGAACGGATGGGTATCGGAAACTGCGTTCTGGGTGGGCACGGCTGAACGCCACAAATAGTGCCGCCGGAGAAACGTGGCCGAAAAAAACTAACGCCCACTACTAACCTCATCCAGAAGTAATAGTGAACGCCTAAAAAAATCCAGTGTATAAAAGTTTAGGGAAAGAGAGGTGGGGGTCCGGGGCGGGGAGGATAACCTCTTTTCAAAGAGGTTTCCTCCCCGCCCCCCGGGAGCAATCAATTATTGATATTTCCAGCGTAGAAGGTAGTGAGGTGGCCTTCCCATTGGATGTAGGAGCCGTTCTGATCGGGGACGAGGGCGGCGGAGTTGTATTTTTCGAAGGTGTCTTTGACGTAAGTCGCGCAGAAGTAGCAATAATTTGCGGGCTTGACCATAACGCCGACGACGAGAGCCTCGCGGGCGGCGGCGAGCGCGCCCTCGGTCACTTTACCTTTTTCGAGGGTGGATTCGAGCTGTTCGACGGGGGAGAACTGGCAGACGCCGCCGATCTTCTGGCGGATGACGTCCTCGACCGAATCGGGGAAGCGTTCGCTGTCGACGCGGTTACGGATGACCTCGGCTACGAGGAGCATCTCGGTATATTTTTCCTGAGTATCCTCGAAAGCGTCGACGGGGGATCCTCCGCCCATGACCTCAAGCTGGATCACGGCCGCTGCGAGTCTGATCTCGTGCTCGGTGACGGTGAACTCGGGCTTCTTGATCGAATATTTTACCTTATACTTGTCCGCGAAATCGGTATTGCCGCCGGTGACGGCCGCCTCGGAAGCCTTTGTGGTTTCCGGGGCTTTTGTCGTCTCGGGAGCCTTGGTCACGGGCGCGGTAGTTTCGGGAGCCTTGGTTTCCGGAGCTTTTGTCGTCTCGTGAGCCTTGGTCACCGCGGCCGTTTCCGGGGCCTTGGTTTCTGGAGCCTTTGTGGTTTCCGGGGCTTTTGTCGTTTCGGGAGCCTTGGTTTCGGGCGCGGTAGTTTCGGGAGCCTTGGTTTCGGCGGCTCCGGTCGTCTCGGGCGCGGAGGTTGTCGTCTCGGGCGAATTGAACGCGGGCGAGGGAACCGACACCGTTTCGAGATACGGCCGCGCGTATGTATCGACCTCGGTCTCGGGAGCGACGACTCGCGTCAGCTCCCCGGTTTCCTCGGTCTCATAGAGAACCGGCTTCGGCGCGGAGGCGATTATGCAGGATATGACGCCGACCATGATCGCGATGCTGAGAACCAGCGTGAGCGTGAAGGGCGAAAGAATTTTTCTCACAATTTTTTTCATAAAGTTCATGACGCGCACTCTCCTTTTTCACCGTGAAGGGCGATCGGGACAGCGCGGGCTATCGGGCGGTTTGTCGGGATCACGGCCGAGCTTCTGAAAATGCCGTGACCGAGCCTTTTTGAAATGTCGGCTTTGTCGCTTGCGATGACGCAGACATATCGCGAAGGATTGGACAGTCGGACTCCGATCCGCTCCCCCGGAAAAATCATCGCGGGGTGGAGAATGAGCGGCGTGGAATCCGCACTCTGAATGAGCAGCGGCGCGCTTCCGGTTTCTTCGCTGAGCGTTTCGGACGGGTGGACGTCCGGGCGAAGCTCGCAGTCGACGAAGGCTGATTCTCCGGGGCGGAGGATCAGGATGTCGTTCACGAGCGGGAAGAGGAGGAACTGACTGCTCTTTGAGTCTCTGGTCATATGACGCTTCCTTTCATATGTGTTGACGCCTTGGTGACACGTGACCGGAGTTTGAAAGCGGTTCCGGAGACGGACAGGATCGCGGGCCATGATAATGATACGCTACAGAGTCTGAAATTATTCGCTGTGTGGAAATCAGCGAAAGGGCATAAAACGCCCGTACCGATACTGCACCATATATTATACACCCATTTTTCGGATTTTTCAAGTACTTTTAGTGATTTTGCTCACTATGCACATAACTTTATTCATCGTCCGCTGCCAAATATACAATTTATACAAGATACTGGAAATTCCGATTCCAAATGCTGGAAAATGTCGAATAATATACATTTTTGACGTTATAAAAATGCGTGTATACTCGGATAAAGGAACAGAATTCACGGTTTTTCACGCATTGGTTAAAATAACGCAAAACGCGCTGGAAATACTGCATAATCCGTCAAAGCGACGAAAATCCGCGAAACCTCTTGACAAATCCGCGGAATGTGGTATAATATAAACACATGAACAACCAATCATATGTTCAACCGAAAGGAGAAACAGCCATGAAAGACGAAGCGGTGAAGCCGGAAATCGGATCGGCCGCCGGAGAAACTCCGGATAAGGTCGAGGATCGTCGAAACGCGTCGGATAACGCCGAAAAAGCGCGGAATGTGCCGGAAGGCGTCGGAATCCCGGCACCGGGAGCCGAGAATCACCCCTGCAAGGAGCACGAGGAGCTGGTTCGCGAGATCATCGAGACTCTGCCCGACGACGACACGCTAGACGAGCTTGAGGAGCTTTTCAAGATCTTCGGCGACAGCACGCGCATTAAGATATTGTACGTTCTGCACGAAGGCGAGCTTTGCGTCTGCGACATCGCGTCGATGCTCGGAATGAACCAGTCGGCGATTTCGCATCAGCTGCGGGTTCTGCGGCAGACGCGGCTGATAAAATCCCGCCGCGAAGGCAAGAACATCTATTATTCGCTGGCTGATGAACACGTCCACACGATAATTTCGATGGGCATCGAGCACATTTCAGAGTAGCGGGCGGGGAGCCCCCGCGGGCAGACGTCAGATGCTGTGCCTGCGAATTTGTTAGTTTGCGGCCTGTCATACGGGATTCGGCGGCGCGCCGCCTCACCCGCTCGGGCTTGTTGCCCTCGCCTGCCGAAAAAAGCTCACGCCGGTCAGTTGTCCGGCAACGATCCGGATAAGAAAAAAGTCTACATTATAAATATTAACATAAGCAAAACCCCCTAGCACACCCCCAAAAAAATTAACGCCTCGCACCAACTCCCCTTCACAGCACAAAGTAACGGCTACTAAAAAGCCCTTTGTCGAAAAGTTTAGGGAAAGAGAGGTGGGGGTCCGGGGGCGGGGAGGATAACCGCTTTTCAAAGCGGTTTCCTTCCCGCCCCCGGGGAAAGAAGGATTATTATGAAAAAGGTTTACAAGCTCGAGGATTTAGACTGCGCGAACTGCGCCGCGAAGATGGAGGAGAGGATCAAGAAGACTCCGGGCGTGACCGACGCGACGGTCAGCTTCTTCACGCAGAAGATGACGGTTATCACCGAAGCTGAGGATCAGACCGAGATCATGAAGGAGATCGTGAAGGTCTGCAAGAAGATTGAGCCCGACTGCACGATCGTGATCTGACATTTTCAAAAAAGAAGGGAAGTTTTCGAAATGAAACTGTCGAAGAAACAGAAACGTACATTATATAAAATCATCGCGGGCGGTCTGCTTTTCGCGGCCGGAGTCATTGTGAAGAAGATTTTCAGCGTCGACATAAAGAACGGGTTTTCGCCGGAACTCTGCGTCATGCTGATCCTCTTCCTCGGATCCTACGCGCTTGTCGGGCTTGAGGTCCTCTGGAACGCTATCCGCGGAGTAATTCACGGTGAGCTGCTTGACGAAAACTTCCTGATGGCAATCGCCACGGTCGGCGCGTTCGCGCTGGGCGACTTTTCGGAGGGCGTCGCCGTCATGCTCTTCTATCAGGTCGGCGAGTTCTTCCAGAGCTGCGCCGTCGCGAAGTCGAGAAGCTCGATAAGCTCGCTCGTCGAGCTGCGCTCCGACTACGCTAACCTCGAGGACGGCTCGAAGGTCGACCCCGAGGAAGTCAAGGTCGGCGACGTCATCGTCATAAAGCCGGGCGAAAAAATCCCGCTCGACTGCCACATCATCGAGGGCGAAACCTCGCTCGACACCTCCGCGCTGACCGGAGAGAGTCTTCCGAGACGCGCCGTTGTCGGCGACACGCTCCTTTCGGGCTGCGTCAACCGCGAGGGACTCGTCAAGGCCGTCGTCGATAAGGAATTCGGCGAGTCGACCGTCGCGAAGATTCTAGACCTCGTCGAGAACGCCGGATCGAGAAAATCGAAGAGCGAAAACTTCATCACGAAGTTCGCCAGAGTCTACACTCCCGCCGTCGTCGCCGCGGCCGTCGTTGTGGCCGTCGTACCGCCTCTCCTTGGCATGGGAAGCTTCAAGGAGTGGATCACACAGGGTCTGACCTTCCTCGTCATCTCGTGCCCCTGCGCGCTTGTTATAAGCGTCCCGCTCGCCTTCTTCGGCGGAATCGGCGGCGCGTCCAAGAAGGGAATCCTCGTCAAGGGCGGCAACTATCTTGAAGCCCTCGCCGAACTCGGAACGGTCGTCTTCGACAAAACCGGAACGCTCACGAAGGGTAACTTCAGAGTCACCGAGGTGAAGCCGGTCGGCGTCGACGAAAATCAGCTTCTGACAATCGCCGCGATGGCCGAAATGTCGAGCTCGCACCCGATCGCGCGGTCGATCATCGAGGCCTGCGACGAGCGCGGACTCAAGCCTTCGACTTCGGGCGCGAAGTACGTCACCGAGGTCGCCGGAAACGGCGTCACCTGCTACATCGGCGGCGAAACGGTCGGCGTCGGCTCCAGAAGACTCATGAAGACGCTCGGAATCGAGTGCGAAACCCCGCACACGCCCGGAACGGTCGTCCACGTCGCCGCGACGAAGGGACAGAAGGGCGAAAACCCGACCGAGAGCCGCTACATGGGCTACATCGTGATCTCGGACGAGATCAAGCCGACGTCGAAGGCCGCTGTGAGCGAGCTGCGCGCCCTTGGCGTGAAGAATTCCGTCATGCTGACCGGAGACTCGAAGAGCGTCGCCGACGCCGTGGCGGGCGATCTGGGGCTCGACAGCTACTACGCCGAGCTTCTGCCCGACGGTAAGGTCGAAAAGGTCGAAAAGCTCCTCGAAGAGAAGCCCGAGAAGACGACGCTCGCCTTCGTCGGCGACGGACTGAACGACGCGCCGGTACTCTCGAGAGCCGATATCGGAATCGCGATGGGCGGAATCGGATCCGACGCCGCGATCGAGGCGGCCGACGTCGTGCTGATGGACGACGATCCCGAAAAGATCGCCGAGGCCGTGAAGCTCTCGCGCAAAACGGTTCGGATTTCACGCGAGAATGTCGTGATCGCGCTCGGAGTCAAGGCGGCTATTCTCGCGCTCGGACTCTTCGGCCACGCGAATATGTGGCTCGCCGTCTTCGCCGACGTCGGAGTCAGCGTCATCGCGATCCTCAACTCGATGCGCACGTTAAGGTAAAAGGAAAAGAAAAGAAAAAAGGCACGGAAGACTCGTCTTCCGTGCCTTTACGGTCTGTCAGCTTTCGCTGCGCTCGCCGAGAATCTGGCGGTAATGATTGTAGAATTCCTCGTATTTTCCGGCGTCGAGGGCGTCGCGGATCTTCTGCATAAGATCGTTGTAGAAGTAGAGATTGTGAAGGACGGCGAGCCGCATTCCGAGCATCTCCTTCGCCTTGAAGAGGTGGCGGATGTAGCTGCGCGAATAGTGCTGGCAGGCCGGGCAGCCGCAGTTCTCGTCGATCGGCCGCGGATCGCGCATATACTTTTCGTTCAAGAGATTCATCTTTCCGTGCCACGTGAAGATGTTTCCGTGGCGCGCGTTGCGGCTCGGCATCACGCAGTCGAAGAAATCGACGCCGCGGTGGACGGCTTCTAGGATGTTGCAGGGGGTTCCGACGCCCATCAGGTAGCGCGGCTTGTCGGTCGGCATATAGGGCTCGACGACCTCGATCGTGTCGTACATCTCCTCGGCCGACTCACCGACCGCGAGTCCGCCGATAGCGTAGCCGTCGCAGTCCATCTCGGCGATTTTCTTCATATGCTCGATTCTGAGATCCGCGTAGGTGCTGCCCTGATTTATGCCGAAGAGAAGCTGATTCTTGTTGATCGTTTCGGGGAGCGAATTGAGTCTCGCCATCTCGTTCTTGCATCGTGTGAGCCAGCGCGCCGTGCGGTCGCAGGACTTTTTGACGTAGTCGTAGGGCGCGGGATTCTCGATGCACTCGTCAAAGGCCATCGCGATCGTCGAGGCGAGGTTCGACTGGATCTGCATCGACTCCTCAGGGCCCATGAAGATCCGCGCGCCGTCGATGTGCGACGCGAATTTCACGCCCTCCTCGGTGATTTTCCGCAGCTGCGAGAGGGAGAAGACCTGAAATCCGCCCGAGTCGGTGAGGACCGGCTTGTCCCAGTTGAAGAATTTGTGAATTCCGCCCATGTCGCGGATCAGCCCGTCGCCCGGACGGAGGTGGAGGTGATAGGTGTTCGAGAGCTCGACCTGACAATGCACGTCGCGAAGATCCATCGTCGAGATTCCGCCCTTGATCGCCGCGCAGGTGCCGACGTTCATGAAGACCGGGGTCTCGATCGTGCCGTGAACCGTTTCGAATCGGCCGCGTCTGGCGTGGCCTTCCTGTTTTAATAGTGTAAACATATTATCTCCTGTATATTGTGAAATTATGTACGTTTGAACTGATGCTCGATGCTGGCCTTGGTGATTTCGAGCGCGACCGGGCGTCCGTGCGGACAGAATCTGATATCGGGCAGCGCGAAAAGGCGTTTGCAGATCCAGAGCAGGCTTTCGTCGCCTTCGAGCCGTCCGGCCTTGATCGCGGCCTTGCAGGACGCCTGATAGAGGGCTTTTTCGAAGAAGAGCTCGCCCGAGATCGACGCGACCCCGGTTCCCCCGGCGAGCTGCCCGGCGACCGTCTCGAAGAAGGCGCGCGCCATCTCGATTTCGAGCGACTGCGGAATCCCCGCGACCTCGGCCGACGAGTCGCGAAGCTCGAAATCGAAGCCGATTTTTGAAATTTCGCTCTCGTGCTCGCGGACAGCCTGAAGCTCGTCGGGCGTCAATGAAATCGAAAGCGGGACGAGCATCATCTGCGTGTCGACCTTCTGATTTTTGAGATTTTGTCGGAGTTCCTCAAAAATTATCCGTTCGTGCGCGGCGTGTTTGTCGATCATGTATACCTGCGAGCCGTATTCCGCGATGATGTAGGAGTAGAAGAGTTCGCCGATCAGCCGGAGCAGCGGCTTTCCGTCGCGGTCGAATCCCGGGTGCGGAGGCGCGGGAGCTTCGGTGGGGAAGTCGGGGAGCGGCGGAACGTCGGCGTCGGATATCGGCGTGGGTGGAGCTTCGTCCGGATTCACGGGAATTTCGGAAGACACGGGCTGAGATCCGGCTTCGGTCTGAGACTGAATTTCGGTCTGAATCGTCGATTCCTGATGATTCTGAACCTCCTCCTGAGCGGCGGTCGGCGGGTTCGGGACGAACGGCGGCGCGCTCGCGAAATCCGGCAGAAAATCCTCGGTCACGGGTTCGCCCGGACGCTTTGAACGGCGGTTCTGCGCGGTCAGCCGTTCGATCGCCTCGGGGAAGTATTTCGAGCCGTCGTCGGTTTCTGACAAATTCTGACCTGACACGGATTGAGATGGGGGATTTGCGGGGGCGTTTGAAGCGGTCCGCGGCGGGTCGCGGTAGTAGGTCGGGCGCGCGGGGATTCTCTCGGAATTCTTCGGAGGCTCGACAATATTTGCGTTTTCCGGAACCGATACGGTTCGCGGCGCGTCGGTGATTCCGTGCGCGGTCTGACCGACCGACGGCTTCACAAGGCTCGCGTCGGCGTCGTTTATCGAGAGCTGACCTTCCTTGATATTCTTGAGATTCTGGTACGCCGGCTTCGGCTGCGACGAGCGGCGATCCTCAAGCGGGATGAAGGCGTTCAGGATTTCCTGCTGCTTTGCGCGGTATTTTGACGAAATCGGGTCGTCGGAGCCGATTTTCAGCTGCGGCGGGGCGATCCGCGTCTCCAGCGCGGCGCGGACGGCGTAATAAACCGCCTCGAAAACCAGTTTTTCGCTCTCGAATTTGACTTCCAACTTTGTAGGATGGATGTTCACGTCGACCATCTCGGGCGCGAGATCGACAAAAATCACGCAGGACGGGAATTTGTCGGCCGGGGCGTAGGACGTGTAGGCCTGTTCGAGCGCGGCCGTGATGCACTTCGACTTTACGTAGCGTCGATTGACAAAAAATGTCTGGTAATTTCTGTTAGCCCGGACGTTATCCGGCGTTCCGATGAAGCCGTAGGCGCGGACCTCGTCGTGCGTCTGGTCGATCGGGATCAGCCGCGACGAAAATTCGCGGCCGTAGATCGAATAAATCGAGTTTTTGAGCCGATTGTCGCCCGCCGTCGCGAATTTCATCTGGCCGTCGATGATAAGCCGCACCGAGATCGCGGGGTAGGAGAGCGCGACGCGTTCGAGTGTCGACGTCACCGCCATCGCCTCGGTTTTGTCGGTTTTCAGGAATTTCCGCCGTACGGGGACGTTTTCGAAAAGATTTTCGACAATTATCGTAGTTCCATCCGAGATCGCGATTTCGCGGAGAACCGGCTCATGTCCAGGCTCGCAGTCAAGCTCGGTTCCAGAGAGATCCTCGCGGCGTTTTGTGAGAATCCGGATGTGCGAAACGGCCGAAATCGCCGCCAGTGCCTCGCCGCGGAAGCCGAGCGTCCGGATGCCCGAAAGATCGGCGGCCGTCGCGATTTTGCTTGTCGCGTGGCGTTTTATCGCGAGCGGAACGTCCTCGCGCGCCATTCCTTTACCGTTGTCGGAGACGCGGATCATGGTCACTCCGCCGCGCTTGATTTCGACCGTGACAACTGTCGCGCCCGCGTCGATCGCGTTTTCGAGCAGTTCCTTGCAGGCCGAGGCCGGGCGGTCGACGACCTCTCCGGCGGCGATCAGGTTCGCCGTCGCCATGTCAAGTTGGTTGATTATTCCCAAATTTTACCTCCATGATACGGTTATATTTGGTTTAACCGATGAGTTTTTTCAGTTCGTAGAGCTTATTCAGAGCCTCAAGCGGCGTCAGTGTGTTGAGGTCGAGATTTCGCACGGTGTTGGCGAGATTTTCGGCGAGCATCGACTCGATGCTCAGCTCGGGTTCATCGGGCGCCGGATCGGATTTTGCGCGTTTTGACGAACCGTGCGCGCTCTCGGCGAGCTTTTGGGCGAGAACCTCCTTCGCGCGCTTTATGACCTCGTTCGGCACTCCGGCGAGCTTCGCAACCTCGATGCCGTAGCTGTCATCGGCCGCGCCTTTGACGATTTTTCTAAGAAATGTGATCTCGTCGCCGCGTTTTTTGGCGGCTATGTTGTAATTTACGACGCCGGGGAGCGATTCAAGCTCGCACAGCTCGTGGTAATGCGTCGCGAAAAGCGTCTTCGCGCCGATCTTTTTCGCGGTGAACTCGGCGATCGCCCACGCGATTGACATTCCGTCGAAGGTCGCGGTTCCGCGTCCGATTTCATCATATATTATAAGCGAGCGTTTTGTCGCGCATTTCAGGATGTGCGCGCACTCGGTCATTTCGAGCATGAAGGTCGACTGACCCGACGCGAGGTCGTCCGACGCGCCGACGCGGGTAAACACTTTGTCGCAGATCGAGATCCGCGCCTCGCGCGCCGGGACAAACGAGCCGATCTGCGCCATGACCGTGATCAGCGCGACCTGCCGCATATAGGTCGATTTTCCCGACATATTCGGTCCGGTGATCAGCATCATGCGCGAATCGGATATGTTGAGGTGCGTGTCGTTCGGGACGAAATAGCCCTCGACGAACTTCTCGACGACCGGGTGACGCCCGTCGACAATTGTCGTTTCCTCGCCGTAATCGACCTCGGGGCGGACGTAGCCGTTCTGCGCGGCCGTCTCGGCGAGCGAGACGTAGGCGTCGATCAGAGAGATTTTCTCGGCCATCGCTTTGATGCGCGAAATGTTTTTCGTCAGCTCGTCAGTGATGTTTTTGAAGAGTTCGTATTCGAGCGAGTTCAGCCGGTCGGCCGCGCCGGAGATCGTGGTTTCGGTCTCTTTCAGCTCTTCTGTAATATACCGTTCACCGTTTGTCAATGTTTGCTTCCGAATATAGCGATCCGGGACGTTCGCGAGATTCGATTTTGTGACTTCTATGTAGTACCCGAAGACGCGGTTGTAGCTGATGCGGAGGTTCTTGATCCCGGTTGCCTCGCGCTCGCGCTCGGCCATGTCCTCCAGAATCTGCTTTGAGTTTTTGACGATCGAGCGGAGACGGTCGACCTCGGAATTGAAGCCGTCCTTTATGATTCCGCCCTCCTTGACGGTCAGCGGGAGGTTGTCGTCCGAGATCGCGCTCTCGATTAAAATGCGCGAATCGGACATATCGTCGAATTCCTTGTAAATCGACTTCAGCTCGGGACTCTGGCAGCCCGAAAGCCGTTCCTTCAGGCGCGGGAGCGGGTCGAACGACTGCGCGATCGCGCGCAGGTCGCGCGCGTTGATCGAGCCGTAAACTAATTTTGTCGTCAGCCGTTCGAGGTCGAGGATAGGCGAGAGCTGCTCGTTGATGTCGGCGCGGAGCATGAAATCGTCGGCAAGCTCGGCCACCGCGTCAAGCCGGCGGTTGATCATGTAGGAGTTGACGAGCGGAAGTTCTACAAATTTTCGCAGAGTTCTCGCGCCCATTGCAGTCTTCGTTTTGTCGAGAACCCACAAAAGCGTGCCTTTTTTCTCCTTCGTCCGCAGGGTTTCGCAGAGTTCGAGATTCCGGCGCGTGTTGACGTCCATTTCCAGATACTGGCTTTCGGCGTAGACGTTCAGGTTCGAAATGTACGAAATGTCGGTTTTCTGCGTCTCTTTGACGTAGGAGAGCAGCGCGCCGATCGCCGCCGTGATTGCCGAGTTCGTGTGGTCGGGCTCGTACTTTTCGCCGAATTGATTTTTTACAATTGTCTCGCAGGATTTGTAGTCGAAAAGCCGCGATTTTGACGGCGAAACCGACGCTTTCAGGCGGGAAGTGATCAGTTCCTCGGCCTCGCCGAGCTCGGTGATCGCGGTGTTTATCAGAATTTCGCTCGGCGAATAGGTCGAAAGCTCGGCCGCGAGCCGACTGAAACGCTCATTCCCGGTGAACTGCGTCGCCGCGAGCTGCCCGGTCGAAACGTCGCAGAACGCGACGCCGATCGCGCCCGCCTCGGACATTATTGAGGCTAAGTAATTGTTTTTTGTCTCGGGGAGAAGGGAATTTTCGACGATCGTGCCCGGCGTGACGATCCGGATGACCTCGCGCTTCACGAGTCCCTTCGCCGTCGCCGGATCCTCGACCTGCTCGCAGATCGCGATCTTGTAGCCCATCGAAACAAGTTTACCGATGTAAGTATCGACGGCGTGGTAGGGGATTCCGCACATCGGCGCGCGCTCGGGTTCGCCCCAGTCGCGCCCGGTGAGGGTCAGATCGAGCACGGCGGAGCCGGTTTTCGCGTCGTCGAAGAACATTTCGTAGAAATCTCCGATCCTGTAGAACAAAAGATAGTCCTTGTATTGATTTTTAACCGCAAAATATTGCTCCATCATGCTCGTCATGAGTCAGAATTCCTTTCAATAATACAAAATTGCGCAACTATTATGACATAAATGTGAAATAAACGCGGAAATCCGCGTCTTAAAAATCGCGGTTTCCGGGAAAATTACCCGGAAACCCTGAAAAATCGGCGATCAGTGCTCGTGTCCGCAGCCGCAGGAGCCGCCGCAGGACGAACAATCGTGCGTGCAGGGACGCTCGCCGGTGATCTGGTAGGTGATTTCGCCGTTGACCTCGGCCATGAACGCGTTGACGACGTCCTGCGCCTTGTTGAAAGCGACCATTTTTTCGTTGTCCATGATCTCGTGGTAGAGCGTGTGGACGCGCTTTTCGATCATTCCGATCAGCTCGTTGTCGGGAATTTCCTTCTTATATTCCATGCTGAGGGCCTGCGACTGCGCGTTGTACTCCATGATCTGCTTCTGGAGTTCGAGATCCGACTCGTAAGCCTCCTGAGCCTTGTTCATTTCGACGACACGGGGGTCTTCCTTGATTTTCTGGCCGAGCAGCGCGGCAAGTTCCATAACTTCCATGATATTTCTCCTTAAAATTTATATATATCGCTTAAATAAGCTCTCCGAAGAGGGCGAAAGTTTCGGCGCGTGTTATCTTCACGTTCACGAAATTTCCGATCTTCGATTCGGATTCTGGGGTTTTGGGGATGTGGACGAGCTTGTTTCCGTCATTTCGCCCACTGAGCATGGACTCATTTGAACGGCTTTCGCCCTCTAACAGCACGCGGTGAATTCTGCCGATTTCGGCCCGATTCTTTTCGAGCGAAATCGCGTTCTGGCAGGCCAGAAGCTCATTCATCCGCGCGGATTTCGTCTCGGGGTCGATCTGACAGTCCATCTTCGCGGCCGGAGTCAGATTCCGCGGCGAATAGATGAACGAATAAATCATGTCAAATTGCACAAGGCGCAGCATCCGCAGCGTTTCGCCGAATTCCTCGTCGGTCTCGCCGGGGAAGCCGACGATTATGTCGGACGAAATCGCGATTCCGGGCATCTTTTCACGCATATAATCGACGACTTCGAGGTATTTTTCGGGCGTGTAGCAGCGGTTCATCGCTTTCAGGACGCGCGCGGAGCCGGATTGGAGCGGCAGATGGAATTGTCTGGCGCATTTGGGAGATTCTGCCATGACGTCGATCAGCTTTTTCGACGCGTCTTTCGGGTGGCTGGTCATGAAGCGGAGGATGAAATCGCCGTCCAGCGCGCAGATTTCCCTGACCAGATCGGCAAAATCGCAGTCGCCGCTGTCCTTTCCGTACGAATTGACGTTCTGTCCGAGCAGCGTGATCTCGCGGACGCCGTCGGAAATCAGTTCCTTTACTTCCTTAATTATATCCTCGCGTTTCCGGCTGCGCTCGCGGCCGCGGACGTAGGGGACGACGCAGTAGGTGCAGAAATTGTTGCAGCCGTACATTATGCTGACCCACGCCTTGATTTTTGATTCGCGCAGGACCGGAAGTCCCTCGGCGATGTTGCCCTCGGTCTCGTCGATCATGAATCGACGTTTGTCGTTTTTGAGGTGCTCGGCGAGGAGCTCGGGGAAACGATAGAGCATTCCGGTGCCGAAAAGCAGGTCGACGTACGGATAGCTGTGTTTAATATCGTTCATGCGGTGCTCCTGCGTCACCATGCAGCCGCAGACGACGATGACGAGATCCGGATTAGCCTCTTTCAGGTGCTTGAACTGACCCGTGATCGACAGCGCGCGCAGCTCGGCGTGTTCGCGGACGGCGCAGGTGTTGACGACGATCAGATCGGCGGCTTTCTCGTCTTCGGCCTGAAGATAGCCCATTTCACGGCACATTCCGGCGATCCGCTCGGAGTCGGCCTCGTTCTGCTGGCAGCCGAAGGTGCGGACGAAGAACCGCTTTCCGCGTCCTTCGTTCAGCGACCTTACCTCGTGCATGAAATCGTATTGCTTTCTGATTTCCTCATTCGGGATGATTTTCATTCTGTGTGTTTCCTTGTTTAATATTGTGCTTATTCTGAAGTTTTTTCTGGAGTCTGGAATTGATAAGGATTCCGGCGAGTCCGATGACGCCGGTCGCCGCGAAAATCAGCGCGGACTGCCATAATTTGCCATCGCCTACGGTCGCTCCGACAAGTGTCGACGTCACGACCGACGGGATCCGCGCGAGCGTCGCGAGGGGCAGAAAACGGCTGAATTTTATGTTCGTGAACGGAACAAAATATGTGAGAACGTCCTTCGGCGTGCCGGGGATCAGGAAAAGGACGAAGATCAGCGCGTCGCGGCGGGTCGGATCGTTCAGGAATTTCAGCTTGTCGAACGATTTTGTGTCGACGAATTTCGCCGCGAACGGCTCGCCGAAGCGTTTGACGAGGAAGAAAACCGCCGTTGTGCCGAGAAGAATTCCAAGGAGCGTCAGGAAAAGCCCGCCCCACGTGCCGTACATCAGCCCCATCAGAAGCTCGATCGGCTCGCCCGGGATGATCGCGACGACGATTTGTAAAATTTGTATGAACAGCATCGCGAGGACGCCGAAAACGCCGAGACTGTTTATGAATTCGGTGAATTTCCGCTGATTTTCGGCCTCTCTGAGCGACAGGACGAAGGGGATCGCGAGCGCGCAAAGGGCGATCATCGCGGCTATAAGCAGCGCGAAAAGCGCGATTTTAAGCGGCTTTTTCAAGAATTGCCTCCTTTTTCGGGAAAAACGGACGAAATTTGCATTCATATTATTATATCACATTCTTTGGCGGATTGCAATAGGTTTGTGTGAATTTTTCGCCCCTTAAATTTGTGAACCGAATGTAAATCCCTAATTTTTTTTCGAAAACCCCTTGAAAAATTCCGGAAAATGGTGTACAATATAAATACTAATGCTGTACTCGATATTTTTTTGAGGGTCCGGCAGAATTTTTGGAGGAATTTTTAATTATGGTAGTAGCCGGAGATTTCAAAAACGGTATAACTTTCGACATGGACGGTCAGGTGCTTCAGGTCGTCGAGTTCCAGCACGTCAAGCCGGGCAAGGGCGCGGCGTTTGTCCGCACCAAGCTCAAGAACGTCATCACTGGCGCGGTCACTGAGCGCACCTTCAACCCCACCGATAAATTTGAGAACGCGATCGTCGAGCGCAAGGAAATGCAGTACCTCTACAACGATGGAGATCTGTACTATTTCATGGATATGGAGACCTTCGAACAGCTCCCGATCAACGCTGACAAGCTCGGCGACAGCTTCAAGTTCGTTAAGGAAAACGAAATGTGCAAGATCGTTTCCTACAAGGGCAACGTCTTCGCCGTTGAACCTCCGATGTTTGTAGTACTCGAAGTCACCGACACCGAGCCCGGCTTCAAGGGCGACACCGCGACCGGCACCACCAAGCCCGCTACGCTTGAGACCGGCGCGACCATCAAGGTTCCGCTCTTCATTGACATCGGCACCAAGATCAAGATCGACACTCGTACCGGCGAGTATCTTGAGCGCGCGTAAATTCTGACATAAACGGGGCGGGTGACTTGTGCGTTTTGCCCTGTTTTGAAT
>CAKSVM010000074.1 GCA_934503195.1 uncultured Eubacteriales bacterium
GTTTTGTCGAGCTTTACAGCGGTCGCCTCAACGAACCCTTCGGCGTGGAAGCTAAGCTTGCAGCTGTCGCCCTTCGCGGTCTTTTTGTCCGCGACATATTTTTCGGCGGTCGAGCCCGACGGCGCGTAGACCTTGATTGCGTAATAATACGGAATGAAGTCGTCGGCAAGCACGGTTCCCTTTCCGAGGAAGCGGACGAAATAGTCGCTGCCGTACTCGAAATCAAACGCGTTTTTGCCGATATAAGTGACGCTCGCGGGGATCGTCACCTGCGCGACATGGCTCTGCGAGAAAGCGGCGTCCTCGATTCTGAGGAGTCCCTCGTTGAGAACCAGATTCGAAACATTCGCAAAGAAGAACGCGGAGCTTCCGATCGTTTCGACACTTCCGGGGATCTCGACTTTCGTCATCCGCGAGCGGTTGAACGCGCCTGACTCAATCGTCTTCACGGTATCCGGGAGCTTCATCGACGTGAGATTTGCTCTCCAGAGCGCGTACTGACCGATCGTTTCGACACCTTTCGCGAATTCAAGCGATTTCTTCGCAGCGGGGCTGTAGATCAGCGTCTTCCCGTCCGCCGAGTAAACCGCGCCGTCGTACGAGGAGTAAGCTCCGCCGTTGGTGAAATTGACTCTCACGAGATTTTCGGGCGCGTTGTTTGACGTACCGCGGGAGAAGAGATTTCCGAACCACTCTCCGCCGCAGACGGTCGTGAGGCTCGCGGGGAGATTTATCGCGCGGAGTCTGCTCATCGCGCAGAAGGCGTAGCTTCCGATCTCGGTCACGCCCTCGGGGATTGTCAGCGACTCAAGTGAGTTCGCGGCGTAGAAGGCCGATACGCCGATCTTTTTGAGCTCGCTCCCCTCTGCGAAGGTCACCGACTTGAGCCCGGAGCAGCCGTAGAAGGCGTATTCGGCGATCTCAGTGACCGACGCGGGGATTGTGACCGATTCGATTTCATTTCCGAAGACCGACGAGCCTTCGCCGATGACCTTCACACCGTCGGGAATGACGACATTCTTCGCCGATCCGGTGTATCCGGTGAGTACGCCGTCCGTGATGGTGAAATCGCTGATCTCGGCGACTGTGAGCTTGCATGAGCCTGAGATGTTATTCGAAGCAGTGGCGGTTATGACCGCGCTTCCGGCTTTGACAGCGGTGACTTTTCCGTTCTCATCAACCGTCGCAACGTTTTCATCCGACGACGACCATGTCAGCGTCTTGTCGGACGCGTCCTCGGGGAGGATAACCGCGGTGAGAGCCGAGGTCTCGCCGACCCTGAGTTCAAGAGTCGCGGGGAGAGTGACGCTCCCGACTTCCTTTTCCTCAGAGCCGCCGATGAGCGTGAACCTAAGCTTTTTCTTGTCGCCAAGCGCGTTTGCGTAGGCTTCGGCCGTCGAGCCGGGATGTCCGACGAGCGTGATATTGCCGCTGTTCGGGATGAAGTAGGAGCCAAGCTGAGTGTCGCTTCCGAGAACCGTTACGGTGACTTTTTTGCCGTTGTCGGCGACGCAGCCGAACGCCGACGATCCGACCGAGACAAGCGAAGCGGGAAGGGTTATCGATCCGTCGATTGAGAAGTAGATTTCGTCGAAGGCCGATGCGGCTATCGTTTCGAGTCCCTCGGAGAAGGTGATCGAATTGAGCTTTGACGAATAGAACGCCATCTTTCCGATGCTTTTCAGCGTCGAAGGAAAGGTCACCGACGTGGCTGTGCAAAACTTGAACGCGTTTTCCTCTATCGCCGTGACACCCTCGGGAATCTGAAGATCGGCGATAGTCGATCTGAAGAACGAGTCGGTCTTGATTGTTTCGACACCCGCGAGCCAGTCAATGGAAGTCTTTTTTGCCGGGCAGTAGATGAGCGTCTTTCCGTCAGCCGAGTAAACTGCGCCGTCGTACGAGGAGTAAGCTCCGCCGTCGGTGAAATTGACGCTCACGAGATTTTCGGGCGCGTTGTTTGACGTGCCGCGGGAGAAGAGATTTCCGAACCACTCTCCGCCGCAGACGGTCGTGAGGCTCGCGGGGAGATTTATCGCGCGGAGTCTGCTCATCGCGCAGAAAGCGTAGCTTCCGATCTCCGTCACGCCCTCGGGGATTGTCAGCGACTCAAGTGAGTTCGCGGCGTAGAAGGCCGATCCGCCGATCTTTTTGAGCTGGCTTCCCTCGGCGAAGGTCACCGACTTGAGTCCGGCACAGCCGTAGAAAGCGTAGTCGGCGATCGTGGTCACCGACGCGGGGATCACGACCGACTCGATATCATTTCCGAAAACCGACGGTGATCCGTCGCCGATGACCGTCACGCCGTCGGGGATGATCACGTTCTTTGACGATCCGGAGTAGCCGGTCAACACGCCGTTTTCGATAGTGAATCCGTCGGTCTGACCGTCGGCCTGATTTGATCCGGGAGTTCCGGACGTGTCGTCGGCATAGATCCTCGCGGGGAGGTTTCCGCCTATCATCAGCAGCGCGAGCGTTCCCGCCGTGGCCGATTTCCATGTGGGCTTTTTCTTGTTGCTCATTGAGTTTCCTTTCTGTACTGGTTAGCTTCTGCTAACCAGTTTGCATAATTTTACGAGTATTTGTCGCGGAAATATATGCGGTTAGTCGTCACTAACCGATTGTCAATAAAAATATCAGACATTCCCCTTCTGATTTCCGCGAAAAGATTTTACCACAAAATCCCGCGCTTGTCAAGAGGGCCGATAAGACTTTACAATTTTGTAAAAAATGGATAAAAATCGTCCGGCGGGGCTTCTGCCCGCCGGACGAAGTGCGTTTACCGCGTGATTATTCCCGTTCTGTCCAGTTTTTCTGGAATTTCTCCATCGCGGCGAGCGTCGCGTCCTTGACCGACGCCCACTCGGAGGAGAAGCTTCCGTCCTGAAAAAGCGCGCGACTCAGAATTTCCATCGACCCGCCGAAATTCGAGAAGGAGTTGAAGTCGAGATACAGCGTGTCGAAGATCATATCGAGCATCCCGGCGTCGCGTTCGTCGCGCGCGCCCTTCTGCTTGAAGGCGTTGTCGTAAGCGTGCGGACGGACATTTTCGTGCGAATAATAGGCCATCGCTTCCATGACGAACGGAACGAATTCCGGATCGGCGTCGGCCGCGACTCCAACAAACGAGTTGCACCATGTGTTGACAAGACTGCGGTAGGTCGATTGCGACTCGTCATATTTCGGCACAGGAACGATCGAAAAATCCGATTCCATGTCGCGGTAGCGCGTGTAGGCCGAGCTTACGTAGTGCATCATGAATATCGCCCTGTCCTCGATGAAGGCCGAGTGTAGGTTTTCATATTTCGCGTCGGTCAGAACCGATTTCAGCTTTCCGATCGCGTCGACCGTATGCTCGCTTCCAAGCTCGGTAGAAAGATTTCCGTTCTTGTCGATTGTCGAGAGATCAACCCCCGCGCCGGCGAGGAAAACCGCCGCCGTGAGCTGATTCGGCTCATTGAGCATTCCGAAAAAGTCATCGTCGGCCTTCATAAGATCGTCGTTGTTGAGATCTCGCGAGAGATCCTTCGTCAGCTTTCCGAGATAATCGATCGTCCATTTTCCCGATTTCACGCTGTCATAGACCTCGTCGACGCTGATCTTGTAATCTGCGGCGAGCTTTTTGTTTATGTAGATACATCCCGGCGCACAGTAGATCGACGGAGCGATATCTCCGGCCGTGTAATACATTATGCCGCCGATCTTGCAGGATTCGTAAATAAGCGGACTCCACCATTCGCGGTCGAGTGAGAGATATTCAAACGAGTTGAGATTCGCCAGAACACCCGCCGACGCGAGATTTCCGACCGCGTTTCCGATGACCGAGACCACGACGTCATAGTTTTTGTCCCCGGCGAGAACCGAGTTCCGGAAAGCCGTGATTCCCTCACCATGCGACGGCTGTTCGTACTCGATATCGAAGCCGAAGCGTTCGGTGAGATATCGGTCGCGGGCGATCAGAGCGTCGTTTATGGCCTCGCCGTTCTGCACCTCATACGGGATGTTCTGGTGAATGTTCGGCGAGCCGTTGGCGTCGAGAAATCTCAGAGTCTTTCCTGAGAGATCCTTTTCGCCGAGTTCGTCAAGGCGGTCTGACGGAGTGGTCACACTGGGTTCGGTAGCCGGAGTGGTTTCGCCGCTCTGATCCGTCGTCGTTTCGCCGCAGGAAAATGTGCCGCATACAAGCGCGGAAAGCAGGATCAGTGACATGGCTCTTTGTAAGTGTTTCATAAAAATATCCTCCATATATCTCGCGTATTTGATACTCTGATTATATCATATGCGAAGGATATTTTCAATGTACGTTTCGTCAAAATTACTGTACGAATCAACAAAAATTCAAAGAACTTGGGCTATTCCGCGCTTTTCTCATTTGCCCTCCTGTACTCGCTCGGTGACATTCCGTACACCTTCCTGAACTCGCGCGAGAACTGCATCTGATCCATGTAGCCGACCGAACCCGCGATGATCCCGATCTGGTGCGGAGTTCCGGAAAGAAGCTTCGCGGCGTATTCCATCCGCTTTTTCTGACGGTATTCGCGCGGAGACATTCCCTCGCACTCGAAGAAGATGTTACGCAGATAACAGCGGTTAAGGTGAAGCTTTCCGGCGATCTCGGCGATTCGCGGGCTTTCGCAGAGATTTTCCTCGATGATCCGCTTGACTCTTTCGGTGTACTTTTCGGCGGTCGAAAGTTCTTTCGCGGCGTCGGGCGAGTGGAGCTTCATTGCGATCTCGGGAAACGCGGTCGATTTCAGCGATTCATAGAGCGGCGAGTCAAAGGTTCGCATTAAATCGTGGAGAGCCTTTATTTCGCCGCTCAGATCATGGCTGAAAACATTGCCGCGGTCGGTTTTTATCAGGTCAAAGAAGTGGTGATTGTCCGCGCCTTCCATTCTTATCCAGTAATATTCCCACGGGTCGGACGGGTCGGGATAATATTCGGCCGCCTCGCCGTAGCGGCAGACAAAGCCTTCCCCCGCGCCGAGCCGCCGACCGTTATAGAATCCGTATCCGGCGACGATATAATGCGCAACGTCACAGCAATAGACGTGCTTTATCGTTTTCTTGTCTGGCTTGCAGACCTCGTGCCTTGTGTGAGTGAGATACATTCTGTGCCTCCTTAAAATAGTATCATTTTGCCATATAATCATATCATTTTACGATAGCAATTTCAAGTCTTTTGTGTTAAAATATCTTTTGAAAACAAAAAATCCAAAAGGAGAATTTTTACTTTAATGAGGAGAATTATTGATTTTGATAATGCTTGGAGATATCACGCCGAGGTTCCCGGAGAATCTGTGCAGCCTGATGGTTACGGCGCGATGTATGTCAGTTCAAAGACCGAGAGAATAAAATCCGGTCCCGGCGCGTACAAGCACTTCGATGTCGAAAACTCATGGAATTTCGACGGTGAGATCCCGAACGAAAAATGGGAAAATGTCACGCTCCCCCATGATTATATCATTACGCAGACGCCAGACCCCAAACGCGGCGGGGCTTCCGGCTTCTTTGAGTATCATAACGCATGGTACCGGAAGCATTTCATGGTCGGTGATGATATGCGCGGCAAGCGGATCACACTGCTTTTCGACGCGATCAGCGGCAATAGCACGATTTACCTGAACGGCTGTCTTATAAAGCACAATCACTGTTCGTACACGCCGATTGAGGCCGATATCTCGGATTATGTTTTCTTTGACCGGGATAATGTTGTCGCGGTCTTTATCGATATGAGCCTTATCGAGGGCTGGTGGTATCGCGGTGCGGGCATTTATCGACACGCGCGGATGATAGTCACCGACCGGGTCGCGGTCGATCTCTACGGTGACTATGTCTGCCCGGTGCTTGAGGACAGGAAATGGAAGCTGAATATCACAACTACAGTACGCAACGACGATTATGAGTCGGCGTCGGTCGGACTGATCCATCATGTAATCGACAGCGGCGGCATTGAGTGCCGGAGATACGAGACCTCAGGCGAGGTCGTGGCGCGAGATAAGCGCGATATCAGAATCTCGGAGCCGTTTGAGAATCCAAAGCTTTGGGACATTGACTCGCCGACACTCTACACGCTCTTCACTGAGGTCGTGAGGGAAGGTAAGGTCATCGATACATATAAAACCACTTTTGGCTTCAGAACGGCGAAATTTGATCCCGACACCGGATTCTGGCTTAACGGACGTAGGGTCAAGATCAAAGGCGTCTGTGCGCATCAGGATTTTGGCCTGACCGGGCTCGCGGTTCCGGACAACATCTTCGCCTACAAAGCAGGGCTTCTCAAAAAAATGGGCGCGAATGGATACCGCACCGCTCACTATCCGCATCCGCCAGAGATGATGGACGCACTCGACCGCGCGGGATTTTTAGTCCTCGCCGAAATCAGGCATTTCGACTCGAACGAGGAGTCGATGCGTCAGATTGAGATGAGTGTCAAGCGCGACCGTAACCGTCCGTCGGTCATCTTTTGGTCGACCGGGAACGAGGAGTTAAGATATCACAATTTTGAACAGGGAATAAACATCCAGCGCGCGATGGCGGCCGAGGTGAAGAAATACGATGATTCCCGCCCCGTGACAACCGCGATCGGACTTCCGAAGGACAATGTTGTCATGCCATGCGTCGACCTGATCGGCATAAATTACAGCCTCCACCTGACCGAGGAATTCCACGAAAGGTTCCCCGAAAAGGCGATTGTCTCGACCGAAAACTGTGCGACACCGGGTACTTTTGGAAATTATACGGGAAATCATCCCGAGCTTGGGCTTGTCGAGTCGCGCGACCATTCAACCGACGCGATTCATCCCGGGCGCGAGGGAACATGGAAATTCATTGCCGGACATGACTGGCTCGCCGGTGGGTATCAGTGGAGCGGGTTTGAGTATCGCGGCGAGGCGGCTTATCCGAGAATCTGCTCAATTTCGGGCGCGATTGACCTCTTTCTCCGCCCAAAGGACGCGTTTTATCAAAATCTTTCGCACTGGAACGATAAGCCGATGATTCATCTTCTCCCGCACTGGAATCATCGCGGCTTTGAGGGCGAGAACATAAATGTCTGGGCTTACACAAACTGCGACGAAGTTGAACTCTTCTTAAACTGCTGTCTGATCGGAAAAGCGGCGGTTGAAAGATATGGCCACGCCGAGTGGAACGTCAGATACGAACCGGGCGAACTCAAAGCGGTCGGATACCGTGACGGGAAGGAAGCGGTGACCGAGATTGTCCGAACCTCCGGCGCGCCTTACGCGCTGAGGCTTCATGAGGAAACCGATCCGATTCACTCTGGAACAAACGAGATGGCACTTCTCTCCTGCGTTGCAGTCGACAAGGACGGGATCATCGTCCCGGACGCGCGGCCAACCGTGAGATTTGAGGCAGATGGTGCGGTAGTAGCCGCAACCGGATCATCAAATACAGATCATATCCCGCCGCAAAGCACCGAGCGGAAAATGTACGCCGGGCGGATAACGGTCGGAATCCGTGCTAAGGAGGAGGGAAAGAAGGTTATCCGCGCGTTTTCGGAAAACCTTGTCCCGGCGTCGATCACAATTGAGGTCATGAAGAAGCCGACAGCCGAAAGCCTCGTCTCCTGTCCGGTCGCCGGGGATAGGATCGAGGCGGGACACGTCTGATTTCGTGCCTTTGTTAATATCAATAGGTGCGATTGTTAAATCAGCCGCAAATGACGCGAAAAAACACAAAATCGCACAGCATTTTTATCTTGACAATGTTATAATTTTATTAGACGTGTTCGGTAACCCGACCTTAGCGTATCAAATTGGCGACGTAAGTCGGCAATTTGATTGACACGTCAGAGGGTTATCGAACACGTTTATTGTATAAATGTGTAAGTAGGGTAAAAAATGGCACGCAGGCTATGCTGTCTTATCGCGATAATTCTCGCGGCTCTGCTCTGGGGCTGCGGAGAAAAGGATGATTCGATCATGATTGACCTCTCGGGTTACACGATCGTCCGCCCCGACTATCAGCCGGAAGAGGGCGTGAAGCTCGCGCTGTCGCTGAAGAACCGTCTCACCGAGGCCGGAGCCGACGTCGGGATAAAGACCGATTTTCTGATAAAGAGTCAGAACGAACAGCCGGGAGAGTCTGAGCTTCTCTTCGGCTTCACCGAGCGCGAAGAGTCGAAAAAAGCCGCCGAAGACTATGACGGAGACGAAAATTCCTTCATGGTCAGGGTCGACGGGACGAAAATTGTCGTCCTCGGCGGAAACAGATTTTCATACGAAGCGGCGATCGACTGGCTCTGTGAGAACTACGACGAAAAGTCTGGCGAAATAAGCATCCCGGCCGAAGGATATTATGGCCGCTGGACTCCGGAGTTCGCAGATCTCACATTTGACGGAACGCCGATCGGGGAATTTTCGATTGTCACCGAGAATCTTCTCGGCTTCGGACTTTCCGACGCTGCGGAAAGACTTTCGGAGTGGTTATTTGAACTTACAGGAGCAAAGCTTCAGATCGTGAGTTCCGAATCCGAACCGACCGAGCATGAGATATTCTTAGGCTCTGACGGCGATGGGCGCGGAGAAATCCGGATCGTCGGCGAAAGCCGCGATGAATTCGCCTATAAGCTTGACAAATTTTCAGAAGGCCTCGGAAAAGGCGAGGTGAAGGGAGAGATCACAATGAACAGCGCAATTCTAAGAACAATTGAAATCTCGGGAAAATCCCCGGCCGAGCGCGGAAGGAATCTCGCCGACGCACTTGAAAAAATCAGCCGCGACGCGAAAAACGCGACGGCCGGGTCGCCGTGTGAGTTTGTTCTCACGCTTTCGGGCGGCGAATATGACCTTCCCGGCGGACTGACCTTCGGCGAAAATCCCTTCGCGAAGCTTACGATTAAGGCGGCTGACGAAAGCGACCGTCCGGTTCTCACCGGGCTTGTCAGGATCCCCGACGAGAGCTTCACGAAGGTTGAGGGAACCGACTACTACATGGCGAAGCTCGAAGCCGATTCCGTGCGCGATTTCTACGTCGGCACGAAGCGGATCCCGGTCGCGACCGGCGAGAGGGGAGTTACCGTCGTCGGCTTTGACGACAATTCGAACCGCGCCGCGCCCGAGAACACGCGGGGAATCTATGTCGACAAATCGTCGGTTGAGATGATAAAGGATTTCGGCTCGACCGAATTCAACATCTACGTCGAGTGGGAGGCCTTCACGCTCCGCGCGGCCGGAGTCGATTATTCCGACGCGCGGACAGTCGACGGCCACGAGCTTGTGAGACTCAGGCTCTCCGAAAAGGACGCCGCGGATTTCCCGGTCAACGTCCATACTCTCAACAACATCAAGAACCGGATTTATTTCCTCGCGAACAACCGTGAGTTCCTCACGCCAGGAACCCGCGTCGTCGACTATGATAACGGGATTCTCTACTACTATCCCGAGTCCGGCGCGCCGAAGGACGTATCGTATTCGACTACCGACGTGATTTTACAGTTTGAGAACGCCTCGGGAATCAGACTCGAAAACCTCGTTTTCACCGGAACAGCCTGCTCGGTCACGGCTAAGGACGGATATTACGCGCGTCAGGCAAACGGAGAAAAACGCTATGGCGACCCGTGGTTCGCGGCGGTGAATTTCAGGAATTCGACCGATATCGTAGTCGAAGGCTGTTCATTCTGTGGGCTTAACGGAAGCGGAATAAGATGCGAGGACTACATAAAGAGTCTCAGAGTCGGAAACTGCGAATTCACGGACATCGCCATGTCGGCCGTCTCGGTCGGAAACTACGTCGAGTCGTGGGGCGAAAGCAACGCCTGCTATGACATCGTGATAAACAACAACGACATATCATATACCGGAACCGACTATCCGACCGCGACCTCGATCTACGTAGCGCACGCCGACGGGCTGAAAATCACGCGCAACAGCATCGATAACTGCGCCTACAGCGGAATCAGCGCGGGCTGGGGCTGGGCTGTCGTCGACTATGATTACGGCGAGAAGATCAACCTCCGCAACGCTGAGATCGCGTACAATCGGATCACGAACTTCATGGAAAAGCTCCGCGACGGCGCGGCGATCTATGTTCTCGGCGCGAACTGCACCGAAAAGTACACCGGGCTTTTCAACACGATGCACGACAACTACGCCGAAAAGGCCGATTACAAGCCGGATACCGGACACATCTGCGGATATTATCTAGACGGTTCCTCGTCGAACTGGCACGTTTATGACAATGTGATCGCGGGCGCGAAATATCCGCTCTTCACGCAGTTCCACGTAAAGACGCAGTACAATCACAACGTCCTCTGCGAGCGGATCTACTCGGCGTCGCCGATCGACAAGGGAAACCACTGCCCCGACCGGAACGTGATGCTCGGCGAGACTTTTGTCTCAGGGTCGCTTGACGAGCTTTTCGAGGAATATCCAGCGGCGAAGAGGATACACGACGCGAGCGGCGCGAATAAGTGAGGTTCGCGCGGTGCGCTGAAAATCGCGCTGACTGCCGCTCTTCCTTACCTCAGCTGGTTCTCACCATTGTCCTAATCCCAGCGAAAGCGCAAAATGACCACCCGGCACTTAATCCGGATGGTCATTTTTTCAAATCAAATCCCAGCAAGCGCACCCGCGATGTACGCCGCTTGGAGCTTTATCACCTCGGGCGTGAAATGCGTGTGGTCGCGGAAAAGCGCGTCGCCGGAAAGTCCCGTCGAAACCGTAAAGGAATAGAGATCAATCACTCCGGCTTCCCCGCCGTTCATGATCTCCACGGCCGCTGAATTGTACCCGATCACATCCTCGTTCCTCCGCCAGAAAGACGCGTCGTCGGCGTATCTCGAACGGTCGGCGGGAGTCGTCGTTATGAAGATCGGCTGCACTCCGCGTGATTTCAGAAGCCTAAGAATTTCATTGAGATTCGCGCGGTATTCGTCAATCGGAACCTGCGGAAGACGCCCGGGCGCGTTCAGCTTGATATCATGTAACCCGCAGTTAAATAGGAAAATGTCAAAATCAACTTTCCTTTCGCAAAGACCGCGCACAAATTCAAGCACCCGACGGCTGTCGCCGCAGTTTCCACCGAGCGGTTCGTCGAGATTTCTGTACGCCTCGGCGATTCCCTCCCGGTCAAGCATCTCAAATTTTTCGGATAAAAATCCGGCGAGAATCCTTCCGTAGTCAAGGCTTATGCTGTCGCCCGCGAGCATCAGACGGAGTTTTTTCATTTATCTTCCTCCGATTATTATCGGCACCGCGATCGTCTGCGCGTGTCGGTCGCCTTTCAGCCAGAAAATGACGGTGTTCGAAAACGCCGGATCAACCGCTCTGATTTTAATGTCGATCACACATTTCCCGTCGCGCGGATGCCAGTAAAGCATCCGGCTCTTCGGGCATTCTCCGCTCCAATTGTCGGGAAGTCTGAGCCCGCATTCGAGATTGTCGGGGCCGAAGGTGAAATTCTTCGCGCTTATCTCAACCGAGATCCCGATCTCCTCGCCATCCGAAAGAATCGGCTCCTTTTCGTATGTCACAAGCCCGCGCGCCCATGTCGAGTCGAACGCGGCCGAAAGCCGGTTCCGCTTCGAAAGTGCCATTCCGCTGACTCCGGCTTTCTGTCGATCCGAAGCGTCGGCATGGTTCGCGAAGAGCACACGGTCGATCTGCGCCATCACTCGGTCGGTAAGCTCCTCGCAGCTCTTAGCGTAAAGTCTTCTGTACTGGCCGTTCAGCGACTTCCAGAGTATGCGGTCGCCGACATATTCGCGCCAGTCGGACGGGATTCCGTCTGTTCCGCGCATGATTCCGAGAATCGCGCCGACGGTTCCTCCGGTACAGTCGGTGTCGTCGCCACAGTTCACGGCGGTGAGAACGCTCTTTTTGAAGTCCCCGCCGCCCCACAAAAGTCCGATCACGACGAACGCAACGTTTGCCGGAGCCATGAACCAGCCGATTTTGTCAAGACTCAGCGCGAGTACCTTCTCGCGCGTCTCCTGCCAGCTCATCCCGGCGTCAAAGCATTCGAGCACGAGCTTTACCGATTTTGAGAGCAGGCATTCCGAAGGAATCTGCGAGAGGGATTTTTCGATAAGCAGTCGGACGTCGCTCTCCTCAAACGCCTCAGATTCGAGCGTCGAAGTGAAGATCTCGGCGAGCGTTCCCTCTCCGAATCCGTGGTCAACCATCGCGTCCTCAAAGGCGTATTTCCGCGCGATTCCGGGGAATCCCGGCGCAAGGCACGCCCAGATCTCAGAGCGGATCCACGCGCCATTCGACTCGCGCCAGATTTCGTTTCCGATCTCGCCAGAGAGCGGCGGAATGAAGCCGCGGCGGAGATTGCATTTGCAGATTCCGTATTCCTGCCAGTCGGGAATGATGTGCGAGAGCCAGTATTCTGAGAGCAGTGCCGAGTCGAGCTTTTCCGGGCCGTTCATTTCAAGCGCGATCAGCCACGCGAGCTGGAGATCCAGATCATCGTTCGGGAGCGGTTCGCCGGGCGGGGTCACAAAGCCCTTTATGTCGAGGAGTTCGCGCTTCCCCTCATGCGGTTCACCGATCGTGCCGCCGATGTTCTTTCCGATCCAGCAGGCGCGGATACGGTCGCGGAGTTCTTCTTTGTTCTGGTAGAGCATGGTTTTCTCCTTTTTCGTTTTACTGTCCGAAAACCGCCACGAATGGACTTTCAAAGTGCCTGCCAATTTGAAAGAATATCCCGGTCGATGGCCTCAAAATCGCTCGTGTGCGGATATTCCGCCATATCCGGGTGATGCCTGAACGCGTCGCGTGCGTTCTTTTCGCTCAGTGAAATCGCGGCTAGCATACATCCGCTCTCGCGTATCTCAGCGATGCTCCCATCCGAAAAATCTGAGGTATAAACGAAGCATTTTGACTGATAATCTCTCACGCCGGATAATTTCTCCTTTGTGAAATTGACCTTTCTGTCTATGAACCTCGCGTCCGGGTCGATCGAGAGGATCAGTTCTATCGCCTTGACTCCGGAGCCGTTGGTCGCGTAAACCGTCCTTCCGCGCATACCGCACTCAGCGACCATCTGAGCCACCTCGGCGGCGCGCGAAATGCCCTCCTTCAGGTCGATATTGATGCACATTCCGGTGAAATAGGTAAGATTCAGAACCTCGCGGAGAGTCGGCACGCGGCTTCCGGAATCACCGTTTTTTATCAGCCGGAGTTTCGCTATATCTGAATAGTTGGTCTCGGATATGATGTATTCAACCGGGTTTCCGTTCTCATCGAAGCCCTTTACGGACGGATCGTGGTTCGCGATGATCACACCGTCCTTTGTTGTGCGTTCGTCGGTCTCGATCATATCCGCGCCCTTTTTCGCGGCGAGCATATAGGCGGCGAGTGTGTTTGAATGAATCCCATCTGTGACAAAGCCCTGATGAGCGGATGAAATCCAAGTCTTCGATAGTTTTCTCATTTTGTTTACCTCTTTTAACTTCATTGAATATCGCGAAACAGACTTGACTTGACGCTCCAGGCGGGTTATCGAACGGGTATATTATAACTCAGAAAGCGAAAAAAGTCTTCGCCGTTTCGCCTGAAATTTTGCCGATTCGCCAAAATCGACACGTTTTTTCGAAAAAAGCTTGATTTTCTCTGTCCGGCGCGCTATAATAGATCAGTGAGGTGAGATTTTTGAACTACTCGCATAATTCCCGCGTCCTTCCGACCTATTACCACAGCTTTTCGCCCGGCGACCGCGCCGAGCTTTTTATAACAAGAGTGCAGAACCTCTATGACCGCCCCGTAACATCTTTACATCATCATCCGACGTTCGAACTCGGATTCTGCGAAAGCGGGAGCGGAAAGGTCTATATCGACGACCGGATCTATGATTTCGGACCCGGATCGGTCTCATTCATCCGCGCGAATCAGCCGCATTACTCGGCGTCGGATCCCGGAACAAGCTCGGTCTGGTACTGGATCTATTTCAGTCCGCAAAAGCTCTTTTCAAACGCCGGGATGACAATTGAACCCGGAAGCCTGCGCGAAAACTGCTTTGGCGGCGTCTTCGGAAACGAGCTTCCCGGGCTTATGTCGGCCTCGGAAAGCTTCGCAAAGGCGGCGAAAGCCGCCGCGGATCACGACGATTTCTTCACCCGCTTTGATCTCGCGCTCGCGGCCGGAAAGCTGCTTCTGGAGGCCTTCCGCGTCGGCGGCGAAAACGCCACGGTATTCCGCACCGCGGCGGCGGTCAGGTTCATCAGCAACAATTATAATGACCCCGGACTTATGCGTGAGGAAGTGATCGCGCGCGAATCGGGGATCAGCCCGTCATATCTGCGGAGTCTTTTCGTCCGCGAAACCGGGATGCCGCCGAGAGATTTCATCTCGAAAACCCGCCTTGCCGCTGCGACAAATCTCCTTACTGAGACAAATCTGAAGATAATCGAGATTTCGGAAAAATGCGGCTTTGAGAGCCTTCCGGGATTCAACCGGAGGTTCGGAAAGGTCTACGGAATCACGCCGGGCGAGTACCGTAAAACCTACGGACACGCCGAAAATCCGCGCCGGACAGGCTCAGGTCAAAACCCGTAGCTTAATCCACAAGCTTTTTATAAACTTCAAAATACCGCTCGCCGAGAATCCGGTAGGACGCCGAGGAGAAGTGGATTCCGTCGCTTTTAAGCCCGAGTCCCTCTGACGATGCGATCCCGCAGAGCGGAAGCACATTCGCTACCTCGTGCAGAACCAGATTCACCTCATGGAGCGCGCGAGGCTTTTTGGAGACATCAATTTTTTCGGAGATTTCGCCGATCACAATCGGCAGATTCTCTGCGCCAAGATCGGATCTCATCGAAGTCAGCGTTTCGATGAGATCTATTTTGTATTCCGCGGCGTCGAAATCTATCGAATCGGTCTCGCCCTGATGCCAGAGGATTCCGGCGAATTCCGAGGTTCGCATCGCGAGTTTCGTCATCATCACGGCGTGATCGAAGAGGATTTCGCCGGGCTTCCACTG
>CAKSVM010000075.1 GCA_934503195.1 uncultured Eubacteriales bacterium
CCGGCGCGCCGCGGCGCGCCGGAACACGCGAAGCGCGGCTTCAGCCGCGCTTCGCGCCCCTCTGGCGATTTTACGGAACTATATTTCAGTGAGCCGGAGCGGCAGACCGCGCCGTCACGGCTTTTTTTTTTACTCTATAACAACGTCGATCCCGGACCCGCGGAGAATCCCCGCGGCCGCTTCGAGCGATGATTTCGCGGGCGGCTCGACCTTGGGCAGCGTGTCGGTCATCCCGAGCGCGTCGTACTTTGATTTCGCGTAGGAATGATAGGGGAGGAGCTTCATTTTCGTGATCTTGACGCCCGAGAGGAGCTTTCCGATGCCGTTTACCGTCTCATCGTCGTCGTTGAAGCCGGGGACGAAGGGCGTCCGGATCTCGATCCTCGCGCCAGAATCCGAGAGAAAGCGGAGATTTTCGAGGATCAGCCGATTGTCGCGCCCGGTGCAGCGTATGTGACCCTCGGGCGTGATGTGCTTTATGTCGTAAAGAAATTTATCGACATAGGGCATAAGCTCCGAATAAACCTCGCGCGGGGCGAAGCCGCAGGTGTCAAGCGCGGTGTCGATTCCCCCGGCCTTCGCCGCCATCAGGAGCGCGAGCGAAAATCCCGGCTGTGACGTCGGCTCGCCGCCCGAGAGAGTCATCCCGCCGCCGCTTGATTCGTAGAAAATCTTATCCTCGCGGACGATTTTCATCACGTCGTCGACGCTCATTTCGCGGCCGAAGACCTTCAGCGCGCCCGAAAGGCAGACATCCGCGCATTTTCCGCAGACGACGCATTTTTCGCGGTCGACGAGGTGAAGCGGGGCGTTCTGAAGGTCAGGTTTTATGATCTGCGCGCCTTTTTCGCAGGCTCTGACGCATTCGCCGCAGGACGTACATTTTTCGGCATAGAACGCGAGCCGCGGCTTTCGTCCTATGCTCTCGGGATTATGGCACCAGACGCAGGAAAGCGGACAGCCCTTTAAGAAGACCGTCGTCCTTATCCCGTCGCCGTCGTGAACCGCGAATTTCTTGAAATCCGTGACGATTCCGGCGGCCTCGGGCTTTATTTTTTTATCGCTTCCGTTCATATGTTCATCGCCCTCTCGATGTATTTTTCCTGCTCGGAGCGCGGCATATCGTTCCAGAGGACGTTCCAGCCGCAGACGCGGATTTGCAGATTCTTATACTTTTCGGGGTTTTCCTGCGCCGCGCGGAGGGTTTCCGAGCTCGTGACGTTGAACTGGATCGACGAGCCGCCGCCGTTCGCGTAGGCGCGGAGAAGTCCGAGCATCGCGTCGAGTCCGTCGTCGCCCTTCGCCGCCGACTCGTGAATCATCACGTCGAATCCGAAGCCCTCATAGAAGCGCGACGGCTTCAGCGCGAGTGCGGAGCGTATCAGCGCGGTCACGCCCTCGCGGTCCATTCCCTGAACCGGGGACGCGTTCTTCGACGTCTCCTCGCCCGAAAGCCGTCCGTCGGGCGTCGCGGGGATCTTCCGTCCCTGATCGATGAACTGCCTTGCCGAGTGCATTGTCACTTTGTAGTATCCGCCGCGGACGTTCGGGATCAGCTGATACGACGCGACCTTGTCAGCGATTTTCGCGGCGAGCTCATCGGCTTCGGCGTCGCCGCGGCCGAATTTCCGCGCCGAATTCAGCGCGGTTTTGCGGAGTCTTTCGTCCGACCAGTCGGATTTCAGAATCTCCTTTAATTTTCCGAGCGTGACGAGCTTTCTGTCGAAGACCAGCTCCTTCACCGCCATCAGCGCGTCGACTCCCGACGCGATCGCGCCGACCACAAAGGCCGTCGTGTCAAGCACCGCGCCGTCATAATACGCGTCGCGACCCTTTTCAAGGCTCGCCGTGATCGTCGCGGAGAGCATCAGCGCGGGGTTTATTTCGGCGAGATTCTTCTCCCAGCTGTCGCAGACTCTGATTCCGAGTCCGAAAAGGCGGTCGAGTTCGGCCATGTAGGCCTCCTCGATTTTTTCGTAGGTCGTCTGGTCGTCCGAATTCTCAAGCACCCTCACGACCGGGGCGAGGAGGTTTATGTAGAAGGGCGCGGTCGAGAATTCCTTTCCGCGCAGCGCGTACTCGTAGCAGCCCTTGACGTCGTAGTCGAAGCAGTTCTCGTAGCTCACGCCGCGGTCCAAGTAGCTTTTTATGATGTTGTCGTCGCAGACGAAGACGAAGCTTGAGTGTCCGCGGCGGATCATGTCGAGAACCGTCTTAAGGAATTTTTCGGGCGTGTTTCTGCCGTATTTTATCTGGATTTTGGGATTATAGATTCCGAGCTCGTCGTAGATTTCAAGGAATCTGTAGCTCATTTCGCAGACTCTTGTCGAGCCGTCAGAATTCGTGCCGCCGAGATATGTCGGCTGTCCCCAGTAGTTTCCGATCGCCGAGAACTGCATTAAGAAGTACGCGACGAGGTCATCAAGATGCTCCCTGGGGATCCCGGCTTCGAGATCGGCTCTGAAAACGCCGTCGAGATCGTGGTCGATTCCGCTTCCCAGCGAGCGAACCTGGTACGAGTCGACGCTCTCCGAGAGCATGAAGTAGAGGTAGATCAGCATCAGGCGGTCATAAAGCGTCTCCGGCGCGCCGCTTTCGAGCCGCGAGAGGCAGTCGCGGATTTCGGCCGCTTTTTCGAAGCTCCGCGCCGCGGCGTAGTCCTTCAGCCGGCCCATCAGGCGGAGAATCGCCGAGTATTCGATCTCGATCGAATCGAAATACGCCTTCTGCGTCTCCGAAAGCCCGCGTCCTTCGCGGTACTTCGCGGCGCGGGCTTTTATTCCGGCAAATCCGAGCGAGTAGAGCGCGTCCCAGTCGGGGACCGAGTGGTCGTAGTCGATCCAGCACGTGACCTCGCCGCGCGCGACGGCGTCTTTAAGCCCGGCGGACGTCTTTTCGTCGAGCCGCGAATCGACCCATTTTTCAATCGTCAGCTTATTTAAGGGGCGCGACCAGTTCCAGAAATAGGGGAAATAGTCGTGCTCGTTTATCGAAAAGCGCATATGGTCGAGGACGAAGGCGAAGGCCTTCGCCTTGATCACCGCGTGATTTGTGTCGGTGAGCGACGAAAGGAAGCTTCCGAGCGCGGCGCGCATTTCGCCGTCGGAAAGTCCGGTCGTCTCGTCGGCGTCCCAGCCGTGGTAACTCATCCGTGAGAACGGATCAAACGGTTCGGTCGTTTTATGATATTTGCCCTCGATGAAGGGGCGGTCATTTCTGAATTTTTCGGTCATATCTGTCACCTCGGTTTAATTATACCACATCTGTTGGCGTTTGTACATACACAAATCGGCGGATTTGTAATTTTCGGACAATTTTTTTCAGCGAAGCTATTGCGCGCGGACGGGATCTGTGGTATAATCTTTAGGGGTGATGAAATGTTCATTGAAGAGCTTGTAAACATCGAACACTCCATAAATCACGGCGACGGCTATCCGCTCCATAAGCTGGCGCGCGAGTATCACGGGCTGATCTATTTCGTCGGCGACGGCGAGCGGATCACGATCGGCGAGAAAAGATATGTGAATCACGGCGAAAATGTCGTTTTTCTGCCGAAGGATCTTGAATATTTCGTCGAGCTTGAGACGGGTTATCTCGAATGCTACGTGATAAATTTCTTCGGACGGGGAGTTCCGGAGCCCTTTGTGATCCGCGGCTGCCGCGATATGCTCGGCGGGTTTCAGGAGGCGGCGAGGCTCTGGCGGCTCCACCGCGAGGACGAATATTACCGTCTTGACTGCGCGTCGGTCGCCTACAGGCTCTTTGCCGAGTCGCTCAGGCGTCGCGACAGATCGGGCGCGCCGCTTCGGAAAAAGGACAGGCTTTCGCCCGTGATCGCGAAGATTCACGAGTGCTATCAGCTGCCGGAATTCCGCGTGTCGGAGCTTTCGGGGCTTATCGGCGTCAGCTCGCGCGAGCTTTGCCGGAGCTTCCGCGAGGTTTACGGGCGGTCACCGAAGAAATATCTCGACGAGCTTCGCTGCGAGCGGGCGAAGGAGCTGCTGCTCGGCGATTTCAGCGTCAGCGAGGCGGCTCTGGCTGTCGGATTTGCCGACGCGTGTCATTTCTCGGCCTTCTTCAAGCGCGAGACCGGGCTTTCGCCGAGCGCGTTCAGGCAGAACGGCCATTTGAAATAGTATGCGCATTCTGCACAAACATATATACTGTGATTTTTGTACAAAACCGTCTTTGACTTTTTCGTCAAAATGTGGTATAATATATATATCCAAGGAAAGGATGGTATTATCCCATGAAACGTATCAAATCAGCCTGCGTCTGCCAGACGCTTCATTTTCAGCTTAAGGATGGCGTGGAGCGTTCGGCCGCCGCGCTTCAGGTCGAGGAAGAGGTCGCGCGCTACAAGCGTTCGCTTGACGAAACCCACACAAAATACCGTATCGTCGACGAAAAGAAGCTCGACGATGGTTCGTACATGATCGAGATCAAAAAACAGTATTCGCAGAGTCCGGTCGGGAATTATCTCGACTGATCCGGCTCGCGCCGCCCGCCTTAAGGTAATTTTTCTCTTGACAAACCGGGGGAAAACAGCTATAATAGTTATAATATATTGAAAGAAGTGAAAATATGTCAGTCACCGATTCTCTCCTCGCGCTTCGCGACGAGGATTACAGAAATTTCCATATGAAGCTGATTCCGAACGTCGCTCCCGAACGGATCATCGGGATCCGGACCCCGGTTTTGCGGAATTTCGCGAAGGAATTCGCGAAAAGTTCAGAGGCCGGGGCCTTTCTCGCGTCTCTGCCGCATTATTATTATGAAGAAAACAATCTCCACGGGATCCTGATCTCGCGGATGAGGGATCCCGACGCGTGCGCCGCCGCGCTCGACGAATTTCTGCCCTTTGTCGACAACTGGGCGACGTCGGATCTGATTTCGCCCGCGTCGCTTTCAAAAGCTCCCGAAAAGCTGCTTTCGGCAATTCACCGCTGGATCAATTCCGGCGGGACCTACGCCGTCCGCTTCGCGATCGGGCGGCTGATGGCGGAATTCCTCGACGAGCGGTTTTCGCCTGATTATCCTGAGCTTGTCGCGTCGCTGAAGTCGGGCGAGTACTACATAAATATGATGCGGGCGTGGTATTTCGCGACGGCTCTGGCCAAACGCTACGACGAGGTTCTGCCGTATTTCACGGAGCGGCGGCTCGACGTCTGGACGCACAACAAGGCGATCCGGAAGGCGATCGAGAGCTTCCGCGTCACCGACCCGCACAAGGACGAGCTGCGCGCTCTCGCGATAAAGGAGAAAAAATGACCGAGGAAGATATTTTAAGGCGCGCGAAGGATTATCTCGAAAAGCTTTCAAAGGGCGTCGATCCGCTTACCGGAGCGGAGGTCGGCGAAAATGACATCGTGCGGAACGTCCGGATTTCGAAGTGCCTTTCGTACGTCGCGGGGTTTATCGACGATGTACTCGCGGGCGGGGGAAAGCCCGAAAAACGGATTGAGCGGCGGCGTCACGTTTCGCGTCCGGCGTTTTCGATCGATCCGGCGGCTCTCGCGGGATTCGAGTATTCCGAGTCGCCGCTGAAGATTTCGGAGATCGCGGAGCGGATTAACTCGCTCTCGGACGTTGAGGGCGCGAGAAAGCTCTCGGCGACGGTGATCACGAACTGGCTCCTTTCGCACGGATTCCTTGAAGAAGCAATGCTTGGCGAAAGGAAGTACCGCCGCGTGACAGACGAGGGGCGCGAAATCGGGATCTTTCAGGAGGAGCGCGACGGGCAGACGGGGAAGTACATGGCGACCTTCTACACGAAGGGAGCGCAGAGCTTCATAATCGACAATCTTGAGGCGATTCTTTCCTGAAAAATTTACATCCCGGGGGCTTTACAGATTTCCTTCAATATGATATAATAATAAGGCGGGCGTTTTCGCGTCCGCCTAAAGTGAGTTCGTAACCATCCTCACTCAAAACAAAACTACGGATGAGTCGCGTCAGCCTGCTTTGCTGGAGTGCGGCTTTTTGTCCGGCGCGGGATATGCTGAAACTATCAGCGTTCCCGTTCAGTCCCCGCGGCTGCTTTCCGCAGGGGACAGAAAGGATACTTATATGAAAAAACAGAATATCAGATTTATCGCCACGGCCGGGATGATCGGCGCGCTCTATGTCGTGCTGACGCTGATCTCGGCGATGTTCGGTCTCTCGAGCGGGGTGATTCAGGTGCGGATCTCCGAGATGCTCTGCGTGCTGCCGGTCTACACGGCGGCGGCGATTCCCGGGGTGACGGTCGGATGCCTTGTCGCGAATCTCATCGTCGGCGGAACGGCGTGGGATATCGTCTTCGGGACGCTCGCGACGCTCATCGGCGCGGTGATCGCTTATTTTATGCGGAACACGAAGTATCTCGCGTTCATTCCGACGGTCGTCAGCAATATGCTGATAATCCCGACGGTGCTGATTCTCTCGGGGCTCGGCGGGTGGAATCTCTTCCCGTACTTCGCGTTCACGGTCGGACTCGGCGAGGTTATTTCCTGCGGGGTCTTCGGGATTCTGATGGTGCTTTATTTCGAGCGTCACCAGTCGGTTGCGAGAACGCTCTTCGATCACGGCGTGCCTATGCCGAAAAAGGCGTGAATTAAACTAAACAGAAAAACGCCGCGGTATGATGGTTAGCCGCGGCGGTTTTTTATTTGGCGGTTATTCCGACTCCCTCGCGCTGACAGTGGCAGTAGAGTTCCTGTCTCTCGCTGGTATTTCCGATGCTGAACTCGCCCTCGCCGTAGTCGCAGCCCAGGTTGACGCCGAACATCACGACGTTGATTATATTAAGGTCGAGAACCCTGTTCACAGGTTTCGGCGAGTGGGATGAGAGGCCTATGTGGCGGACGATTCCGGCGTTTTTAAGCTCCTTTATATAGTCGAGGACGCCGTTTTCAAGGCAGGCGCGAAGATCCGGTTTCTCCTCAAGGCAGTGGATACAGCCGTAGTCGATGTAGTAGGTTTTAAGGCTTTCTAGCTGCCATTTCACGGATTTTTTGATCTGTAAAGTCTTGCCGTACTCGCCCGACGTGTAGTCGGCTCCGAAGTGGATCTGGAGCATGACCTTTGTGCGTGGGATTTCACGGTAGAGCATTTTTTGCTGTCTCCTTTTTCTCCATTATAACACGAATTTCGTCTGCTGTAAAGAGCGGATCTATGAATTCTGACTTGCCCGGCGGTTGATTTCGTCAAGGCTCAACTTAACCGCGCGGTTATTGCAATTTCCGGCAGAATGTGCTATAATAATTATAGAAGAAAATTTGCGGAGGTGTTTCATGGAACAGAATCTGACAGAACTCGGCGAAAGGCTGATCGCGCTCAGGAAAAAGCGCGGGATGACGCAGAAGTCGCTCGGCGCGGCTCTGAATATCTCGGAGCAGGCGATTTCAAAGTGGGAGCGCGGAACGACGACGCCTGACATTTCGATGCTCCCAAGGCTCGCGGAGCTGCTCTCGACCTCGATCGACTACATCCTCACCGGGCGCGAGAATGTGCGGTACGTCGCGGTTTCGCAGTATGATATGTGTCGCACCGACAAGCGGATGGGACGCGAAAAGGTGCTTCTGCCCGAATCGACCTACAACGGGATCGAGAATCCGCCGATCTTTCCGCCAAGGGGACTGGCGAAGACCGAGGGACATTCGCCGCTTCCGGTTCCGTATCTCAGAAAGCCGCCGAGGATTATTGACATTTCGGTCGGGCGTCAGCTTTTTGTCGACGATTTTCTGATCGAGTCGACGAATCTGGTGCGTCAGTATCACAAGCCGAGAAAATACGCGGGGAATCCGGTTTTCTTCCCCGAGACCGACATGGAGCTTGGAAAGGATTCGGGTCACGCGCCGATGGCCGCGCCGTTCAGCGACGGAGTCTGGTATGATCCGGTCGACGGGAAGACGAAAATGTGGTATCACGCCGGGTGGTTTGACGGGACGGCTTACGCCGAGAGTGTTGACGGAATTCATTTTGAGCGCGTCGACTGCGGACTTGGCGACGTGAACCGCTGCGTTCCGAAGCGCGCGGGAGTTGAACGCGACGGATGTTCGGTCGTGCTCGACAGGTGGAGCGGCGACGACGACCGTCCCTACAAGATGCTCCTCTTCAGCCGTTCGACCGAACGCGAGTTCAGCGAAATCTACGACTCGGCCGACGGAAAGCGGTGGAACTACCTATCGAACACCGGGGCGATCGGCGACAGGTCGTCGATATTCTACAATCCCTTCCGGAGAAAATGGGTCTACAGCATGAGAACCGGCTTCGGAAAGCTCGGCGAGAGGGCGAGGTCGTATGTAGAGGCCGACACGCTCGTCGAGGGCGCGCCGCTCTCGGATCCGGTTCCGTGGGTGAGGTGCGATCGGCTTGACCCGGTTCTGGAGTCGATCGGCGACCGTCCGACCTTATATAATCTCGACTGCGTGGCGTATGAGTCGGTGATGCTCGGGTTTTTTGAAATTTTCCTCGGTCCCGAGAACGGGCTTTCGGCGCAGACCGGGATTCCGAAGCACACTGAGCTTCAGCTGGCCTACAGCCGCGACGGCTTCCACTGGTCAAGGCCTTCTGACCGGACGCCCTTCCTTTCGCCCGAGAGGGAGAATCCCGACAGCTTTGAGCGCGGGTATCTCCAGTCGAACAGCGGAATTCTGACGATTCACGGCGACGAATTGTGGTTCTACTACACGGCCTTCAGGGGCGACGAGTCGAAGGCGAATCTCCCGGTCGAGTCGAACGGAATGTATTCGAACGCTTCGATGGGACTTGCCAAGCTGCGGCGCGACGGATTCGCCTCGATGAATTCATACGGCTTTTCGGGGACGCTGACGACGCGGCTTGTGAGATTTGAGGGCGAGCGGCTGTTTGTGAACGGCGATTTTTCGAAGGGGCGGCTCAGAGTCGGAATCCTTGACGAAAACGGCGATCCGATCGGGGGATTTTCGCCTGACGACTGCATCGATATGCGGGTGAATTCGACCAAAGTCGAGATAAAATGGCGCGACGGACGGAATCTCGCGGAGCTTTCGGGCAGCGCGGTGAAGTTCAGGTTTGAGTGCGCCGAGGGTTCGCTCTACGCGTTCTGGGTCTCAGATGACGAGAACGGACGCAGCCACGGGTGCCTCGCGGCCGGGGAGGTCGGAAAGGGCAGCTATTGGGATGAATGAGATGAATGACGGGAGGATAATAATGAAGAAAAGATTTATATCGGTTTTGCTTCTGGTGTCGCTCATCGCGACCTCGTGCGGCGGCGCGTCCCGAGCTTTCGCGGAGCGTCTGTTCGGATCTCAACGGAAACGGAAAATACGACGAGAACGATCTTTACGGACTCACGGCCTGCTCGATCGCGATCGAGTGTTTCTTCGCCTCGGGCGCGGTGAAGATGGTCGGGAAGGACAGGGACGGGAAGCTTTCGCTCGGCTTCGGCGAGGATTTTTTAGGGATATGGGAGAGGATTTCGTCGCTTATTGACGAGCACGAGATGCTTTACACCGACCGTTCGGAATACACGGCGAACCGCGCGGTGTCTGACCGCAGGCGTTCAAGGCCGACCGCGCGCTCTTCTTCATCGGGGACTCTGCGTGGCGCAGAGCATGGTTATGGAAAACGGGAAGTGAATTCATTAAAAAAGGAACCGATTCGGGTTCCTTTTTGATTTTCCGCTCGCTTATTTTCTTCCGACTATGCAAAACGAGACGGCGGAGGAGTCGCGCGCGGTTGGGGATAGGCTGAAAAATAGCTGCAAATAAACCGCGAGATGTCTGCCCGCGGCGGCTCGCCGCCCGCTCAGCTTCCTTGCGACTTGAAAAAGCTGCTCGGCGACATTCCGCAGTATTTTGAGAAAACGCGCGAGAAGTACGCGTAGTCCTGAAAGCCGCATTTCGCCGCTATGTCCGAAAGGCTCAGGCCGTTTTCGGGGCGCATTCGCGTCGCCTGCTGGATCCGGCAGCGGTTTAAGTAGTCCGAAAAGCTCATTCCGAAGCACTCGCGGAAGCGGCGGCAGAAATAGCTCTTGTTGTATGAAAGCTCGTCGCTGACCGACGCGGTGGTCAGATCCTCGCCGAGTCGCGTTTCGATGAGATCCGAGATCCACTCGACAAACTCAAAGTCCGGGTTGACCTCGCCCGGCGCGTCGTCAATGCAATTTTCGAGAAGCTCGGCGATAAGCTCGTAGACGCCCGAGAGGAGCCTTGGCGCGTTGTCGGTTTTGTAGCTTTCGAACATACGCTCAAAAAGCGGTTCGAGTCGCTCGGAGCAGCGGTTCAGCGTCCGGAAGCGCGTCTTGCCTGAACAGACGTTTTGCAGGATCCTCGCCTCCTTTGACGGCAGCATCGGCGCGAAATCGGCCGGGTTGAAGATCACGACGTATGTAAAATGCGGGTAATCGCGGTTGAAGAAGTATTCACTGTGGCGGTCGAAGGGGTTTTTTATGCACATTTCGCCGGGATTTATCTGATACATTTTGTTGTTTATCTGGTGCATACGCATTCCCGAGACCGCGTAGCTGATTTCGAGTTCGCGGTGGGTATGCTCGCCGACGCTGTTTTTGAGTTCGTCCGCCGGGGTTCCCTTCGGGACGGAGTTGCGGTACGGAAGTTCGCTTTCGGGAAGATGATATTCCTTCGGATGGTCGTCGAGATGACCCTTTTCGTCGCGCCACGGGTCGTAGACGCAGATCGGGAGCCTTTTATAAGTTGTCAGATGGTGGTTGTTTATCATCAGAAAATCTCCCTTATGATTGTTTCAGATATATTATAGCACATTTTCTACCGTTTGTCAATGCGAAAAGTCAATATTGTCCAAAAAAGTGGCAATCCTGTTATGGAAAAACACTCGCGGATATGGTATAATGATTAAAAACCTTTAAGGAGTTATGAATATGATAGAAAAACTCGGACTCCAGCTCTACTCGGTGAGGTCGCTGATGACCGACGAAAACTCGACGCGCGAGACCTTCAGAAAGCTGCTCGACCTCGGCTATTCCGAGGGGCAGACGGCCGACGTGAAGGATTACGACGCGCTCGCGAAGATCTGCCGCGAGACCGGCTTCGGAATCTGCGGAACGCACGGCTCGTTCGACGATTTCATCGCCGATCCCGACCGCGCGATGGAGATTCACGATATGCTCGGCACGAAGTTCATCGGCGTCGGCGGAATGGGCGCGAAGTGGCGCGAAAGTCTTTCGGCTCTCAAAGAATATATCGGAATCGTCAATGAGTTCGCCGCGAAGATACATAAATACGGCTTCAGATTCACCTATCACCACCACTCGGTCGAGTTCGGAAAGCTTGAGGGCGAGCGGATGATCGACGTCCTTGTCGACGGGCTTGACCCGGTGACGACCTCCTTCACGCTCGACACGTACTGGGTTCAGCACGGCGGCGGTTCGATAACCGAATGGATGGAGAAGCTGAACGGGCGGATTGACATTCTGCATCTCAAGGACATGGGAATTCACGAGCTTGACAAGCCCTTCATCACCGAAATCGGTCAGGGAAACATCAATTTTGACCCGATTATCGACATCGCCGGGAAAATCGGCGTGAAGCACTATGTCGTCGAGCAGGATTACTGTCCGGGCGATCCGCTTGAGAGCATGAAAATCAGCTCGGATTACATTCACGGAAAATACATGAAATAAGGAGAAAAAACAATGAAAAAGGCATTAACTCTCATACTTCTGGCGTCGATGTTACTCTCAGCCGCCGCCTGCGGAGGCGAAAAGACTCCCGGCGGCGAGGTCACTACGGGCGGAGAGGGAACGACCGCCGGAAGCGGCGACACGGCAGAGGCCGGTTCGCGTGACGCGGTTCCGTCCTCGATCACGACCGACATGGACTTCAAGGGCACGACGGTCACGGTTCTCACCCGCGACAAAAATGAGTTCATAAGCGAAATCAAGGTCGACGAGGAGACCGGAGACACGGTCAACGACGCGATTTACGCCCGCAACATGATGGTTGAGGACAAGCTGAAGATCAAGATCGAGACGATTTCGCGCGACGGAAGCTACGGACCGCACACGCAGTTCAACTCCGACGTTGTGAAGGAAGTCATGGCCGGCGACACGTCGTATGACGTCATCAGCTACTACGCCTACGCGATGCCGATGATCGCGTCCGAAAAGGTGCTTTACAACCTGAAGGATCTCGACAATCTGAATCTCTCAAAGCCCTGGTGGCACCAGAAGTTCATCGAGAACGCCGAGATTTACGGAAAATTATACGCGGTCGCGGGAGATATCGACCTCACGACGGTTTCGTATCGCCGCGCGCTCTTCTTCAACAAGAGCCTTGCGGAAGATTACCTGAAGGACGTCAACCTCTACAAGAAGGTACTTGACGGCGAGTGGACGCAGGAATATTTTGCCAGCATAACGAAGGATATCTATCAGGATCTCGACGGCGACGGCAATAAGAGCGTCGGTGATTTCTACGGCGCGGATCTTAACGGCGCGCTTGACCCGTTCCCGATCGGTGCCGGCCTTAACTATACGAAGAAGACTTCGGACGGCGGCTATGAGTGGGATCTCTTCAATGAGCGGAACAACACGATAATCGAGAGATTCTACGATATGTACAACACGAACAACGGAATCTACTTTGACGACAAAACCGACGAAAACCGCTTCCTTGAGAGCCGCGTTATTTTCAGCATCGCTAACCTCAACTACACCGAAAAGCTCCGCGACATGAAGGAGGAGTACGGAATTCTTCCGATGCCGAAGTATGACGAGGATCAGGAGCAGTATTACTCGATCGCGAACGACAACTACTCGCAGATCGCGGTTCCGACGACGATCAAGAATCCCGAAATGGTCGGCGCGTTCCTCGAACTTATGGGCGAATATTCGTACAAGAAGGTCATTCCGGCCTACTACGAGGTCGCGATGAAGGGCAAGTATCTCCGTGACGACGAGTCCTGCCAGATGTTCGACATCATCGTTGACGGCGCGCAGTACGACTTCGCGAACATCAACACGAGCATGGTCGGCGACCCGGTCTTCATCACGCGTCAGGCTCAGTATCACCGCGACGGACAGAATTTCGCGTCGATGTGGGCTTCGAAGAAGGACGGACTCACCGAAAAGCTGAACGCGCTGCTTGAAAATTACAAAAACGGTTAAAATTTCATAATATAGTCCCTCTCCCCGGTTAAAATTGCTTGATTTTATAAATTTCCGCTGAAACTATTGACAAAAATCGGGGGGGGGTGCTATAATATTTACGCAGTATTACCAAATCTTTGATTTTCCGGAGGAAACACGTGAAAAAATTCATAACACTCATGCTCCTGGCGTCGATGCTCGTGTCGACGATCGCCTGCGGTTCGGAGGGCGGGAATCCCGACGTCACGAAGGGCGGCGACGGAACCACCGCGTCTGAGGAGACCACAAACTACACCTACGAGTACCGCAAGAAATACGACGGCGCGACGGTGACGATCCTCAACGCCGGAGACATCTACAACATGAGAGCCGAGATCGACCGCGAGGAGATCACGGGAGACTCGCTTGACGACGTGATGTTCAACCGCTGCCGGAAGGTTGAGAAGGAGCTTGACATAATCCTTGAGGAATACACGGGGAACGTCGACGGAGCCCTCGCGAACACGGCTCAGCAGTCGATAATGGCGGGCGAGGACGAGTACAACATCATGTACATCCCGGCGCGCGATCTTTACAAGTTTACCGACGGCGGGTATCTCAACGACCTGACGACCTTCTCCGACATAAAGCTCGACAAGCCGTGGTGGTCGCGGTCCTACAACGATTCCTGCACGATAAACGGTCAGCTTTACGCGGCGGTCGGAGCGTCGCAGCTGATGTACATTGACTCGCTGTGGTGTCTCTTCTTCAACGAGTCGATGATGGGCGATCTCGGGCTTGACACGCCGTACGATCTTGTGCGGACGGGGAAGTGGACGATTGACCGTTTCGGCGAGTACACCAAGGCGGGAGCGCAGTTAAACGGCGACGACTCGTTTGACTGGAACGAGAACGGAAAGTCGATTTACGGCTTCTCGGGCGGCGCGACCGACAGATTCCTCGCGGGAAGCGGAGAGTTTGTCATCAACAACAAGGGCGGAAAGCTTGAGCTTGACGTCGGCGACTCGCATTTCTACGACGTGGCGGACAGGCTTTCCAAGGTCATGACGAAGAACGGCGGAAACCGCTTCACGGATCCGCATTCGGGAATTCCGGACGGGACGCCGGGCAACTATGTGACGACCTTTGAGACGCAGCGCGCGCTTTTCCTGACGGCCGAGGTCTGCAAGACCTCGCGTATGCGCGACAAGAGCTTTGAGTTCGGAGTGGTTCCGTTCCCGAAGTATGACGAGGATCAGGAGAATTACTATTCGATTCCGTTCTACGGGACGCCGGGCTTCGCGATTCCGGTGACAGCCGAAGATCCCGAGCGTTCGGCGATCGTCGGCGACGCTCTGGCGTATCTCGGAAACGAGATGGTGCTTCCGGTCTTCATCGACGTGACGCTCAAGGGTAAGGGACTCAGAAACGAGAACTCGGTCGAGATGCTCGAGATCATCATAAACTCGAGCCGGGCGGATCTCTGTCAGATTTTCGTAACGCAGGCGAACACGATGCGCTCCGCGATCTGCACGGCGATTAACAATGGCGAGGGCATTGCCTCGGCGATCGCGTCGAACGAGGCGGCGGTCAAGGAAGCGATCAAGGCGATCAACGAGAAATAAGGGGACTGGATTCGGTTAAGGAGGGCCACCGCGGTAGCGGCGGCCCTCTTGCGGCGGGAGAGGGATGATTTCTTGAAGCGATGGACGACTTCGCGAAGCGAAGTCGTTTGCAGGCGGCGCGAAGCGGCGTCGGCCTCGCCCTGCGAGGTCGATTGCGCACGTAAGTGCGC
>CAKSVM010000076.1 GCA_934503195.1 uncultured Eubacteriales bacterium
GGACGGATTTCCGCCCGGTTCTTTGTCGCGAAAAATTCATATTTCCGACTTGATATCCGCGCCGGATTATGATATAATAAAGCAAAGGATGGTGACATGATGTTCTGGTTTTTCATACTGATATGCGACCTTGTGATACCGGTTGCCATGTGCGTCGGCGGATTCGTCATGTGGAAGCATTGCCCGAAAAGGATAAATCGCTTTCTGGGTTATCGGACCGAGCGGTCGATGAGAAATATTGAAGCGTGGAAATTCGCTAACGAAAACTGCGGCAGGCGTTGGGTAATAGTCGGGCTTGTGACAGGCGTTCTGTCGGGTCTGTCGCATATCCCGTTTCTTGGAAAGAGCGATAACACGGTCGGTATCGCAAGCCTCGTTATATTAGCACTTGAGCTCGCCGTGATGCTCCTCTCGATCATCCCGACCGAAAGTGCACTCAAACAGAGATTTGGTCAATAAAACAAGCCGCCGGTCATTACAACCGGCGGTATTTTCTATCTGTCGAGCTCGGCGAGCACTTCGGGGAAAAGCTCCAGGGAACGTCTGAGAATTCCGTACATCTTCGCGATCGCGGTTCCGTAGTTCGTCATCGGAACTCCGGCGTCGGCGGCGCGGCGAATCCGCGACTTCATCTCGCGTTCGTTCAGCATACATCCGCCGCAGTGGATCACGAGCGCGTATTCCGAGAGATCGTCGGGAAACTCATTTCCCGACGTGTACTCAAAAATCAGCTCTTTTTTCGTGTATCCGCGGATCCAGCCGGGGAGCTTTACCGTGCCGATATCGTTGCACTGGCGGTGATGCGTGCAGCCCTCGGAGATCAGCACCTTGTCGCCGTCTTTCAGCCTGTCAAGCGCAGCCGCGCCTCTCACGAGTTCGCGAAGCTCGCCCTTGTAGCGCGCGAAGAGGATTGAGAACGAGGTGAGCGGAATGTTCTCAGGTACGATCTTCGCGACCTTTCCGAAGGCCTGCGAGTCTGTGACGACCATGCGCGGCGGTTTCGCGAGCGACTTCAGAGCCGTCTCAAGTCCGGTTTCCTTGACGACGAGATTCAGAGCGTTGTTATCGAGAACGTCGCGGATAGTCTGCACCTGCGGGAGAATCATCCGCCCCTTCGGCGCGGACTCGTCGATCGGAGTGACAAGGACGACTATGTCGTCAGGCGATACGAGATCGCCGATGATCTTCCGGTCGCTCTCAGCTTTGTCGGCGAGCTTTCCGATGAGTTCCTTAAGCTCCCATATGTTCGAGTTTTTTTCCGCGCTGACGTAAATCCGGTTTTCCACAGAGCTGGGGACGCTTTCAAGCAGATCCGACTTATTGAAGACCTCAATAAATGGAATGTTCCGCGCCCTGAATGCTTCTATGAGTTCCTGATCCTGCGCCTGCAAGCCCTTCGCGGCGTCGACGACGAGGATCGCAATATCGGTTTTTGAGAGAATATCCTTCGCGCGCTTCACACGCATTTTTCCGAGTTCACCCTCGTCGTCGATGCCGGGGGTGTCGATTATCACGACGGGGCCGAGCGGGAGGATTTCCATCGCTTTTGTGACCGGATCGGTCGTCGTGCCTTTTATATCCGAGACGAGCGAGAGCTTCTGCCCGGTGACGGCGTTGACGACGCTCGATTTTCCGGCGTTCCGGAGTCCGAAAAAGGCGATGTGAAGGCGTTCGGACATTGGACGATCATTGAGACTCATATGCTTTTCCTTTCTGCGTTAAAAACGGAAATCCCGGCGGTTGGAGCTTTTTATCGCCTCAATGTTCGCCGTCGCGATCTCGCGCACCTTTTCCTTCGGGATCTTGCGAAGCTCGCGGTCGATAAGCTCGAATCCGACCTTTTTCGTCGCCTCCGAGGCGTAGTCGGTGAGATATTCGGTCAGCGTCATCAGCGCGTTCGGATGACAGCAGTTGAGAATCTGACCGCTCTTGCAGAGCGACATGAAGCGGTCGCCCGTCCGCCCCTCGCGGTAGCAGGCCGTGCAGAAGGACGGAATGTGATCAAGCTCCATAAGCCATCTGACCACTTCGTCGAGCGTGCGCTGATCCGACACGTCGAACTGCTCCGAGTCGTGCGGGCGTTCCTCCTCGCAGTATCCGCCGACCGACGTCCGCGACGCGCCGGAGATCTGCGAAATTCCGTAATCAAGCACCTTTCCGCGCACCGCCTCGCTCTCACGCGTCGAGATTATCATTCCGGTGTAGGGAACCGCGATTCTGATACAGGCGATGATCTTCGCGAACATCTCGTCCGAGAGACTGTTGTCGAACACATCCGGGTCGATGTCGTCGGCGTGCTTTACGCGTGGGACGCTTATCGTGTGCGGTCCGACTCCGTGCACCGCCTCAAGGTGCTCGGCGTGCATCAGAAGTCCCGCGAACTCGTATTTGTAGCCTTCGAGCCCGAACAAAACTCCGAGTCCGACATCGTCGATTCCGCCGTCCATCGCGCGATCCATCGCCTCGGTGTGGTAGTCGTAATCATGCTTCGGTCCGGTCGGGTGGAGCTCAAGATAGCTCGGCTTGTTGTAGGTCTCCTGGAAGAGAATGTAGGTTCCGATTCCTGCTTCCTTGAGCTTGCGATAATTCTCGACGGTTGTAGCGGCGATGTTGACATTGACGCGGCGGATGTCGCCGTTCTTGTGGTGAACCGAGTAGATTGTTTTGATACATTCGAGTATGTACTCAATCGGGTTGTTGACCGGGTCTTCGCCCGCCTCGATTGCGAGCCGCTTGTGTCCCATGTCCTGAAGCGCGATGACCTCGGCTCTTATCTCGTCCTGAGTCAGCTTTTTGCGCGTGATGTGCTTGTTTTTGAGGTGATACGGACAGTAAACACAGCCGTTGACGCAGTAGTTCGAGAGATAAAGCGGCGCGAACATCACGATGCGGTTTCCGTAGAAGGCGAGCTTTATTTCGTTTGCGAGCTTGTACATCTCCTCGATTTTCTCGGGAATCTCGCAGGCGAGCAGAACCGACGCCTCGCGGTGAGTGAGTCCGGCGCAGGTGACGCCGTTTCCGTTCTTTTTCGGACGCGCCTTTTCGAGGAGCGAGTCGATGAGTCCGACATTGTTCTTGTTCGCCTCGGCGTAGGCGATCGTTTCGAGGATTTCTTCGTTGTTTATGAATTCCTCGGCTTTCAGGGATTTGGGATTGTAGATTGACATTTTGTTTCCTTTCTTCGCGGTCAGAACGATATGATCTTTCCGTCAGATTGAATTTTTTATTTATAACATACGCCGGGCGGTTATTTTCCCGCCTTCAGCGTCTTGCTATCGAGAATCAGGTTTATTTCGTAATTCGGCACCGAGCCGCGCTGAGTGTGATCCTTGTAGTAGGCTTCGATCAGGTCGGGATCATAGACCCTCCCGCGGACAAAGAGCCTTCCGTCGTCCGCGAAATCGAAGTAAGCGATATCATATCCGGCGTCGGTCAGGATAACTTTCTTTTCCTTTGTCTCAGTGTCGACGCCGAGAAGGGTTCCGTCCGAGTCGCTCCGGATGTAGGAAAGCGATTTCGAGCCGCCGTATTCGTTGAAAATCCGCCTGCCCTTCATCACATAATCGCAGGGGACGCAGTAGAGAACGCCGTTTGCGACTGTCCAAGCGGGTGAATCCACGCGGTATCCCGGTTTTACGCCGTCAATGAGCTTTTCGGTCGTTCCGCTTCCGTCGAGCTTCAGACGCATGATCGAGCAGCTGTTTCTTGAATCAGCGTATCCGGCCATGAAATCGTTAGTGTAGTCATATACATTGTCATAGCCGCCCGGCATCGGCTCGTCAGCCTTGTAGACGACCGTCTCCAGATTGTCGGAATAATAGAGCCAGCCGTCATGGAACTGAACGTCCCAGAAGAGATCGAGATCCTCGCGTATGACCTCCTCGCTTGCGAAATCCTCCGACCTCACAAGCGTGTTTCCGCGGCGGTAGTAGATGTATCCGTTCTCGTAGAATTCCACGCGGCATCCGGAGTTTATATCGTCCGCGAAGGTGACCTGTTCGGTCTTTCCGCCCGGGAGCGGCGCGCGGAAGATGTTCATCGACTGATTATGATTGTTGTCGAGCGTGTTCTTGGTGAACCAGACATAATCGCCGCCGATCAGAAAATCGTTCGTGGAACCGTAGGACTCGACATCGGTGACTTTTCGTATCGAGCCTTCCGCCAGATCGAGTGCGACGAGCTTCAGTTCGCTGCCGCTTCCCATCGGATCGTCGTCGCGGAAAAAGTATATTTCACAGCCCTTCTGCTTCGGGACGACCGCGATCTGCTTCTGGCATCCGGAGAAGGCCGCGCAGTCGAAGGGCTTGTGCTGACAGAGCGGATCGGAGCAGGCGTAGAACTGCTCGCCGCTGTCGCCGCTGACGAGCGTATAGGTCAGAAACCACGCGTTTTCCATATAAGCCGTCTCATATACGCGGTTTTTCCAGACGGCTTTCGCGGAGGACTGAACGCAGTCCGTCGTCGTCTTCTCCGCGCATCCGAAAAGCGTGAGCGTGAGGATCATTGCCGCGAAGATAAGCTTTTTCATGGTGATTCTCCTTAATCGTGCTGTTTACTTTTTTATATCTCCCCGGTCGGTGACAAGCTCATAGCCGATTGACTCCATCCGCCTTGAAAGACATCCGCGGCACTCGGCCGATTCCTCGCCGGTGCAGATTTTGTTGTCGTAGAGCGCGTACTTTTTCCGGACCGATACCGGAGAGAGATTCGGCATGACGACGTTAGCCCCGGCTTTTATTCCCTTTTCGCGGCCGAGCGGGTCGATTGTCCCGAGCGCGGTCGTGGCCGGGAGCAGAATGTTCGGCTTTATCAGACGTATCAGCGACAGCAGGAACAGAGTCTCCCCGCAGGTTCCGGCCGGGAAATCGGCAAACGGTGTGTCCTTCTGCGGGATGAACGGACCGATTCCGCACATATCGGGCGAGAATTCCTCGATGAATTTGAGATCCTTAGCGAGTGTCCCCGGCGTCTGATACGGCGAGCCGACCATGAATCCGCACCCGACCTGATAGCCGATTTCCTTAAGATCACGAAGGCATCTCATCCGGTTGTCAAACGACATTCCGGCCGGGTGGAGCTTTTCGTAATGCGTTTTGTCGGCCGTCTCGTGGCGGAGAAGATAACGGTTCGCGCCCGCCTTGAACATCCTTTCATAGTCGCCGCGCGGATATTCGCCGAGCGAGAGGGTTATCGCCTGATCGGGATACTGTTCGCGGATTGACGCGACGATATCGCAGATTTTGTCGACACTCAGAACGCCTTCGCCGCCCTGAAGCACAAAGGTCCGGAAGCCGAGTTCATATCCCGCCGCGCAGCAGTCCAAGATCTGCTCCTCTGTGAGGATGTACCGATCGCAGTTCCGGTTCGATTTTCTGATTCCGCAGTAAAGGCAGTCGTTTTTGCAGACGTTTCCGATTTCGATGAGTCCGCGCGTGTAGACGGCGGTGCCGTAGATCTCACGCCGCGTCCGGTCGGCGAGATTTGCCGCGTATTCCGCGAGGCTGTCGTTCCGTCCGGCGACCAGCGACTCGTATTCCGTGAGCGTCAGCGAACGCTCCTTTTCGAGTTTATCGATAAGCTCAGTCATTGCCGATCACGTTCGAGTAGGCGGTCTTGACCGACAGACCCGAGATGTTTCCGAGCTTTCCGGCCAGCGACGAGATCGAGTCCTGCGGCGCGTCAAGCGCGATCGAGATTATGTTTATCCTGCGTTCGCGGTAGGGGATTCCCATCCGCCCGATTATATAATTTCCGTAGTCATGGAGTATCGAGTTGAGCTTCTCGACGGCTCCGGGTTCCTCAACGATAATTGCCATCACGGCGACTCTTGTCTGCATTATTTTTCCTCCGTAAAAAAATAACCGTACCCGAAAAAGAGTACAGTTATCCTCTCGTTGTTTTTGAGGAATAAGCGCACTCTTTCAGTCGGAATCTTTTCTTTCTGTCAGATTACGCGGATATTATATCACAAATGTCGGGGAAAAACAAGGGCGATTTTGTAAACATTAAATCCCGGAACGCGGATCCTTTTCGTTTCCGGCTCTGAGGACGTGCGCCTTTATAACCCTGAAACTCTCGTCGGAAAGATCGTGTTCGATCTTGCAGGCGTCGTCGGCCGCGGTTTTCGGTGAGATTCCGAGCTTTATCAGAAACTCGGTCAGAGTCGTGTGGCGGTCGTATAGCTTTTCGGCGTATTCGTGTCCCTCGTCGGTCAGTGTGATCAGACTGTCCCTGTCCATGATGATGAACCCGCCGCGCCTGAGAATTCCCATCGCGCGGCAGACGCTTGGCTGTGAGTATCCGATCCTCTCGGCCACGTCGAGCGAACGCACCTCGCTTTTTTCCTTTGACAGAAGATATATCGTTTCGAGGTACATCTGCCCCGATTCATGCAGCTTCAACCATTGTTCCTCCGTTCATGTCGCTTTACCTTATTATAGCATGAAAATGTGAACTTTTCAACGGCGGACGGCGTTTTGTGCAGGAGTTATCATAGACTAATTAGCCAAGGCTAATTCTTTGGCGGAGTTTACAAACTTGATTTTTTTTGCCGAAAACACTTGACAAAACCGGGTTTTTGGATTATACTTATATGCGGTTAGTGAAAGCTAATCAAAATTTAAGCCGGGCGATTAGCATATGCTAATAAGTCATGCCTAACCCGGACTTGGGAAGGAAGAAGGATTCGGACAGTGATGCCACTCACACTCGCCAATGTCGGCGAAAGCAATATTATAAAGAAGATCGGCGGTTCGCCCGAGGTCAAGAAGCATCTTGAAAATCTTGGTTTCGTTGTCGGCGGAAACGTCAGCATCGTGAACGAGATTTCTGGAAATCTCATAGTCAATGTCAAAGAAGCGCGGGTCGCGGTAAGCCGCGAAATGGCGCAGAAAATAATGATCTGATGGAGGAATTTTGGGAATGAAAACACTTAAGGAAGCAAAGATCGGAGAGACGGTCAAGGTCGTCAAGCTCCACGGCGAAGGCGCGGTGAAACGCCGCATCATGGATATGGGTCTCACAAAGGGCGTTGAGGTCTATGTCCGCAAGGTTGCTCCGCTCGGAGACCCGGTCGAGCTCACCGTGCGCGGATACGAGCTTTCGCTCCGCAAGGCCGACGCGGAAATGGTCGAAGTTGAATAATTCCGGAATATCAGTTCCGGATTTTCAATGGCAGTGCGTTAGCGTAAGCTAATAAGCGGCGACTGACGCATCAAAGTAACTTTTTCAAGATATTTCAAGAAGGAGATAAACAGCAAAATGGAAAACATTCGCATTGCCCTTGCGGGCAACCCTAACTGCGGTAAAACGACACTTTTCAACGCTCTGACCGGTTCCAACCAGTTCGTCGGCAACTGGCCCGGAGTCACGGTTGAGAAGAAAGAGGGTAAACTGAAGAAGCACGAAGGCGTGATCGTCACCGACCTTCCGGGTATCTACTCGCTCTCGCCTTACACCCTTGAGGAAGTCGTCGCGAGAAATTACCTCATCGGCGAGCGTCCCGACGCCATCCTCAACATCATCGACGGTACCAACCTCGAGCGTAACCTCTACCTCACCACTCAGCTCGTTGAGCTTGGAATCCCGGTGGTCATCGCCATCAACATGATGGACGTTGTCCGCAAGAGCGGCGACAAGATCAATGTTCCGGAGCTTTCCCGCCAGCTCGGCTGCAAGATCATCGAGATCTCCGCGCTGAAGGAAGAGGGAATCATGGAGGCTGCCGAGGCCGCTATCGCGGCCGCCAAGGGAACCAAGACGATTCCCCAGCACAGCTTCTCGGGCGTTGTCGAACACGCGCTTGCCCACATCGAGGAACTCGCGCTTCACAAGCTCCCCGAAGAGCAGCAGCGCTGGTACGCGATAAAGCTCTTTGAGCGCGACGACAAGGCGATCGCTCAGCTTAACCTTGATAAGACTACTCTTGATCACATCGAGAATGACATCAAGGCGGCTGAGACCGAACTCGATGACGACGCTGAGTCGATCATCACCAACGAGCGTTATACCTACATAGGCTCGATCATCAAGGCTTGCTACAAGAAGAAGCAGACCGGAGGCTTCACCACCTCGGATAAGATCGACCGCGTTGTCACCAACAGATGGCTCGGACTTCCGATCTTCGCTGTCATCATGTTCCTTGTCTACTACATCTCGATGGTCACCGTCGGTTCGGCGGCTACCGACTGGGCAAACGACGGACTCTTCGGCGACGGCTGGCATCTCTTCGGCATCGGAACCAGTGCTTATGAAGACGCCGACGGCGAGTATTCCGACGCTCTCAACGCCATCAACGGTTTCGTTGAAATTGATCCTGAGGCTGACGATTTCGACGCTAATGCCGCCCTTGAAGAGATCAAGGCGTTCGCTCCCGAATCTGACTCGGCTACCAGTTCTGTCACTGTCGAGGATGAAGAAACCCTCGCACAGACCGATATGACCGTCTACTATTCTAACGTTCCCGCGGACGCGAGCGAGGATGACACGATCATGACCTCCTACACCGACGCGGTAAGCTACTTCGAGTCGAACGGCTTCGACGCTCCCGACCCGGCTGACTTCGGCGTATGGGTCCCCGGCATTCCGGTGCTCATCGGCAACGGACTTGAGGCTGCCGGCGCGGCTGACTGGCTCTCCGGACTCATCCTTGATGGTATCGTAGCCGGTGTCGGCGCGGTTCTCGGATTCGTTCCCCAGATGCTCGTCCTCTTCCTCCTCCTCGCGTTCCTCGAAGCGTGCGGCTATATGGCTCGTATCGCGTTCGTCCTCGACCGTATCTTCAGAAAGTTCGGTCTCTCCGGTAAGTCCTTCATTCCGATGCTCATCGGTACCGGATGCGGTATCCCCGGAATCATGGCTTCGCGTACCATTGAAAATGAGCGTGACCGCCGTATGACCATCATGACCACCACCTTCATCCCCTGCGGCGCGAAAGTTCCCTTTATCTCGATGATCGCGGGCGCGATCTTCGGCGGCTCCGCGTGGGTCGCAACCTCGGCTTACTTCCTCGGAATGGCGGCTATCATCATCTCGGGTATCATGCTTAAGAAGACCAAGATGTTCGCCGGCGATCCCGCTCCTTTCGTCATGGAGCTTCCGGCTTACCATCTTCCGACTGTCGGAAATGTCCTCCGTTCGATGTGGGAGCGTGGCTGGTCCTTCATCAAAAAGGCTGGTACGATCATCCTTCTCTCGACCATCTTCGTCTGGTTCACCACTTACTTCGGATTCGCTCCCGACGGCTTCAGAATGCTTGACGAAAGCGAAATCGACTACTCGATCCTCGCAAAGATCGGCGGAGCTATCTCGTGGCTCTTCATCCCGCTCGGCTGGGGCAACTGGCAGGCAGCTGTCGCTTCGATCACCGGACTTGTCGCAAAGGAGAACATCGTCGGTACTCTCGGTATCCTTTACGGTGCTGAAGGAAATGTCTACGCTACTCTCGCTTCGGTCTTCACCAAGGTCGCCGGATACTCGTTCCTTACGTTCAACCTCCTCTGCGCTCCCTGCTTCGCGGCTATCGGCGCGATCAAGCGTGAGATGAACAGCGCGAAGTGGACTTGGTTCGCTATCGGCTATCAGTGCGGCTTCGCTTATGTTGTCGCTCTCATCGTAAACCAGTTCGGCCAGCTCTTCACCGGAAACGTCAATGTGATCGGACTCATCTTCGCGATCGCGGCTGTCGCTGCCATCGTCTATATGCTCGTCCGCCCCTATAAGGAAGCTACCAAGCTTACCACCAACGTCAAGGTCGGCGCGTAAAAAATCGCCGCTTCGTGGGGTCCCCCCCGCGAAGCGTTACCCCTCTGAAAGGAGTTACTGAAATGCTTGCTACAATTCTCATAAGTCTGGCTCTCGCGGCCGTGGTCGCGGCGATCGTATGGTCGATGGTTCGCGACAAGAAGCGCGGAAAATCCACCTGCGGTTCAAATTGCGCACATTGCGGCATGGCAGGCTCCTGCCACGGGAAGCACAGCAACTGATATCTCAGTGAGGGAGATGCCGGATATAATGGAGCTTTTCGATAATCCTTCCGACCGGCCGCAAAGAGCGGCTTCGGAATTTGGTTGTCGGAGAGATCCGATTGTTCAGCGTCTTCCTTTTTCTTCAGCGAGAGCTGAGCATACAAAGGAAACGCTGATTAAGGTTATTTTCACGTGAAAAAATACCGTAAATCCAAGTATTTTATGCGTGAAAACTCCATTTATTCGGCTTATCCCAAAGCGAAGGAGCTGAAAATGGCAAAGAGCCTTAAAGAAGAGTCGGTGAAAGGCGTCCAGCCGCTCACCGCGTCGAACATCAAATATCTGATCACGATGCTCAGTCTCTCAAAGACGCCGGAGAATAGTGAAAATCCCAATCCCAAGGGTGTCCGTGGGATAGATATCGCGTCGGAACTCGGCATAGCCAAGCCCAGTGCGCACACGATGCTCGAAAACCTCGCCGAGCGCGGATACATCGACAAGGGGCGTTACGGCGCGGCGTATTTCACCGCGTACGGGCTTGAGACCGCGAACCGCTACAATACGTATTTTGAGATCCTTTATGAGGGTCACAGAGATATCTTCAAGGATCGCCGCGCGGCACTCGGGCCTATCTGTTCGATGCTCGCCGAGCTTCCTTATGAAAGTTTGCGGGTGATGGAAAGTGCGCGCACGGAAGGAGTCGGATGTCCATAAAAAGGAGGACGTCCGCGATGAACAGCATAATAGAGCTGTTCGATAACCCTTCCGAATATGTTAATCAAATTGCCGACTTCCGTCGCCAATTTGATACGCTAAAGTCGGGTTATCGAACAGGTCTAATGAATTCCGATCTCTGCATAGCGGTAGTGATCGTGATCACGTTTATAGTATTGAGAGAGGTTACGAAGCGTTTCGCGGCGTATTTTCTCGGAAGGAAAAATGGAAAGGACTGATCGTAATGACGCAGACTGTCTGCAAAATTGACGGAATGATGTGCGGTATGTGTGAGTCGCACATAAACGACGCTGTACGCGCCGCGTTCGACATCAAAAAGGTCACATCGTCTCACTCGAAGGGCGAGACTGTCATATTAAGCGACGCGCCGCTTGACGGCGAAAAGCTGAAACAGACGATCGCCGATACCGGATATGACCTTATCTCGGTCGAATCCGAGCCGTATGAAAAGAAGCCGGGGCTTTTCGGTTTCCTGCACAAAAAATGAAGAACAGCGGGACATATGAGGTTTTCCCCGGAATAACGCTGACCTTTCAGGATCCGCGCGTCACGCGCGAGCCGCTTTCGGAGGCGGGCGATGGCTTTGTCATCGCCCACTGTCTTGAAGGGCGCGCGGAATTTGAGCTTGGCGGCGGATTCGGATATCTCTCGCCGGGCGATCTTCTGATCTCGGACAGAGTCGGAGCCGGGAAGGACTGGTTCTATCCGCTCGGAACGTACACGGGGATTATGATTTCGGTTGACGCAAAGGACGCGCCGCGATGTCTTTCGTGCTTTCTTGACGACGTTGACGTCAGCCCTGAGAATCTCAGGAAGAAATTCTGTTCGGGCAACGGCTTCATAGCGCGTTCGAACGAGTCGGTCGAGCATATCTTTTCGGAGCTTTACAATGTCCCCGAAAGCATACGCGGCGGATATTTCAAGGTCAAGATACTGGAGCTTTTCCTCTTTCTCTCGGCTATGGAGACAGACCGCGACGAGACGGCGTGCCACAGCGTGTCAAGATCGTACATGGAACTCGCAAGGTCGGTCAGCAGATATCTCACCGATCATATGGACGAACGCGTGACGCTTGATATGCTGAGCGCGGTCTTTCACATTTCGGGGACGCAGATAAAGCAGAGCTTCCGCGAGGTTTACGGAGTCTCGATATATTCGTTCATCCGCGCCGAGAAGATGCGCGCGGCGGCAAGACTGCTCGCGGAGAGCGATCTCACCGTGCTTGATATCGCGGGAAGATTCGGATATGACAACGGATCGAAATTCGCGGTGGCTTTCCGTGACGTTATGGGGCTTTCACCGAAGGAATACCGCGAGACAAAACCCGTCCGAATGGAGTCGTGACACACCTGAATGGATTCCTGAAAAGTCCGGAAAGATTCAAAATCCGTCCGAATGGAGTCGAAATAAGTCAGAAAGTGTGATATAATTTCTAGAACAAAGGCTTTCCGGCAAATCCGGTCAGCCGTAATTTTCAAGGAGGAACCATTATGAATCTTAAAAAAGTCGGACTTTTCGCGGGAGGCGTGCTTTTCGGAACCGCCGGACTGAAGATCCTTTCCAGTAAGGACGCGAAGAAGCTTTACACCAACGTCACCGCCGCAGTTCTCCGTGCCAAGGAATGTGTGGTCACCGCCGCTACCAAGGTAAAGGAAAACGCCGACGATATCTACGCCGACGCGAAGCAGATCAATGAGGATCGCGCCGCGGAAGCGGTCATAGATGACGAGGCCATTGAGTCCACGGCCGAGGAAAAGACCGAAAGCACCGCGGAATAAGCAAATGTTGTCGCCGGGAGAATTCTTCCGGCGATTTTTTGGAGAACTCATATGAAATGGAAAATCTTACATGAATCAAAGAGACGTCTGCGCGTAAGAGCGGAAGTCGCGCATATGACTCTCAGAGAAGCCGACATTGTCGAGTATTATATTAGAAACATTCCGGGCGTGCTGGAAGTGAAGGTCTATGACCGCACGCACGACGCGGTGATTCTTTACGGCGGCGACAAGTCGGCGGTTGTGAAGGCTCTGGCGAAATTCAGAATGAACGACGAGGCGAACGCCGCGCTGGTTCCGTCCCACACCGGACGCGAGATGAGCCGCGAGTTTGAGGATCGGATCGTAGGTACGATTTTAAGAAGATATATCGGAAAGCTGATTTTTCCGTCTTGGATTCTGAATACGTTCACGGTGATCCGTTCGCTTAAATACCTGAAGGCCGGGTTTTCGCGGCTCCTGAAGGGTAAGATCGACGTTCCGGTGCTTGACGCGACGGCGGTCACGGTCTCAGTGCTGAGACTCGACTTCAAGACGGCCTCGTCGATAATGTTTCTTCTGAAGATCGGCGAGATTCTTGAGGACTGGACGCACAGAAAGTCGGTCGACGACCTCGCGCGGTCGATGTCGCTTAACATCGACAAGGTCTGGGTAAAGAAGGACGAAAACGAATTTCTGGTAAACGTGAACGAAGTGAACGCGGGCGACGAGATCATCGTCCGCACCGGAAACATGATCCCTCTTGACGGCCGCGTTGTCTCGGGCGAGATGACGGTAAATCAGGCTTCAATGACCGGAGAATCGGAGGCCGTTCCGAAGTCCGCGGGCAGGCTTGTCTACGCCGGAACTGTGGTCGAAGAGGGCGAATGCGTTGTCAGAGTCGAAAAGGGCGCGGGCGACGGACGCTATGACCGGATCGTGAAGATGATCGAGGAATCAGAAAAGCTGAAGTCCGACACCGAGGACAAGGCGTCACACCTCGCCGACAAGCTGGTTCCGTACAGTCTCGGCACTACGATTCTGACCTATCTCATCACGAGAAACCCGACAAAGGCACTCGGAATCCTGATGGTCGACTTCTCCTGCGCGCTCAAGCTGGCGATGCCTGTCGCGGTGCTTTCCGCGATGCGCGAGGGAAATTCGCACAAGATTTCGTTCAAGGGCGGAAAGTTCCTTGAGGCCGTGTCTGACGCGAAGACGATCGTATTTGACAAGACCGGAACGCTTACCCGCGCGACGCCGAAGGTTTCGCACATCGTGGTCTTCGGCGACCGAGACGAAAACGAGCTTCTGAGAGTCGCGGCCTGCCTTGAGGAGCATTTCCCGCACTCTATGGCGAACGCGGTGGTAAGGGAAGCCAGCCGACGCGGACTTTCGCACGAGGAATGCCATTCGAACGTCGAATACATAGTCGCGCACGGAATCACCGGAATCGTCGAGGGCGAGAAGGTCGTCATCGGAAGCCATCATTTCGTCTTTGAGGACGAGAAGTGCGTGATTCCCGACATGGAGAAGTTCGACGCGATAACCGACAGCTGTTCGCATCTCTACATGGCGGTCGGCGGGACTCTCGCGGCCGTGATCTGCATCGAGGATCCGCTGCGCGATGAAGCTCCCGAGGTGATAAAGGCACTCAGAAAAGCCGGATTTGAACGTATTGTGATGATGACCGGAGACAGCGACCGCACCGCGCGCGCGATCGCCGCGAAGGTCGGAGTTGACGAATACCGCTCCGAGGTTCTCCCTGAGGACAAGGCGGCTTTTGTAAAGGCCGAACACGCCGCCGGACGGAAGGTTGTCATGATCGGCGACGGAGTGAATGACGCGCCCGCGCTCTCGGAGGCTGACGCCGGAGTGGCGGTCTCGACCGGAGCCGCTATCGCGCGGGAGATCGCGGACATAACGATCACGACCGAGGATCTTCGCGCGCTGGTGACGATGAAGCTGATCTCGGACGCGCTGATGAAGCGCATCCACGCGAACTACAGATTCATAATCTCGTTCAATCTGGGGCTTATCATTGCCGGAGTGGCCGGAATTCTTCCGCCCGCGACCTCCGCGCTGCTGCACAATCTTTCAACGCTTGGTATCGGACTTCGGAGCATGACGAATCTGCTTGACTGAATAGTTACGGTGCTGCTACGCAAAGAGGCTTTTCGTCGGTCTATGGACTTGTAGTTGTACATAATCCCCAGAGGGGCGCGAAGCGCGGCAAACGCCGCGCTTCGCGTCGCGTCCGGGCGGCGAAGCCGCCCGGACGCGAGTACAGGT
>CAKSVM010000077.1 GCA_934503195.1 uncultured Eubacteriales bacterium
TTTACAGCTGTCATGAACGGAATGTGTCCCGCCATCACCGCCAGCTCGCCGCCGATCCCGCGCACGTCAAGCTTTACCGCCTGCCCGTCGAAAATGCTTCCGTCGGGCGTCGTGATTTTCAGTCTGAACGTGTTCATGCCTGCGCCTGCTTCTTCGCCTTCTCGACCGCCTCGTCGATCGTTCCGACAAACAGGAACGCCGACTCGGGAAGATCATCGTGCTTGCCTTCGAGAATCTCCTTGAATCCGCGGATCGTCTCGGAAAGCGGAACGTAAACGCCCGGGAAGCCGTTGAACTTCTCCGAAACGTGCAGCGGCTGCGAGAGGAATCGTTGAATCTTTCTCGCGCGCGAAACCGTCGCCTTGTCCTCGTCCGAGAGCTCGTCCATACCCATGATCGCGATGATGTCCATCAGATCATTGTATCTCTGTAGAACGCGCTGAACCTCGCGCGCCACCTGATAATGCTCGTCGCCAAGCACATCCGCGTTCAGAATTCTTGAAGTCGACTCGAGCGGATCAACCGCCGGATAGATTCCGAGCGAAGCGATCGAACGCGAAAGGACAGTCGTCGCGTCAAGATGCGCGAAGGTCGTCGCCGGAGCCGGGTCGGTAAGGTCGTCCGCCGGGACGTAAACCGCCTGAACCGACGTGATCGAGCCTTTCTTCGTCGAAGTGATTCTCTCCTGAAGCGCACCCATCTCGTTTGCCAGCGTCGGCTGATATCCGACCGCGGACGGCATACGTCCCAAAAGCGCGGAAACTTCACTTCCCGCCTGAGTGAACCTGAATATGTTGTCGATGAAGAGCAGCACATCCTGATTCTGTACGTCGCGGAAATATTCCGCCATCGTCAGTCCCGAAAGCGCGACACGCATTCTCGCTCCGGGCGGCTCGTTCATCTGACCGTAAACCAACGCCGTTTTCTTCAGGACGCCGGATTCCTTCATCTCGTTGTAAAGGTCGTTGCCCTCACGCGAACGCTCGCCGACACCGGTGAAGACCGAAAGTCCGCCGTGCTCGGTCGCGATGTTGTTGATGAGCTCCATTATCAGAACCGTCTTGCCGACACCAGCACCGCCGAAAAGTCCGATCTTTCCGCCCTTCGAGTAGGGGCAGATCAGGTCGATGACCTTGATTCCGGTCTCGAGGATCTCGGTCGAAGTCGAAAGCTCATCGTATTCCGGCGCGGGACGGTGAATGCTCATCCGCTCGCAGTTTTCGGGCGCGGGCTTGTTGTCAACCGCGTCGCCGAGGACGTTGAAGATCCGCCCGAGCGTCTCTTCGCCGACCGGAACGCTGATCGGTGCGCCCGTGTCGGTCACAACCGCGCCGCGCTGAAGTCCGTCGGTCGAGGACATCGCGATGCAGCGAGCAGTGTTGTCGCCGATGTGCTGAGCCACTTCGACCGTGAGCTTCCGCTCGCCGATCGGAACGGTCAGAGCGTTGTAGATTGCCGGCAGCTCGCTTTCTTCCTCAAAGCGAACGTCAACAACAGGTCCCATGACCTGCGTGACAGTGCCGTTTTTCTTTTCTGCCATTATTTTCCTCCTGTTCAGAAGAATTCCTGAAACGTTTTATTAAAGTAGAAATACCAAAATCAATGCGCCGATAGCCGCTCCGCGTAAGCCGTCAGGCGTGCGCGGCAGGCGCGAATAAGTCACTTTTTTCAAAGCAAGCGACTTCGCGAATCCAAACCCGAATAACACACCCGCCTATTTCAGACGAGAACTGCCGCCAGAGCCCAGCGAGCAAGGCCGGGGGCCTTGTGTGGCCGGCGGGATTCCGTTGACGAGGTGACAATTCCATAAGGAATTGTCACACTTGCGCGTTCACGCGCCAGTGTTGCGCACGGCGCGCGAAATATAGTCAACGCATAGCACAAACTAACGAGGGGACACAAAACCCATGTATAAAGTTTTCGGCGAGTGGGGTCCTGGTTGCCGCTCGCGGCAACCAGTGGGAGGCTGGGCCTTTATCAAAAGGCCTCCTTCCCGGGAAACTGACCCATCAGCAGAAACTTCATACAGAAGCCCCCGCGACGATTTCGGTGATTTCCTGGGTGATCGCACCCTGACGGGCGCGGTTGTATTCGAGCTGGAGGCGGTCGATCATTTCGGAGGCGTTCTTTCCGGCGGAATCCATCGCGTTGCGGCGCGCGGCGACCTCGGAGGCAAAGCTCTCGCGAATGTCGGCCGCGAGGATTCCGGCGATATATTCGGGAACAACCTCGTTCAGAATCGAGAACTCGTCCGGCTCGAAGATCATGCTCACGTTCGAGTCGGATTCGACGCGTTCAAGCGGCAGAAGCCACTCGATTCCGGCCTCCTGCGTCAGCATCGAACGGTAGCGGGTCGAAATTATTCCGAGCCGGTCAAATTTCCCCGCCGCGAAATCCGCCGCGAGTGAGCGCGCGAGCTTCCCCGCCTCGTCCGACGTGAAATGCTCCGACGATAAATATCCGCCGCCGAATCTGTCGCACGCCCGCTTTCCGATCGGAATGAACTGCGCGCCCGCGTATTCGGCCGCCAGACGGAATATGTTCGCGTTGTAGCCGCCCGCCATTCCGCGGTCGCCCGCGATCACAATGATCCGCGTCTGCTCGATTCCGCCACCGCGCTTCGCCATGAACGCGCTCTTTTCGCATTCCTTCGACGCCGAGAGCCGCGCGATCACCTCGCGCACCGACGAAGCGTAGCTCCGTCCGCGATTCATCGCCTCGCCCGACTTTCTGAGCTTCGATGACGCCACAAGCCCCATCGCCTTCGTCAGATGTAAAGTCGAATCGACACTCTTTATTCTTGTTCTGAGGGCTTTCGTATCCGGCATGGATTACGCCCCCATTTCTCCGAGCGCGGATTTCAGTCCGTTTATCTCATCGTCAGTCCACTTGCCCGACTCGATCGCCTCAAGCAGATCGGCGTGGCGCGCTTCGAGAAGATCGTAGAGCCGCAGCTCCCAGTCGTGAACCTTCTCGACCGGAGTGTCGTTAAGATATCCGTTGATTACCGCGTAAACTATCGCTACCTCGCATCCGACGCGGACCGGAGAGTTCCGCTTCTGCTTCAGCACCTCGACCACACGCTCACCAAGCGCGAGACGCGCCTTAGTGTCGGCGTCAAGATCGCTTCCGAACTGCGCGAACGACTTGAGCTCGCGGTACTGCGAGTAAATGAGCTTCAGCGATCCCGCGACCTTCTTCATGCCCTTAACCTGGGCCGATCCGCCGACTCGGCTGACCGAGATGCCCGGGTTGATCGCCGGCATGATTCCCGCGTGGAAAAGCTCGGTCTCAAGGAAGATCTGTCCGTCGGTGATCGAAATGACGTTCGTCGGGATGTACGCCGAAACGTCGCCCGCCTGAGTCTCGATCAGCGGAAGCGCGGTTATCGATCCTCCGCCGTATTCCGGAGCCACGCACGCCGCGCGTTCGAGAAGTCTCGAATGCAGGTAGAAGACGTCGCCCGGATAAGCCTCACGGCCCGGCGGTCTGCGGATCAGAAGCGACAGAGCGCGGTACGCCACCGCGTGCTTCGAGAGATCGTCGTAAATGATCAGCACATCCTTGCCCTGCTCGCGGAAATATTCCGCCATCGCGCAGCCGGAATAGGGCGCGATGTACTGGAGCGGAGCCGACTCGGACGCCGACGCCGATACGATTATCGAATAATCCATCGCGCCGTTTCTCTGAAGCTCGTTCGCGAGCTGAACGACCGACGTCGCCTTCTGTCCGATCGCGACGTAGATGCAGATGACTCCCTTGCCCTTCTGGTTGATGATCGTGTCGATCGCGATCTCGGTCTTACCGGTCTGGCGGTCGCCGATGATCAGCTCACGCTGACCGCGTCCTATCGGTATCATCGAGTCGATAGCCTTGATGCCGGTCTGAAGCGGCACGCTGACGCTCTTTCTCTCGATGATGCCGGGTGCCTGACGCTCGATCGGACGGGTCTCGGTCGTGTTTATCGGACCTTTTCCGTCGATCGGCTGTCCGAGCGCGTCGACTACTCGTCCGATCATGGCCTCGCCGACCGGGACAGAGACGACTCGACCGGTGCGGCGGACCTGTGTTCCCTCGCGGATATTATTCTTATCCGAGAGGATAGCGACCGAAACTGTCTCGTTCTCGAGGTTCTGAGCCATTCCGAAGCTGCCGTCCTCAAACTCAAGCAGCTCGCTCGCCATGCAGCTTCTCAGCCCATAGACTCGCGCGATGCCGTCTCCGACAAGAATGACGCTTCCGGTCTCAGCCATTTCGACCTTCGAATCATAATTCTTGATCTGGTCTTTGATTATCTGGCTGATTTCTTCGGGTCTTAAATTCATTTTGTGAAGATTTCTCCTTTCTAAGAGAAATTCAGGCTTTCCCTCAGAGTATTTTAATCTGAAATCAGGGTTCTGATGTCAGACAGCTTTCGCTTTATGCTTCCGTCGATCACGTTGCCGTCGACATTGACGACAACTCCGCCCAGAAGCGACTTGTCAACGCCGCAGACAAGCTCGACTCTGTGTCCGAGCTTCTTTTCGAGCTTTTCGCGGAGCGACGACTTCTCGTCGTCGTTAAGCTCAATCGCCGACGTGACATACGCCGTCGAGATCCCCTCGGCCGATTTGAGCATCGCCATCGCCTCGTCGATTATGTCAAGGATCTCGCCGATCCGTCCCTTCTCGACGACTATCTTCATGAACGACGCGAGATTCTTCGTCACCTCGTCGCCACCCCTGAAGGTCTCGTCGATTATCGCTTTGCGATCCGAAAGCGGCACGCAGGGCGAGGCGAGAAGCTCGATATACCGCGGATTTTCGATAAGAATCTTTCGAAGCTCACCGAGAGAATCCGAGTATTCGCGCTCTCTGCTCTCCTCAACGGCCAGCGCGAAAAGCGCCTGCGAATATTCCTTGCTCACGTCATTCATTTCGATTCACCAATGTCGTCGAGGAATTCGTCGATCAGCTTGCGCTGAGCCTTTTCGTCAAGCTCGCGGCCGATAAGCTTTTCGGTGAGAGCCGTCGAAACGTCGGCGATCTCACGCTTCACGTCGTCAGCCGTCTTGCGGCGTTCGAGCTCGGCCTCCTCCTCGGCGCGGCGGACAATGGCCTCGGCCTTGTCCTTCGCCTCGGTGAGAAGCTTGTCCGAGCGGCGATCCGCCTCGGCGACCGCGTCGGCGCGGATCTTGTCGGCGTCGGCCTTCGCCGTCAGAAGCTTGTCCTCATAGGACTTCTTCGAGGCGAGCGCGTCGGCCTTGGCCTTGTCGGCGTCGGCGTACCGCGAGTCAATCGCGGCGCGGCGGTCGGCGAGAGCCTTACGTACCGGAGCGTAGAGGAATTTCTTTAAGATGAGCGTAAGGATGACAAGATTTGCCAGCGAAATGATGATCTGCCAGATATTTACAGAAATAACTTCCAGCGTCTGCATTCCGTTGACTCCTTACATCTTGCCGATGGCCTTGAGAAGGATGTTGACAAAACGTCCGGGCGCGAGGAAGATAAGAAGAATCGCGATGACGAGCGCGTAAAGACCGGTGGTCTCGGCGATCGCGCATCCCATGAGCATCGTGGTAGTGACCGCGCCCTTGGATTCAGGCTGACGTCCGATAGCTTCGCAGGCCTTTGCGACTGCGTTTCCTTCACCGATACCCGGGCCGATACCTGCGATCATTGCGCAGCCCGCGCCGAGTGCGCAGCCGCCTAATATGATTCCGATTGCGAGTTCAAGCATTTTTGTTTTCCTCCGAAAATTTTAATTAGTAACTTTTTTTCGCTTCATCTGAAGCTTTTCCCAGTCGTCAGCCGGGAATCCGCTGCCGATGTAGAGCATGGTCAGCATCGCGAAAATGAACGCCTGCAAAAGTCCGCTGAAGACGTCGAAGTAGATCGAAAGCACCGCGGGAAGTCCGATTTGCAGGAGCGGGAACTCTCCGAGAACTCCCGGAAGCCATCCGAGAAGCATAGAAGAAAGTCCCTGTAAAGCCGCCGCGACAAGCACCGAAATGACCGAGCCCGAGAGCACGTTTCCGTAGTGACGGAAGGCCATCGAAACCGGCGTCGCGACTTCGCTTATGACGTTAAGCGGAGTTAAAAGCGGCGGGTCGGCAAAACTTGCCAGATAATGTACGAAGCCGCATTTGTTCTTGTAGTAGGTTATAAGAACGAACACAAGCAAAGCCCAGCCCGCGACGACGTTCAGGTCGGAAGTCGGCGTGTAGAGTCCGATAAGCGTGATGAGACTCGAAAAGGCCGAAAGCGACATGATCGCGGCGACGAACGGGCCGAAGTGCGAAAAGTATTTCGCGCCCATGTTGTCGGCGATGAGTCCGTCGGTCTTTTCGACGATCCATTCGCAGACGAGCTGACGTTTTGTCGCGGCCTTTTCGGTCACACCGTGGACAAGCCAGCGGCAGAGCCAGAAGATCGTGAGCATAACGAGCCATGAGTTCACCTGTGACTCAGTGATCGGGAGATCCTGAAGCGGCATCGGTATCGTGAAGTAGATTCTCGCCCCGGCGATCTCGATCCCCTCCGACGCTGGCGTCGTGAGAACCTTTATCACCATCCCGCAGACAAGCGGCAGAATGGCAAGAACCAGATAGAGCCGGTCAAGAACCACAAAGCGGCGATTTTTTGTTTCCATATCCGTGATTCACCTCCTTAATAAATGTATATTTATTTACAGGCAAAAGCCAATAGGCCTTCACACGTATTTACGAAAAATCTCAGTCGTCCGCGTCGTCAGAATCGTCGGAATCCTCCGCCTGAGCGTCAGAAACCACCGCCGCGCCGGACATCTTCGCGTCCTCGTCCTTGAAAAACACCGGACGAAGCGCGATCGCGATCCGCACAAAGAAAAGCGGAACAATCGCGGCGACCGCGTTGAAGCAGGGGACTAAAAGTCCCGCGACCGCCGTCGCCATCAGAAGAAACGAGCGGAGAGTCATCGAGAGCTTCATCTTGTCCTTCGCTTCCTTTTCAGAGAGCGTCACCGCCTCCTGAACCGTCAGGCCCATCAGAAAGAAATTCAAAACCGCGATCCCAGCTCCCAGAAGGTTGCCGAGAATCACCGTGTAGTCCCATTTTCCGATGAGAATGAAGACAAGCTCCATAATAACGCTCAGACCGAGCGCGCAGAGCGCGATGTAACGCGTCTCATGCTTTACCGTGTTATCTATCTTCATAAAAAGCCCCCAAGCTTTCGGTTTCAACATTAAAATTATACCATACCGCGGATAAGCCTTCAATAGACAAACCCGATGATTTGCCTATTTTTCAAATACCCGGCGGATTTTGACTGAAATCACGCCTCGCGGAACTGCTCGCGGTAAAGCTCGGCGTAGACTCCGTCCTCGGAAAGCAATTCATCGTGAGTTCCCTCCTCGATGATCTTCCCCTCCGAAATGACCGCGATCTCGGACGCGTGCTTGATCGTCGAGAGACGGTGCGCGACGACGATCGTCGTCCGCCCCTTGCAAAGCTCGTCAAGCGACTTCTGAATCAGAATCTCGGTCGTGTTGTCAAGCGCGCTCGTCGCCTCGTCGAGGATCAGGATCGCCGGATCCTTGAGGAATACCCGCGCGATCGAAAGCCGCTGCTTCTGACCGCCCGAGAGCTTGATTCCGCGCTCGCCGATCTTGGTTTCGTAGCCCTCGGGGAGCGACATGATGTAGTCGTGAATATTCGCGCGCTTGGCCGCCAGAACGACCTCGTCGTCGGTCGCGTCAAGACGTCCGTAGAGTATGTTCTCGCGCACGCTCGCGTTGAAGAGATAGATATCCTGCTGAACGATTCCGATGTTCTTTCTGAGCGAATCGCGCGTGAGTCCGTTGATATCCTTCCCGTCAACGAGGATTTCGCCCGACGTCACGTCGTAGAAATGCGGAATCAGATGACAGATCGTCGTTTTTCCGCCGCCCGACGGTCCGACGAGCGCGAAGGTCTGCCCCTTCTTCACCTTCAGGTCGATGTGGTCGAGAACTTCCTTCGAGCCGCTGTACGAGAACGAAACGTCGCGGAACTCAATCTCGCCCTCAACCTTTCCGATATCGACCGCGCCCGGCGCGTCGTGTTCGGGCTCGGCGTCGAGGATTTCGACAAATCTCTCAAATCCCGTTACGCCGTTCTGATACTGTTCCATGAAGTTTATGAAGGTCATGACCGGGGTCACGAAAAGTCCGACCGAGACAATGAACGCCGAGTAGTCGCCAAGCTCGATCTTACCGCCGTAGAGGAAAAGACCGCCCGCGATCAGCACGACGACATTGAAAACGTCGGTGACAAAAGAAGTTCCCGCGCTGAACTGACCCATCGTCTTGTAGGCCTCGCGGCGCGCCTCGACGAACTGATTGTTTCCGACCTCAAACTTTTCGCGTTCGCGTTCGGCGTTCGTGAAGGCTTTTGTCACGCGGATTCCGGCGATGCTCGACTCCAGCGCGGCGTTGATCACCGCGACCGACTCGCGCGACTTCTTGAAGGCCGCGTGCATACGGTTCGAGAGCGAAAGCGCGATGACAAGCAGAAACGGCACGCAGGCGAAGATAATCAGCGTCAGCCAGATATTTATGCTCGCCAGATACACAAACGAAACGACAATCGACACGAGCGAAATAATCACGTTTTCGGGTCCGTGGTGCGCAAGCTCCGAGATATCCATCAGATCGTTCGTCATTCTCGACATGATCTTTCCGGTCTCGTGGTCGTCGTAGTAGCCGTACGGAAGCTTTTCGAGGTGGCAGAACATATCCGAGCGCATCTGCGCCTGCATCTTAACGCCCATCACGTGTCCGTAGTACTGGACGAAATATTTAAGCAGCATCCTTATAACATAAACCCCGAGCAGTCCGACGCCGAAGATGACGATCATCCGGTACTGCCGGTTCGGGATAAGATCATTGAGCATCCGCCGCGTGATCATCGGGTAAACGATTCCGATCAGCGAGATGAGCAGCGACGCCATCATGTCGGCGGCAAAAAGAAGCCTGTGCGGTTTATAATATGAAAGAAATCTTTTTAACATGATAATCCTCTGAGCAAAAAAAAACTAAACATATATATTATAGCCTAAAACCGACGATATGTCAAGCAAATTATCGGAAAATTTTATTTTGTTGGAAAATTTCACAGAGAGGTTGACAAATTCGCAAAAGTAATGTATAATATGGTAAATATCTTTCACAGGAGCTGTAAAATGAATACGAAATTCACATACCCGTTTCTTGTCGGCGCGTTGTTTCTCGGACTGACGCTCGCCGGCTGCGCGGATGACGGATTCGACCTCACCGTCCGCGCCATCGGAATGAACGGCTGCGAGATAACCGAATCGCCCGGAAAGGCCGCGTACGGCGGCGATTTCTCGGCGAAAATCAGCGTCCCGTCCGGAAAAGGAATCGTTCAGGTGCTTGAAAACGGTACCGAGATCACCGACTACACCCTCTCGGGCGACACAATCACGATACATAACGTCACCTCGCCGACGACGCTGAATATAGTCGCCGGGAATCCGGCCGACTACTGCATACTCACGACCGACTTAAATTCAAAGCTCGGCGGAAGCGTCTCTTCGTCGTCCGACTGGAAGGTCACGAAGGGCAGCGTCGTCACCCTGACCGCGAAGACAAATAAGGGCGGAATCTTCCTCGGCTGGACGGTCAAGGCACCATTAAGCCGCGGAGCCGAAATCGTCTCGACATCCGAGCAGATCAAGGTCGTCGCGAAGGAAAACGCGATCTACTACGCCAACTTCGACGACTCAAACGTCCCGATCCCGGTCACGTCCGAGCTCCATAAGCCCGCCGACATGAAGTTCACAAAGTCGGTAAAGATCACCTATCACACAAACGGCGGCGAAAAGGTCAAAAATTCGGACAAATATACTCAAGTCTACGGAACCGATTACTTCACGATGGTAAATACTCTCCCCGACAACGGACTTTTCGTCCGCGAGGGATATGTTCTCCTCGGCTACTCGTCCGATAAGGACGGAAAATCCGGCATAATCCCGCCCGGTCACAAGGTGAAGCTACAAGACGGCGACGAACTCTTCTGCGTCTGGAAAGCGGCCGAGCCGACCAAAAACTTCAGCTTCACCGACCTTGGCGGCAAGGTGCGCCTCGACAAATATCTCGGAAAATCGACAAACCTTTACATCCCGCGCACAATCAACGGCCGCAAGGTCGTCGAGATCGCGGCCGACTGCTTCTCCGGAATGAATTTCGACGAGGTCATAATCCCGTCGACCGTCACAAAGCTCGGAAAGAATTCGTTTAACGGCTCAAAGATCGGAAAACTCACGATCCACGACGAAATCACCTCGATCGCCGCGTCGGGACTCGACACAAAGAATATCGGGACTCTGACGATCTCGGCCGCGTCCTATCCGCGCTACTCGGCCGGAGGAAACAATTTCGCGAGAAAATACGAACGCCTCGTCGACTGTGACACAAGGCGGATAGTCTTCGTCGCCGGCTCGTCAAAGTTCTACGGACTCGACACCGACTACGCCGAATCGCTTCTCGACGCGAAAAACCTCCTCGGCGAGGACTACCGGATCGTCAACTTCGGAACCCACGCCGGAATGAACATCTTCGTCTTCTTCGAGTTCATCGCGAATGAGGTGAAAAACGGCGACATCATCGTATACTCGCCCGAGCAGTACGCGATCAACACAACCGGAACGAGCGGAAACCCCGAGCTGAACGCGCTGACCTTTCAGGGGTTTGAGTCCTGCTACAACATAATCACGCCGCTCGACCTCTCGAAATACACAATGTTCTTCGAGTCCTTCGAGGGCTACACGACCCAGCGTCAGAATATGCCCGAGCAGAACTATGAAAAGCACACGAAAACAACCGACGTCTACGGCGACTGCGCACTCGACCGGAGAAACCTGAACTCGCCGAATTTCCACTATAAGGCGAACGGAACCTTCCGCTTCTGCGACAATTTCTTTAATCCCGACTTCCTGCCGAACATGAACCGCGTCATCGACGAGGCGAAGTCAAACGGCGCGGTAGTCTATTTCAGCCACCCGCCGTACAATAAAAACGCCTGCGACCCGAACTGCCTCAACGACGAAAGCTACGACGCCTACCACGCCTGCATAAAGCGCGACGTCGACGCGAAGCTGATCTCTGACGTCCGGAACTACATCTACGGCGGCGAATATTTCTCAAACACCGACTACCATCTGAACGAACCCGGCTCAAAGCTCCACACCGAGCAGGTGATAAAGGATCTCAGGGAAGCCCTGACCGAGGACGGCCTCGCGGAGGAAAACAATGGATAACATCTTCATAAAAGAGCCGATAATCGGAATTCTCGCGCTTTTTATCATGGCTCTTCACATTTTCACGCGGATCGCGGCAAAAAAATCCGAAAAAGCCGCGAAAGTCCTGACCGTGGCGAATATAATCGCCCACATCGTAATCTTCACGCTGATCTTCACCCTTGGCGGCGACTATAAGGACGCACTCCCCCTCGCGCTGATCTCGGGCGTCTTCGCGCTTTCAGCCTGCCCCGCGCCGAACGGAGGTAACAGATGAACTTCAATTCATTAGAATTCATAATCTTCTATCCGATCGTCGTTCTCTTAAACTTCCTCGTGCCGACGAAATACCGCTGGATTCCGCTTCTCATCGCGAGTTCCTACTTCTACATAAGTCAGAGCGCGGAGCTTTTCTGGCTCATCGTGCTGACAACGACGATCTCGTATTTCTCGGGAATCTTAATCGAAAAAAAGCCGGAGAAAAAGAATCTCTGGCTCGCGGTCTCGGTCATAGCGTCGCTTTCGGTGCTGATTTTCTTCAAATATTATAATTTCCTCGCCGGGACGATCGGCGCGTTCACGCACACCGACCTGACGCTGAAGCTGATGCTCCCGGTCGGAATCTCGTTCTACACCTTCCAGACGCTCTCCTACTCAATCGACGTCTGGCGCGGGAATATCGAAGCCGAGCGGCATTTCGGATACTATTCGCTCTTCGTCTGCTTCTTCCCGCAGCTTGTCGCGGGACCGATCGAGCGTCCCGAAAACCTCCTGCCGCAGTTAAAAGCCGAGCATAAATTCAGCGCGGACGACTTCGAGGCCGGACTCAAACGGATGCTAGCGGGCTATTTCAAGAAAATCGTCGTCGCGGATCTCGTCGCGAAATACGTCGACAGCGTCTTCAACTCGCCCGAAACCGCGTCGGGCGCGGGAGTAATGCTCGCGTCGATGCTCTTCGCGGTGCAGATCTACTGCGACTTCTCGGGCTATACCGACATCGCGATCGGCTGCGCGCGGATCATGGGCTACCGGCTGATGCAGAACTTCGACCGCCCGTACTCGGCGGGAAATATCAAGGATTTCTGGTCGAGATGGCATATAAGCCTGACGAGCTGGTTCAAGGATTACCTCTACATCCCGCTCGGCGGCAACCGCAAGGGCAAAGCGCGGATGATCGCGAATCTCTTCATCGTCTTTCTCGTGAGCGGACTCTGGCACGGCGCGGACTGGACGTTCGTCCTCTGGGGCGCGCTCCACGGAGTCTACCGCGTCGTCGGGATGCTGACCTATAAAAAGCGCGAGGAAATCTGGCATAAGCTCGGAGTCGACACGAAATCAAAGCCGATGAAGATCTTCCGCAACGTCGTGACCTTCCTTCTCGTAAGCTTCGCGTGGATCTTCTTCCGCGCGAATAACACGTCCGACCTCCTGATTCTCCTTCGAAAGCTCTTCACGTCCTTCATTCCGAACGAAACGGTCATGGGACTGACTCTGACGGCCGTCGTGACAATCATCGCGTCGTTCATCCTGATGGAGCTCATCGACCGCCGTTACACGCTCCCCGAGAACCTGACGCCGAAAGACGGCGCGGCGATAAGCGTCGACTCGGTGATGTACCTTCTCTGGGCGATCATGTTCGCGTGGCTGATCCTGAAGGCCTCAGGCGGATCGAGCGCGTTCATTTATTTCCAGTTCTGACGAAAGCGAAAAAAACATGAAAAAAACGATAATCTCAATCATCCTCTGCGCGGCCGCGCTGATAACGCCGCTCGCGCTGACGGCGGCCGTCGCGGAAGCGATCGGTCCGCAGGGCGAGGATTCCTTCTTCGCCGAGCTGAAATACAAATACGAGCGGCTGAAATCGACCGACTCGCCGAAGGTCGTCCTGATCGGCGGAAGCAACCTCGCGTTCGGAATCAACTCAAAGCTGCTTGAGGAGTATCTCGGAATGCCGGTCGTCAATTTCGGTCTCTACGCCGCGCTCGGAACCAAGCCGATGCTCGACCTCGCGAAGGGCGAAATAAAAAAGGGCGACATCGTCGTAATCTGCCCCGAACTTGACAGCCAGACCTACTCGCTTTATTACGGCGGCCGCTATATGCTGACCGCGATCGACGGAACCGATCTGCTCACCCATGTCGGAATCTCAAACTTCCCGACCCTCCTCGCGTCGCTCCCCGAGTTCGCGTCGTCAAAGGTCTATAATCTCCGGAATAACATCGAGCCGAAATCCGAGGGAATCTATTCTCTCTCGTCATTTGACGAATACGGCGACATCAGGGTCGAGCGCGAATACAACACCCGCCCCGACTACGGCGCGTCAAGCCCGATAAATCTCTCGGAATCGCTTGTGACCGAGGAATTCACCGATTACCTCAACGACTACGCGAAAAGTCTCGAACGCCGCGGCGCGAAGGTCTGGTTCAGCTTCCCGCCGATGAACGAGGCCGCGATAAGCGTGTCGGACGAGGAAAAAGCCGGATTCTACAAAAAGCTCGGCGAGTCGCTCGACTTTCCGGTAATCAGCGGCCTTGACGATTACATTCTCGACCGCGAATTCTTCTACGACACGAATTTCCACCTCACGACCAAAGGCGCGACTCAGCGGACGCTGACTCTGGCCGGCGACATCATGCGCGAGGCCGGGATGACCGATAAGCTCGAAAGCTTCGACTGGTCGCTGAGGCTCACGCCGCCAAGGCGTCCCGACGACTATTTCGCCGGAAGCAAATCCGAAAACGACGCCGAAAATTCGCTCGACTTCGTCTTTGAAAAGACCGACGGCGGACTCGTGGTCACCGGACTCTCAGAAGCCGGAAAGACGCGTGAGACGCTGACCCTTCCCGGCGTCGCGAATGATCTCCCGGTCGTCGCGATCGGAAAGAACGCCTTTTCGGGCGGCGCGGCGAAGACTCTCGTCATCCCCGAAAGCTCGCCGCTCGGACTCATCGAGAGCGACGCCTTCGCCGGAAGCGCGCTCGAACGGATCGAGGCGCGTATCTCAGCCGAAAATCTCTCGGCGAGCGAGGAATCCTTCCGCGGCTCGAACTGTTATTTCTACCTGAAGCCCGACCTCTACGCCGAGTACGCGGTCGATTACATCTGGAGCGGACTCATGAAGTTCGTGAAACTCGACGCCTGAAGAATCACCCCGGATTTTCACGTGAAATAAAAACTCACCAAAACGGCCGGAACCGTGCGGCCTTATGCCGCGCGGTTCCGGCCTTCCTTTATTTTCAAGTGCCGTTAGGACTGATGCGAACACTCGCGGCTCTGAATGAAGTCAGCGGCATTCCTCAGTTCGCGAGGCGG
>CAKSVM010000078.1 GCA_934503195.1 uncultured Eubacteriales bacterium
CATATACTCCTGCTCGCCCTCGGCCTCGAGTCTGGCGGCCTCGGCCTCGGCGTTCGAAACGACGATGTTGACCTGCTTGTCGACCTCGTTGCGGATGATCGACGCCTCGTAGTTACCGTCGGCCGTGTACTTCTCGGCGATCTGATTCCGATCCGAAATCATGCGCTCATAGACGGCCTGCTCGTTGTTGTCGGGAAGGTCGAAACGCTTGATCTTGACGTCGAGGACGTTGATTCCGTAGGTCTCGCAGAGCGACGCGACCTCCTTCGTGATCCCGGTGTAGATGTCGTTTCGCTCGGAAGCGTCGTCCATGTTGATGATATCCGACTGCTGGAGCTTACCCATGAGGTTTTTGAGTGAGTTGTAGGTGACCGCGTTGAGACGCGCCTCGGCCTCGGAGGTCGTTCCGAGCGAGCGGTAGAAGGTCTTCGGGTCGCCGATCTCCCAGATTATGTAGCTGTCGACCGTCATGTTCTTCTTGTCGGAGGTGAGAACCTCGGACGGAGGAATGTCGTAGATAAGCGTCGTCTTCGGGAAGCTGCGGGTCGTGTCGATAAAGGGAACCTTCAGGTGAAGTCCGGCCTCGCTGTCGACCTTGACGATCTCCGAGAAGCGCATTACGCAGACGTATTCATTCTCGGCGACGGTATAGACCGCCTGCGCGCCGACAATCAGCACGAAGAGCAGGATTACGACCGTGATTATGGTTTTTTTCATTTTACTTTCTCCTTATTTCGAGAAGCTTTCGAGCGGCAGGAGCTTGTCGGTCGAGCCGTCGGTGGTGTCGATGTAGAGCTTTACGCCGGGCAGTGCCTCCTCGATCATCTCGTAGTACATACGAAGCTTTGTGATGTCGGGGTTCTTGGTGTACTCGTCGTACATCGCGGCGAATCTCGCGACCTGCTTCACGGCCTCGTTGATCCGGTTCTGCTTTAAGTACTCGGCGTTCTGGATGAGCTTATCGGCCTCGGCCTGCGCGTTGGGAAGCTTGGAGTTTGAGTATGCCTTGGCCTGATTTATCGCGGTCTCCGCGCCCTGCTTGGCGGTTTCGACGGCCTTGAAGGCCTCGATGACCGAGGTTGTGGGCGGCTCGGAGTCCTGAATCTTGATATCGGTCAGCGTAAGACCGATGTCGTACTCGGCGAGAGCCTCGGTTGCGAGTTCCTTGACGCGGATCTGGATATCGGTCTTACCGTCGGTGAGAACCGAGTCGACCGACGCCGAGCCGACGACCGCGCGGATCTGGCTCTGGATGAGATTCTTCAGAATGACCTCGGGGTTTCGCGAATTATAGAGATACTTGACCGGATCCGAGATCTTGTACTCGACGAAGAAATCGACATTGACGATATTGTAGTCGCCGGTGATCATCTTGGATTCCTTCTCGATGACATCGTATCCGTCCGACGCGCGGTCGTCGCTGCGGTAGCCGATCTCAATTTTCTGGAAGACGTTGACGTCGACCGTCTCGACCATCTGGATTCCGAAGGGGAGCTTGAAGTGGATTCCGGCTCCGGTTACATCTGTGACCTTTCCGAAGGTGGTTACGACGGCCTGCTGCTTCTCGTCGACGGTATACCAGCAGGTTCCGGCGAGCGAAAGGACGAGGATGACAACGACGGCGACGATTATTATCGTCTTTATTTTCTTACCGTCGAGCGTCGGACGTTTGGGGTTCGGTGTTCTTTGATAGAACGTGTCCCCGTTCTGAGTAAAGTTATTCATTTTTTCCTCCGTTCAGACATTTCAAAGCCACTTTCCCGCGTGTCGGATTTTTGCAATCTGAAAATTTCGTTTGGCGGTCAGATGACTGTATAGGTATTATACTATACCTTTATGAATGGCGCATGAAGTTTATGTAGATTTTTTGAAAATATAAAAAGTCCCCGGCGGGCGGATATACGCCCGTCGGGGAGAAAGCTTACTTATTGAGGATTTCCATGAACTCCTCGCCCGTGATCGTCTCTCGCTGATAGAGGAACTGCGCGAGTTCGTCGAGCTTCGAACGATTCTCGGTCAGGATCTTCGCCGCCTTGGCGTGCTGAGCCTTGACAAGCTCAAAGACCTTCTTGTCGATGTCGGCCTGAGTCTGCGGCGAGCAGGCCAGCGACGCGTCGCCGCCGAGATACTGATTCGTCACCGTCTCAAGCGCGACCATGTCGAAGTCGGAACTCATTCCGTAGCGCGTGATCATCGCGCGCGCGAGCTTTGTCGCCTGCTCGATGTCGTTTGACGCGCCGGTCGTCACAATTCCGCACGCGATTTCCTCGGCCGCGCGGCCTCCGGTCAGAGTCGCGATCTTGTTTTCGATCTCGATCTTCGACATCAGGTAGTGATTCCCTTCCTCGACCTGCATTGTGTAGCCGAGCGCGCCCGAGGTTCTCGGGATGATCGTGATCTTCTGCACGGGCGCGGAATTCGTCTGGAGCGCGGCCACAAGCGCGTGTCCGATCTCGTGATACGCGACGATCTTCTTCTCCGCGTCGGTCAGGATCGCGTTCTTCTTCTGGTAGCCCGCGATGACGACCTCGATGCTCTCCTCAATGTCGGCCTGAGTCGCCTCGTTACGGCCGTCGCGGACCGCTCTGAGAGCCGCCTCGTTGATTATGTTCGCGAGCTCCGCGCCCGACGCGCCGGATGCCATACGCGCGATCTTGCCGTAGTCGATGTTCGGCGCGGTCTTTATCTTCTTCGCGTGGACTCTGAGAATCGCCTCGCGTCCCTTGAGATCCGGAAGCTCGACCGGAATGCGTCTGTCAAATCTTCCCGGACGCGTCAGCGCTGGGTCAAGCGACTCGGGACGGTTGGTCGCCGCGAGGATTATGACTCCGGTGTTGCCCTCGAAGCCGTCCATCTCGGTTAAAAGCTGATTTAACGTCTGCTCGCGCTCGTCGTTGCCGCCGATCTGACCGTCGCGCTTCTTTCCGATCGCGTCGATCTCGTCGATGAAGACGATACACGGAGCCTTTTCCTTCGCCTGCTTGAAGAGGTCGCGCACCTTCGACGCGCCCATTCCGACGAACATCTCGACGAATTCGGAACCCGACATCGAGAAGAACGGAACGTCCGCCTCGCCCGCGACCGCCTTCGCCAGCATCGTCTTACCCGTGCCGGGAGGGCCGACGAGAAGCACACCCTTCGGCATCTTCGCGCCGATCGTCTCGTATTTCTTCGGATCGTGAAGGTAGCTTACGATCTCGGCGAGATTCTCCTTCGCCTCGTCCTCGCCCGCGACATCGTCAAATTTGATTCCGCCCGACGACTTGACATAAACCTTCGCGTTGCTCTTGCCGAGATTGAACATCATCGACGAGTCGCCGCCCGTCATCCGCTTCATCATCTGCTTTGACAGGAACTGCCCCAAAGCCGCGAAAATCACGATCGGCAGCACCCATGTGAGAATGAAATTCGCCAGCGGCGACATCTGCTCGATTATCTCGCTCGAAAACTGCGCGTCGGACTTGTAAAGCCGCTCGACAAGCCCCGGGTCGTTCATGAGTCCGGTCTTGTAAATGTTCTTTTCGGATTTGTCGGTGAAGAGGATCTGATTGTCCTCGACCATGACCTTTCCGATCTCGGAATTCTCGGTCATCCGCATGAAGGTTCCGTAATCAACCTCCTGAATCTTCATCTGCCTGACCGTCGGAACGACCAGCAGATTCAGAAGGAACATCACCAGAAGCACGATCAAATAGTAGAATATCAGCGGTTTCTGTGGTTTTTTTACTTCATTCATCTTAAATACTGTCCTCTCTCAAGCCTCAAACACTCTGCCGGGATTTCTCGGCTTCGCCGCCGGATACTCGCCCGCCGTGTAGCCGACGATGAGATTTCCGATTCCCTCGTAATCGCCCTTCACGCCGAGCTTTTCGAGAATTTCGCGACCGCGCTTCGTCTCGAATACTTCTTTGGCGCGGTGAATCCAGCAGGAACCTAGTCCGAGCTCGTGCGCCTCGAGCATCATGTTGCCCATCGCCAGACTTCCATCGTAAATATACGTCGGCATATCCTTCGCGCCGAGAACGACCAGCACATCCGGCGCGCCGTAGAACGGGTCGGAGCCTTCGCGCCCCATCACCGCCGCGTTCATCGCCGAAAGCTCGTCGCGGAGAGCCTTGTCGGTCACCTTGAGAATTATCACGCTCTGACGGTTCATTCCGCTCGCCGCCCAGAGTCCCGCCTCGACGATCCTGTCGAGCATTTCTCCCGGAACCGCGTCGGACTTGTAGCTCCGCACGCTCCGTCTGGATTTAATAAGATCAAGAATTTCGCTCATTGTCAGATACCTCCGTTTTTAGACGCCACTACGCCTTCATTTGATTTATTATAACATAAACCGAGCGGAAAATTCAAGAGCATTCTTTGAATTTTTTGTCAAAAACCTCCCGCCGTTATGTGACGGCGGGAGGTTCGTTGTGTGACAGTTTACAAATCCACGTGAATGTAAGCTTCACAAAAACTGATCAATCGCCGATCAGCCAGTCAAGCTCATTCTTCATCCGGTGCGCGATCATGCGGTCCTCACGCTCAAAATCGGTGAACTCCGCGCCGATCTCGTCGGCGTAAGCCCCGGCCTTTTCGCTCGTAACCTTGTCGTCAAGCTTTCCGTGATAGATTTTAAGCTCTGTCGTCCCGGTCTTCACGCCGCCGACAATGTCGTTAGATACCGCGAGCGCGCGGAAATATTTGTCCGGATGCGCGCTGAGAAGCTCCAGAACGCCGTTCGCGCCCGAGCAGTTGCCCGCGAGCGAAAGCTTCGTTTTGTCGATCTTCACCCCGGCTCCGCCGTCGGCCACGAGATCGACCAGCGAGTCGAGATCCGAAAGCACGGCCGGCTCGCCCGAAAGCGTCATCTCAGTCCCCGGCTCGCCGAGTCCCCAGTTCTTGTCATACGAGCGCATGACGAGAATGACGCAGTCCTTTTCGGCATTATACGCCGCTTCGGGGAGCGAGTCCCTGAACTGCTTTATCGAAAGTCCCTCGTCGGTCACGCCTTCCTTGCCGGCCTGGAACTCGTTGTGAAGATAAACGATCAGCGGATATTCACGGTTTTCGTCGATCGCGGTCGGCTTTATGACCTGAACCGGATAGACCGCACCGGAAGGCACCGTGTACTCGTAAACCGGCTCGTAGGTCATGTATTCCTCAAAGGTCTCGCGCGGAATTTCGCGCTCGGGAAGCGAATCCATTCCCTCGGGGAGCGTCGCGTAGAACTTCGTTCCCTTCTCGATTCCGTTTGCCTGCGCGTCGGCGATTCCGTCCCACGTGTAGAGGTAATCGAAGTTGCCCGACGTCGGAAGTCCGTCCTTAAGAACCGAACTCTTCGCCAGAAGCTTTCCGTATTCCATGAACCACACATTGTCGCGGAAGGTGTGTCCGCCCGGCTCGCCGTTAGTGAAGTGCGCCAGAAGTCCGGTACTCGTCGCGAAGAGATTCACGTTGTCGTGGAAAACCGAGTTGTAATGCTGCGTCGAGTTGTGATTCGTTCCGCCGTAGAAGAAATTCGCGTTCTTTTTCGGTCTCTGATGGCTCCAGCCGAAACCGTTCCTGTAGGTGTAGTTCCCGTAACAGTCGAAATCCTCGAATTTGAACTCGGCGTCGGGATATCCGACGTTGTCGCTCATCCAGACCTCAAGTCCGGTGTTCGAGTACTCGCTGATATTGTTCGTGAACTTTACATTCTTCATCACAACGTCCGCGCCCTTTGAGTCGCCCTGCCACTGAGTCGTGAAGCAGCAGTCGTAGATCTGGCTCGCGTAGCAGTGATCGATCGTGAAATTCTCGCAGTTCATCCAGTTCTCTACGGCGTTTCCGAAGCGCGTCGGATGCGCCCTGTCGAAGATTCCGTAGCCCTGAATCGAACCGCCTATGTAGTAGAATTCGCAGTAGCGGACCGTGAAGTCAGTGGCGTTTCCGACGCCGATTCCGTGGCTTCCGCAGTATTTGAAGACAAGATCCTCGATCGTGACCTTCTTCGCCTCACCCGAGACGAGATTCCCCTTTTTCACGACCTCGATCGACTCAAACCGCTCGGCCGGATTTCCCTTTGCCGAGTAAAGATAGCACTTCGCTTCCTTCCGGTCGCAGTAGAACTCGAGATCCGACTTGAGATCGGCGTATCCGGCGAAAGCATCGGTTCCGTTGTTGAAGCTCTCGATTCCGTTGAAGCACTCGCCCTGATCGACGCGCTTGTCCTCGTTGTTGAGCTTCATGACCTTGATTCCCCACGCCTTGCCGTCGTCAAAGACGATCTGGCCGACGTCAAGTCCCTCGGGGACGTCATAGGCGAATTCGTAGACGTTTTCGGCATCGGTTTCCTTCCAGAGAGCCGCGTCGTTTGCCGCCCACGAGCCGATGAAGATCGGCTTTTCACCCTCGCCGTAGGTCGAGTAGCTGACCCCGCCGACGAGTTTGAAGCCCATTCTGAATTCGCTTCCGCGCTCGAAGAGCACCGTGTCGCCCGACTTCGGCTTTACCATATCGGGGGTGGCAAGCGGGGTTTTCTCCGACTTTCCGTCGTTCGAGTTCTGTCCCTTTTCCGAAACGTACCAGACGGTTCCCGAAGGGACGACCTCCGACTTGTGCGACTTAATCTCGTCCTTAAGCCTGTCCATGTCGCCGATGTACTTTCCGAGAATCTCATCGGTCGCCAGCGTCAGGTCGACCTCGGCCGGAACCGGACGCTCAGCCTTTACAATCGGGGTAAGCTTGCCTTTGTTGTTTTCCAATTGTGTGTTCTCACATGAATTCAGCCCGAGCGTGAGCGAAACACCGAGCAGAGCAGCGATGATTTTTTTCATGCTTTCTCCTTAAAATAAAAAATTAACACCGCCATCCGACATCACCTGTGAGAGAAAGTGACGCCGTCCGGCGATGCCGATTCAATTATACAATATAGCAACAATATTTGTCAAGAGCGTTTGTGAATTATTCACTGAATATTTACATTACTCGTCGTGATTTCCCGAAAATTCGCCGCCGACGTCCTTTCCGAGGTCGCAGGTGTAGACGAATTCGACAACATCGCCGTCGGACAGCTTATACCGCGAACAGCCGTAATTCGGGAACCAGCCGTTGACCCTGTACATCCAGCCCGAAAGCTCGCCGCAGTCGAATTCGTAGAGATTCCCGATCCCCTCGATATAAGCCGAGGAATAGATCGGCGTGTTCGAAAACTCCATGTGAATCTTATTCTCCTTGCAGACGCGCCGCAGGAGATTGAAAACGCTCTCGCCGTCGTAGAATTTCACCCCGACCGCCTTCAGAATCCAGCCGTCCTCGGGGACAAGCTCGGCCTTTTCGGTGTCAAGCTTTGAGAGATTGTCGTTTATCGTGGCGCAGGAGATCGAGATCGTGCAGGAAAATTCCTCGTCCGAGATGGTCAGATCGTCGACCGGAGCCGGCTTTCCCTCGGGGACGACGACCTCGACAGTCCCCGTGCTCCCGCCCGCGGCGTCACCGCAGCCAACGACCGCGAAAATCATCGCGAGGCAGAGAATCGCCGAAATCAGTTTTTTCATAAAAGTTCAGTCCTTTCAAGAAGTTCGAAAAGCATCATCGCGACCTCGCGGCGCGTGATCGCGTCCAACGGACGTAAAAGAATCTCGGACTCGTCGAGAATCCCGTAGTTCACGCAGACCGCGAGCCCCCCGAGTGCCCAGTCCGACGACTTCCGGTAGTCGGAAAACTGTGAGAGAATGTCGATCACCGCGCGCTCCGAAAGCGTCGTGTCAAGTCCGCAGAGCTTTGCCGCGCGGCAGACCATCACGGCCGCCGTCTCGCGGGTGATCGTCCCCGACGGCGCGAAAAGTCGACCGCCGATTCCGTTGACTATCCCCTTCGAGGCCGCTTTTTTCACATACAGATACGCCCAGTCGGATTCTAGAACGTCCGAAAAATCAAGCTCTGACGCTGACTTTCTATCAGTCTCAAATCCGAGCGCGCGGACGACGATCGCGCAGAACTCGGCGCGTGTCATCTGTCCGTCCGGCGCGAAAAGTCCGCCGCCGCGCCCATTGATTATCCCGCGCGTTGAAAGCTCCGAGATCGCCATAAATCCGGCGTCCGATTCCGGAACGTCCGAAAATGTGATTTTTTCGCCGACTTCACGCTTTTTCACCTCATCGTCGCGCCCCGGGAACTTTGAAAAATCCCCCGAAACCGACAAAGCGTCCGACATATCGTAAAAGCTCTTCCCGCCTGACTCAAGCCGTTTTGCCGCCGAAAGCGCGCACAGAGCCTGCTCCGACGCCATCAGATTCGAGCTTTTCGACTCCGCCGTGTGCAGAAACCCGCCGTCGGGCGTCTGGAAGGTCTTCAGCGCGTCGAGCGGAGTCTTTCCGTTCTTGACAAAATCGGGATCGTCGGGCTTTTTTCCGTACGCCGAAAGCGCGATTATCACCTGTGAAACACTCTCGCAGTTCTCCACGCCGTTCGACGAAAATCCGCCGCTTCCGAGCTGAATCTCCGAAAGATACGAAAATCCCGCGTCAACCGCCGCCTTAACGTCGTCGCGCTTGACGTAATTTGCAAGACTCTGGAGAACCATCGCCGTCATGTCGGCGTCGGATTTCTCGTTTTCGCCAAATGTCACGCTCCAGCCGCCGTCGGGATTCTGCCTTGAAAGAATGAGATCGACATACATCGAACGTGTCGCCTGAACCTTCGCGTCGGGATTTTCGGGCATCGGATAATCTCCCGAGTCGAGCGCGAGGAGCGCGAAGACCGCGCCGTTCGTCCCCTGCTTTATCGTCGCGTCAAAGTCGCCGAGCGGAAGCGTCAGATCATATCCGCGAAAATCCCGCGCGTCGACCCCGAGCGAGGTCAGCGCGAGAATCAGCCGCGAATACTCGGTGTACTTTCTCGCCGAAAGTATCCCCTTCTTTTCGACCACATAATCGCCGGTGCGCGAAAGATATCCCTCGAAATACCCGTCCGGAACGTCATAATCCGCTCTCGAAAGTCCGAGAACCGCCCATTCCCCGCCGATGCTCCCGACCGACGGAGATGTAACTTTTTTGTTAATGAATCCCGCCGCGCGCGACAGATACGAATCGACCACAGAACGCTGACTCTGTCCGGAAACCGACGTCTCAGCGGCAGTTCCGGCGGCAAGAGCCGCCTCGCCCGCGCCGAAAAACACCGACGCCGAAATTATCAGCGCGATAACACCGTAAAATCTCTTTGATCTCATAACTTTCCTCCGTAAATTCCAAAATCGCACAGGGCAAGCCTGTGCGATCCGGATTTATTTCAGCATCGAAAGCGCGGCGGAGATCGTCTTTTCAAACGCCTCGCGGCCGTACTTGTCGACCTCGGCCTTGTTCTTTTCGCCGTGGGTGAGGCATCCCGCGCCGCCGATACAGCCGCCGACACAGGCCATGCCCTCGATGAAGTTCGCGTCGAGCTTGCCGCGCTGCTTCTGTAGGAGCGCGATCTTGCACTCCTCGATTCCGTCGCAGGCGCAGGGCTTGAGGATGAAGTCGAGTCCCTGCTCCTTGATTCCCTCGGCAACCGCGTCCGAAAGTCCGCCCGAGCGCGCGAAAATCCGTCCGAAATACGACGCGTTGTCAAGAACGTCCTCGGAAAGCGTCGTGATGTCGATATCGCGGCTGTCAAACAGAGCCTGAAGCTCCTCAAAGGTCATCGCCGCGTCGACGTAAGGCTTCACGGCGTCCTTCTGAACTTCCATCTTCTTTGCGGTGCACGGGCCGATGAAGACGACCTTGCAGGGATCCTCATGCTCCTTTATGTACTTCGCGATCGTCGCCATAGGCGACAGGTTGTGCGAGACGAATTCCTTAAGCTTCGGGAAATTCTTATCGATGTAATCGACGAAGGCCGGGCAGCACGAGCTGGTTAAGAAGCCCTTTTCGGCAAGCTCCTTCGACTCGGCCTCAGCGACCATGTCGGCTCCGAGCGCGGCCTCGATGACCGTGTGGAATCCGAGTTCCTTGAGTCCCGAAATGACCTGACCGAGCTTCGCGTAGGTGAACTGGCTCGAAATCGACGGCGCGACGACCGCGAAAACCTTGTATTTCGTGTTCTTCTCGCTGCCCTTTATCATGTCGATGACGCTCAGAATGAAAGACTTGTCGGTGATCGCTCCGAACGGACACTGATAGACGCACGCGCCGCAGGAGATACACTTCGAGTTGTCAACGCAGGCCTGTTTGTCCTCGCCCATCGAGATCGCCTTGACCTTGCAGGCCGTCTCGCAGGGACGCTTGTAGCCGTGAATCGCGCTGTAGGGGCAGACCTTCGCGCACTGACCGCACTCGCGGCACTTCGATTTGTCGATATGCGCCACGTGATTCTCGTCAAAGCTGATCGCGCCGAAGCGGCAGACGTCCTCGCATCTGTGCGCGAGACATCCGCGGCAGGCACTCAGAACCTCATAGCCGCCCATCGGACACTCATCGCACGCGATGTCGATCACCTCGATCACGTTCGGATTGTCCTTGTCTCCGCCCATCGCGATCTTGACGCGCTCAGCCAGAATAGCGCGCTCCTTGTAGACGCAGCAGCGCATTGTCGGAATCTTTCCGGGGACGATGATCTTCGGAATGTCAATAGCGTTTTCGGCGAGAGTTCCCGCCCACGCCTGACGCGCGACCTCGCGCAGGACCTTGTATTTGAGATGCTGGACTTTGGTATCGAATTTTCTCATTTTTTTCCTTTCCGAAATCAGAAATAACTTACCTTTATCCGTTTTCCCATCTGACGAAGGCACTTTGAAAGCTCCTCGACAAGATTCATCTTGATGTTGAAGTTTATCGGCAGATCGGGATTCTGATGCGCCGGGTTGACCGCGCGGCCGACATAGAAATTGATATCGGTCGCCTCCTCAAAGAGAAGACGGCAGATCATCGACGCGCCGTCGTGACCATAGCTCCACTTCTCGTAGAGCTTGTTTTCGCCAAGAACGTCCTTCGCGTACTCGACGACGCGGTTGACCGTTATGACACCCTCGGTGACGAGATCGACACCCTCAATCTCGGCCGTCGGCGGGATATCGCTCCGGGCGAAATTCAGGCTCGCCTTTATCGGCTTTCCGAGATATTTCGCCGCGATTGACGAGGTCGTTCCGCCGCAGATTATGTGCTTTCCGGCCTTTGAGAAGAAGAGCGACATCATCCGGTCGCAGTCGTCGCGGTTTGACGGCGGGCCGAAGAGGAGATTCATCGGCTCGCGCTTTCTGATTTTGACAACGCACGCCGTCGCGTCGTCGCCCGGCTTTTCGCCGTAGATCTTGTTCACCTCGTCAATGAGGATCGTCGAGAGATTCTTCGCGGTGTGTCCGCCGGCGACCACGGCCTCCATGAAGGCGATTATGTCCTCGCGCTTCCAGCCGAAGTTGTAGGCGAGTCCGATTCCCGCGTGCGGACAGCCGTCGCTCATCGCGATGAAGATATCGTTCTCGGTGAGTCTTATGACCGATTTGTAAATTTTCTTGCCGCCGATGTTCATCTCGGTCTTCGGATAGTCGTAGTTCTGACCGTCGCGCAGAAGGATGACCATCGGGTTGTCGTACTGGATAAGCTCCATCTCGGAATTGTTCACGAGATGAAGAATCGTAAAGGTCGAATAGGCGACGCCGCGCACCGAGCAGATCGGCAGAGTCTGCGCGATCGTCTCGACGCAGTCCTCGAGCGTCAGCCCCTGAGCCATCATCGTCGAGATGATCTTCGAGGTCAGAGTCGAGAGAATGCTCGCCTTGACGCCCGAGCCGAGTCCGTCGGCAAGGACGATGACGGTCGAGTCGTCGCTCTGCTCGACGATATCGACATGGTCGCCGCAGAGCTGTTCGCCGATGTGATTGATGCTTTTGTAGCCGATTTCGGCGCAGAGATCATTCATCGGAAATACTCTCCTTCAGTTTCGTGAGGGCGATCTTGGTCTCGGCGGCCGTCTCGCCAAGGAGCGACGCGATCTCCTGAACGATGCGCATCTGCTTGTCGACGACCTTGTCGGCTATCTCGACGGTCTGATTCCGTATGCTCTCCTTCTTCTCCTTCTCATTCACCTCGTCGGTGACGTCGCGCATGATGCACAGGAGCATATGGAAGGTCGTGTCGTAGATGATCGACTGCTCGACATAGCGGTCGTATTCCGCGAGATAAACCTGCTGGTCGCGGAGCGCGCGCTTCGATTCAAGCACCTTGACAAAGGGCGTGGGATCGAGGATCCGGATCACCTGATCGCCGAGGATATCCGAAGCCGCGCGGATATTCATGATCTTTCTCGCGGCGTCGTTGATCTGCTGAACCTCGAGTGCCTCGTTGACGACGATGATTCCGTTCGGTGTGTTGCTGACGATGCAGTCCGAGAAGCTCTCGGCCTTTTCTTTAAGGTAAGGCAGGCACATCGAGATCTCGGCCTTGCCGTGGCAGATCGCGATCGCCTTCTCGCGGCAGGTGTTGTAGCCGCAGGAACCGCAGTTCAGCTCGTCTGAGGGCTTGGTCTTGCCCATCTTCTTCAGCACCTCGCGGATCTCGGCCTCGCTCGGAGTGACGTTGCGGAGTTCGATCGGCTCAAAGGTCTTGCGGATCGAGAGCGAATCGGGCTGCTTGACATCGAAATCCTTCTCGCCCGCGTAGTCGGCGACGGCGAGATAGTCAGCCACCGGCTCGCGCTTGTACTTCTCCATTACCGGGCCGCCGATGCAGCTTCCGACGCAGGCCGACATTTCGATGAAGCACTTGTGGATCTTTCCGTTTTCGATATCGCGGAGCGCGGCTTTGCAGTTTTCGACGCCGTCGATCGCGAGATAGCGGTATCCCGGCGCGCTCTGAGCCATCGTCTTGAGAATTCCTCCGGTTGTCGGAAAGAATCTCGCGCGGCTCTCGGGACTGTGATCCATATCGGGCGTGAGCGTGATGTGCTCGGCCTCGAGCCACTTTGTCAGCTCCTCGAATGTGAGAACGGCATCGACGATGCTTCCGTAATGCTCGGCCTCGTCCTTTTTCGAGACACAGGGGCCGATGAAGACGGTCTTCGCGTTCGGGAAGCGTTTCTTGATGTCCGAGCAGTGCGCCTGCATCGGCGACATTACGTCGGCGAGATCGGGCAGCTCGGCCGGGAAATACTTCTGGATAAGCAGATTTATAGAGTGGCAGCAGGACGAGATTATTATGTCGCGGCCGCCCTCGGAGAGCAGACGATCGTATTCGCGCTTGACGATAGTCGCGCCGATCGCGGTCTCCTCGACGTCGGCGAAGCCGAGCTTTTTCAGCGCGGCGCGCATTCCCTCGATTCCGATCCCCTCGTAGTTCGCGATGAAGGACGGCGCGAGGCTGACATAAACCGGGTCGCCGGACTGGATAAGGACGCGGACCTTCTCGGTCTCATCGACGATCTGCTTCGCGTCCTGTGGACATACGACAAAGCATTGTCCGCAGAGAATACATTCGTTGCCGATTATATGCGCCTGATTTCCGGAGAATCTTATCGACTTGACCGGACAGTGGCGGATACATTTGTAGCAGTTCTTGCAGTTGGATTTTTTAAGGGTAAGACAGTTTGACATATCATTCCTCCGATTTTCTGAGCGCGGGGATTATCGTCTCGTCCCAGAATTTATCGAACCCATCGGGAGTGATTCCGGTGTGGATATCGTCTCCGACCGTGATCGTCACACCGACGCGGTTGCATTTTCCGGTGCAGAAGCTTCCGGTGAGGATGATATCGTCCTCAAGCTTGTTGTCGGCGATCTTTTTCTGGAGCTTTTCGACTATCTCGGGCGCGCCCTTGAGATGACATGAGCTGCCGACGCAGACTTCGACGTAAATCATAGCCGCGCCTCAGGCCTTAGCCTTGATTTCATTGTTGAAGAAGTCCTCGACCGTCTCAGGGCTGACCGAGTGGAACTCATCGTCCACAGTGACGCAGACCCCCTCCTGACAGCGACCCATGCAGAAGGTTCCGCCGAGTTCGACCTTGTCTCCGAGGTTGTTCTTCGCGATAAGCTCCTGAAGCGACCCGACGACCTGACGCGAGCCTTTGATGTGGCAGGAAGAACCGATACATACTGTTACTTTCATTGTTTTTCTCCTTATGTAATATAATTAAGTCAGATTTCGTTTTATATAGACCCGTCCGGTACCCCAAGCTTCATCGGAAAATCGTGAGGATTATCGGACACGTCTGTTTATACCCACCCGGGTAATGGATTCAGTAATCGTTTGCGAGAGCCGGAGCGGGACGGAAATACCTCTGAGCAAAGCTCCGGGTAAACGTTCGTTCCCTCTCCGGCCGCTTCGCGGCCACCTCCCCCACAGGGGGAGGG
>CAKSVM010000079.1 GCA_934503195.1 uncultured Eubacteriales bacterium
GGCAGGGGCACAAAGGCTCGAACTCTGGACACGCGGTTTTGGAGACCGCTGCTCTACCAACTGAGCTATACCCCTAGGACGGATAATATTATATCACTTTTCATCGCCTTTGTCAAGGGGTTTTTGAAAAAAAGTCAAAAAAAATTTTGATAACCCCCTTGACAAACCGAGAAAAGTGTGGTATACTTGTAATGTAATTTCCTTTACAGCAAAAAGGAGCGTCGATATGCCGCGTGAAAAGGATCTTGAAGTCAGCCTGCTGCTCGACTTCTATGGCGAACTTTTAAGCCCAGAAAAACGCGAGGCCGTCAGACTCTATTATGACGAAGACCTTTCGCTCGCCGAAATCGCGGGGGACACCGATATCACTCGTCAGGGTGTGCGAGACCGTATCGAAAAGGCCAAGTGCCAGCTTTATATATATGAAGAGAAGCTCGGGCTCGCCGCGAAGTTCCATGAGATCGATAAGGAGCTTTCCGATATCACGGCACGCCTTGAATCGGTCAGGGACGCCGCTGATGAGCGGACAGGCCGCGAGATTTCGGCTGTAATTGAGAGATTGAAAAACATTACCATCTAAAAATCCGGGAGGGCGCGATGTTTCAGGGCTTAGTCGATAAGATGACCGAGGCGTTCAAGAAAATAAGAGGCAAGGGCAAGCTCACTGAGGCCGATGTAAAGGCCGGGATGCGTGAGATAAAGCTCGCTTTGCTTGAAGCCGACGTCAACTACAAGGTCGTCAAGGACTTCATAAAGTCGGTCACCGACCGCGCGGTCGGCAGTGAGGTTCTCGAAAGCCTTATGCCGGCTCAGCAGATCGTCAAGATCGTCAACGAGGAACTCTGCACCCTCATGGGCGGCACGCAGGCAAAGCTTAATATCTCGCCGAAGCCCCCGACAATCGTCATGATGGTCGGTCTTCAGGGCGCGGGTAAGACCACTCACGCCGCGAAGCTCGCCGGAATGTACAAGAAGCAGGGCAAGCGTCCGCTTCTCGTCGCCTGTGATATCTACCGTCCCGCCGCTATAAAGCAGCTTGAGGTTGTCGGCTCGCAGCTTGAAATCCCCGTTTTCCAGATGGGCGACAAAGTAAGCCCCGTCGAGATCGCAAAGGCCGGCATCGAGCACGCGAAAAAGCATGGACACGACATGGTCTTCATCGACACCGCCGGACGTCTTCACATCGACGAGGTTCTGATGAACGAGCTTAAGGATATCAAGGCGGCGGTCGAGCCGACCGAGATTCTGCTCGTCGTCGACGCGATGACCGGCCAGGACGCCGTCAACGTCGCTGAGTCGTTCAATAATCTTCTTGATATCACCGGAGTCATCCTGACGAAGCTTGACGGCGACACGCGCGGAGGCGCGGCGTTATCGGTGCGTCACGTCACCGGAAAGCCGATCAAGTTTGTCGGAACGGGTGAGAAGCTCGATATGATCGAGCCGTTCTATCCCGACCGCATGGCGTCGAGAATCCTCGGCATGGGCGACGTGCTTTCGCTGATCGAAAAGGCGCAGCAGAATTTCGACGACAAGCAGGCGGCCGAGCTTGAACGCAAGATGCGCGAGCAGAGCTTCACTCTGACCGACTTCCTCGAACAGTTCAAGCAGGTTCGCGGAATGGGATCGCTTGACCAGCTGATGGGAATGATTCCCGGAGTCAACACGGCCGCGCTGAAGGACGTCAAGGTGGATGAGAGACAGCTTGACCGCATCGAGGCGATAATCCTCTCGATGACCCCTGAGGAGCGCGACAAGCCTGAGATAATCAGCGCGTCGAGAAAACGCCGCATCGCGCTCGGAAGCGGAATGAAGGTCGAGGACGTCAATCGTCTTCTGAAGCAGTACGACCAGATGAAGCAGATGATGAAGAAATTCTCATCGATGACCGGAGGAAAACGCTTCGGCAAGAAGGGCGGCTTCCGCCTCCCGTTTTAAGGAAAATCCCGTTATCAACGGTTTTCAAATATAAAAAATTAAAATCACACATTTTCGGAGGAAAAATCAAAATGGCAGTTAAACTCAGACTCACCAGAATCGGCGCGAAGAAGAATCCCTGCTACCGTGTTGTAGCGGCTGACTCGCGTTATCCGCGCGACGGACGTTTCATCGAGGTCATCGGCACCTACAATCCCATGACCGATCCGATCGAGGTCAAGATCGACGCTGAGAAGGCAAAGAAGTGGATCGCTAACGGCGCGCAGCCGACCGATACCGTAAGAGCTCTTCTCAAGAAGACCGGCGCGATCGACTGAGCGGCGGAGGTAAGCCATGATTGACTTGAAGCAGGTTCTCACCGACATCGCGAAGGTCATAGTGGACTCTCCTGACGAGGTATCCGTTACCGGGAAGACCCGCGGCAACAATGTGATTCTTGAGCTTCACGTTGCCGAGGACGATATGGGAAAGGTCATCGGACGTCACGGAAAGATCGCGAGATCAATCCGCCTCGTCATGAAGGCCGCCGCGAGCAAAATCGGCAAGACGGTCACTGTCGATATCAAATAAGACACAAAAAAGACCTGCGCGGTGAAACTCACGACTTGTAAGTCAAGTCGGGTTACCGGAGGCAGGTCTTATGACAAATGAGTCGGCGCGGACGCGTCGGCTCATTTGTTTTGTGAGAGGTTCGGACAGGAGGAATGCAGGCGGCGCGAAGCGGCGTCGACTTTGCGAAGCGAAGTCGATTGCGCGCGTGAACGCGCAACCTGCCCTCGCGTCCGGGCGGCGAAGCCGCCCGGACGCGAGCCGTTCCGGCGTGCCGCGGCGCGCCGGAACACGCGGAGCGCGGCGTTTGCCGCGCTTCGCGCCCATCGTGGGATTTTACGAAATGCCGCGCTCCCGCGCCTTCAGCGAGGCTGTTTATGATACGCATGGAGTGCGGCATGGCAAAAAAACTGCTCTTCCCGCGCGTCTCGCGCGGAACGCGATTTTGCGGATCTCAGCGAGCTTGTCTTTATTCACGAACTGCCGTCCGGCGTTGACATTTCGCGCGTCACACCGCTGAAAATCATTTGCAGTCAAGCGTTTAAGACCTTGACCGTGAAGAGTCCTCCGGCGGTCGGCTCGTACTTTTCCTTGTGCTTCGCGGTCGTGATGAAGAGGTGGTCATTCGCGAGACAGCAGGATGTGACGTTTGTAACGGGGAGCATAATAAGCTCGTCAAGGCTTCCGTCGGGACTAAATATCGCGGCCTTGCCGCCGTTCCATTCGGCGACGCAGATTCTTCCGTCGGGGAAGACGCACATTCCGTCGGGCATTCCGCCGTCGGTGAGCGTCGCGAAGATCCGTTCGTCCGATACGTCTCCGGTCGCGTGATCGTAGCTGTACGCATAGATATTCTTCGACGGCGTGTCTATAAAGTAGAAGGTCGAAAGATCTGGCGAGAATCCCATTCCGTTCGCGGTGGTCGTGCCGTGTATCAGCTTGCGCCATTCTTTGCCGCGGCACTGATAGAGTCCGCCCTGACCTTCCATTGTCTCAGAATCGCCCTTAGTGCCGACGAGAATACGTCCTTCTGGGTCAATATGCCCGTCGTTGTAGCGGAATCTCATGTCCGGCTCAGGATGAGCGATGAATTCGAGCCGCACGCTGTCGGGATCGAATATATAGATTCCGTCCTTCAGCGCGGCGTAGAGTGTTCCGTCGTCGCGGAGCGCGATCCAGCCGACAAGGCTCGGCATTGTGTAGGTCTTGCAGGAATGATCCTCCGGCGAGACCGCGAAGATGCGGTTTTTGCGGATTTCGATCATCCAGATTAGATTGCGTATTTCGTCCCAGAGCGGGCATTCGAGAAGCTCCGCGCTGTTAAAGTAGTAAAGTTCCGCGTTTTTCATATGCTGTTTCCTTTCGCGTCGTCCCAGCTGTATTTCGTGAGTTCGCCGTCCTCGCGGAGTCCGGCGAAGTTCCGCTGCCTCAGAACCTCGTATACCGCGATCGCGGCCGAGTTTGATAGATTCAGCGAACGGAGCGTGTCGCGCATCGGGATCCTCACGCAGCGGTCGTGGTTTTCAAAAAGCAGCTCCTCGGGAAGTCCTTTTGTCTCTTTGCCGAACATCAGAAAGACCTTTTCGGGATAGACTATATCGGTATAGCAGTGCTTTGCCTTGGTCGTGAAGCAGTAGAAGGCGGCTTCGGGATTCTTTTCGAAAAAATCCGCGAGATTTTCGTAATATGTGATGTCGAGCTTGTCCCAGTAGTCGAGTCCGGCGCGCTTCAGTTTGCGGTCGTCGATCTCAAAACCGAGCGGCTTCACAAGATGTAGCGACGCTCCGGTCGCCGCGCAGGTGCGGGCGATATTGCCGGTGTTCTGCGGGATCTCCGGCTCGACGAGGACGATGTTTATGTCTTTCATTTTTTTTGTTTCCTTTATGTGGAAGGTATCATTCCGGAGCGGCGGGGACACCATAATTCCGGGGGATGATGTGATGAATGGATTCATGAGTACCCGGAATTCGCTCCGGGACGCGGGACGGGCGTATTTGCTCGTCTTCGGGCTTCTTTTTGCGCTGATAATTTCGGCGGTGTCGCTGTCGTCCGCCGAGCGGCGGCTTGATCGTCTTGAAAGCGGCGCGAGGACGTCGGCTCTCTACGAGTGCGCCGACTCGCTCGAAAGCTATGCGTCGGCCGTGCGCGACGACGACAGGATATCGGCCGCGCTCCGCTTCGGCAACGCCGTCGGACGGCTCGACTGTGGGTCTGAGCTGCTTGAAACGCTCGCCGACTACGCGGGGCAGCTCAGGTACGGTAAGGTCGATTATCCCGACGCTGTGACGCTGGCGGCCGAGTTTTTCACTCTGGCCGCGGACGGCGGGGATATAAGCGAGCGGATCGAACGCTTTTTTCCGTCGGACACAGAGACCGGCAACGGGCCGGATATACCCGAAAGGTTCATTTACGCCGCAGCGAAAAGCTCGGCCGCGTCATTACTACCTGGCGTGAGCGGGCTTCCGCCGCTTGTGCGTGGTGATGAAGGATATGTTATGAAGGCCGACAATCTGATTCTGCGGTTTTCGGGAGACGACGGATCCTTTTCGGATCTGTTCTTCTTACGCGGCGGGGATTTTTCGGGCGACGCCGACGACGCGGACGTGACCGCGGCGGCACTGAAAACCGCGTCAGATCTCGGGTTTTCCGGCGCGGAGGTTTCGATTGAGGGCGAGGTCTGCAGCCTGAGGATTGTCCGCGCGGACGGCTTTCTCTTCGTCTACGACGGACGAGGTCGGCTGATTGCCGCCGGAAAAGCGGATGAGGCCGCGTACTAGGTTACTGAAAGTAAAAAGGTGATGAAATGAATCATCACCAATGTTACATATGGGAGCTTACGCACCGAGCTTGTTGAGCTTAACGGTGTAATTACTCTTCTTTCTGGCAGCGTTGTTCTTGTGAAGAAGTCCCTTGGCGACTGCCTGATCGATCTTCTTGACTGCTGCCTTGTAGGTCTCCTCTGCGGCTGCCTTATCGCCTGCTGCGAGAGCCTGCTCATACTTCTTCATAGAAGTCTTGAGCGCGGTCTTGAGCATCTTGTTCTGCATGGTCTTGGCTTCGCTTACGAGGACGCGCTTCTTGGCGGATTTTATGTTCGGCAAACTGTTCACCTCCTTAAAAGTTAAGCGTCGGGATGTCTCCCGATCGGATAGATAGCATAGAAAGCGTTTCTCTATATATCATACCACAAAATTCTCAAAATATCAAGTCTTTTTTGAAAAAAAATCAAAAAATCTTTTCTGACGATTTTTTGGCGTCTGCGGGACGTCTTTTTTGTGATAAATCACAGAAAAATATTCCTCAAAACACTTGACAAAAAGATCGTAGTGTGCTATAATAATATACTGCATTATAATCGCTAAGAGTATGCACATTTGTTTGTTTTTGGCCGCCGACATTGTTTTTTTCTGATGACTTTATGAGCGCGGTGTGGAAGAAATGACCCGGATGTCAATTTTGTTGAATGGAGTGATTGTTTCAATGATGGTCAAACCCACGATGCTTGGCAAGACCGAAAGAATGAGCTTCGCCAAGATAGGCGATACTCTGGAAATGCCTGATCTCATCGAGGTTCAGAAGAGGTCGTACAAGTGGTTTATGGATGAGGGACTCCGCGAGGTTCTCCGCGACGTCTCCCCGATAACCGACTACTCGGGCAACCTCATTATCGAATTTCTTGACTACAGCATCGACCCCACCCCCAAGTACCCTGAAGAGGAGTGCAAGGAGCGCGACGTCAATTTCGCCGCCCCCCTCCGAGTAAAGGTCAGACTGACCAACAAGGCCACGGGTGAGGTCAAGGAGTCGGATGTCTTCATGGGCGATTTTCCGCTCATGACCGATAATGGCACCTTTATCATCAACGGAGCTGAGCGCGTTATTGTTTCACAGCTCGTCCGTTCCCCCGGCATCTATTACGAGACCTCTATCGACAAAACCGGTAAGACGATCTTTGCTACGACTGTGATTCCCTATCGCGGCGCGTGGCTTGAATACGAGACCGACGCTAACGATATTTTCTGGGTGCGTATAGATAAGAACCGTAAGATTCCCGTAACCGTCCTCATCCGTGCGCTCGGCATAGAGTCGGATGACGAGATAAAGAAGTATTTCGGCGAGGATCCGCGCCTTGTCGTGACGATGGAAAAGGACCTCATGAACGACGAGGCGTCGAAGAACGGCACCTCGGTCGGCGACGAGGCTCTCAAGGAGATCTACAAGAAGCTCCGTCCCGGCGAGCCTCCGCTTGTCGAGAGCGCGCAGCTTCTCCTCAATAACCTCTTCTTCGATCCCAAGCGTTACGATCTCGCCGCTGTCGGCCGCTACAAGTACGACAAGAAGCTCGCGCTCGGCAAGCGTATCGCCGGACACAAGCTGGCCGAGCCGGTCATCTCCCCGATCACCGGCGAGCTGCTTTACGAAGAGGGTGAAATTCTCGACAACGACAAGGCGATGGCGATCGAGCACGCCGGAGTCAACGAGGTAAAGCTCTATCTCGAAGACGGCGAGACTTCGGTCAAGGTCTTCGGAAACGGCATGATCGAGCCTGAATATGTCATCGGCTGCGATCTCAAGGATATCGGCATTCCCGAGCGCGCGAAGCTCTCGGTCATGCTCGAGATCATGGAAGAGGCTCAGGGCGACATTGACGAGTTCAAGAAGATCGCGAAAAACCGCATCGCTGATCTCTCCCCGAAGCATATCACCAAGGACGATATCTTCGCCTCGATCAACTATCTCACCTGCCTCGCGAACAATATCGGCACGAGAGACGATATCGACCACCTCGGAAACCGCCGTCTCCGTTCGGTCGGCGAGCTTCTCCAGAATCAGCTGCGCATCGGTTTCGCCCGCATGGACAAGACCGTCAAGGAGCGCATGACCACTCAGGACGCGGAGGCTCTCACCCCGAACACCCTTATCAACATCCGTCACATTGTCAGCGCGATCCGCGACTTCTTCGGCTCTTCGCCGCTGTCGCAGTTCATGGATCAGAACAACCCGCTGGCTGAGCTGACTCATAAGCGTCGTCTCTCGGCACTCGGCCCGGGCGGTCTTTCACGTGACCGCGCGTCGTTCGATGTCCGCGACGTTCACTACACGCATTACGGCCGTATGTGTCCTATCGAGACCCCTGAAGGACCCAACATCGGTCTTATCTCCTACCTCGCGACCTACGCGAGAATCAACAAGTATGGCTTCATCGAGGCTCCCTACCGAAAGATCGACAAGGAGACCGGAATCGTCACGAACGAGGTTGTCTACATGACCGCCGACGTCGAGGACAACTACACGGTCGCTCAGGCGAACGAGCCGCTCGACGAGAACGGACGCTTCGTCAACAAGCGTATTTCGGGACGCCGCAGAAACGAGATCATCGAGTTCAACCGCGAAGAGGCTGACTACATGGACGTCTCGCCGAAGATGGTCGTGTCGGTCGCTACCGCTCATATTCCGTTCCTTGAAAACGACGACAACTCGCGCGCCCTCATGGGATCGAATATGCAGAAGCAGGCGGTGCCGCTTCTCGTCTCCGAACAGCCGATCGTCGCTACCGGTATGGAATACAAGGCGGCTGTCGACTCGGGCGTCGTCGTCTGCGCGAAGAACGCCGGATATGTAGAAAAGGTCTGCGCTGACGAGATCGTCATCCGTACCGACGCCGGAACGAAGGATGTTTATCATCTCATCAAGTTCAAGCGTTCGAACCAAGGCACCTGCGTGAACCAGAAGCCTATCGTCGATCTCGGCGAGCGCGTCGAGGTCAAGCAGGTAATCGCCGACGGCCCCGCTACCTCGAACGGAGAAATTTCGCTCGGTAAGAACGCCCTTATCGGCTTCATGACATGGGAAGGCTACAACTACGAGGACGCCGTCCTTCTTAATGAAAAGCTCGTCAGAAATGACGTTTACACCTCAATCCACATCGAGGAATACTCTCACGAGGCCCGCGACACCAAGCTCGGACCGGAGGAGATCACCCGCGAGATCCCGAACGTCAGCGAAGACGCCCTGAAGGATCTCACCCCCGACGGAATCATCCGTAAGGGTACCGAGGTTCGCGCCGGCGACATTCTCGTCGGTAAGGTAACTCCCAAGGGCGAGACCGAGCTCACCGCCGAGGAGAGACTTCTCCGCGCGATTTTCGGCGAGAAGGCAAGAGAAGTCCGCGATACCTCAATGAGACTGCCGCACGGCGAGTCGGGTATCGTCATCGACGTCAAGGTCTTCTCGAGAGAGAATCAGGACGAGCTTCCGCCCGGAGTCAACAAGGTCGTCCGCGTCTATATCGCTCAGAAGCGTAAGATTTCGGTCGGCGACAAGATGGCGGGCCGCCACGGAAACAAGGGTGTCGTTTCGAGAATTCTTCCGCCCGAGGATATGCCTTTCCTCGCCGACGGAACTCCGCTTGACATCGTGCTTAACCCGATGGGCGTGCCGTCGCGTATGAACATCGGACAGGTGCTTGAGGTTCACCTCGGCATCGCGGCCAGAAAGCTCGGCTGGAAGATCATGACTCCCGTCTTCGACGGCGCGAACGAGCAGGATATCGCCGAGTGTATGCTTAAGGCCGGAATGGATCGTAAGGTTCTTCCGAACGAGAATGTCAACGGCAAGAAGCTCTTTGAGGAATTCTACGACGACAAGGGCGAGCGTCAGCTCAGACCGATCGTCGGCGACGAGCGCAAGGATCTCGTGCATCTCGAGGAACTCAGACTCGCGGACACGCTCCGCGTGATCGACGGAAAGTCGATTCTTTACGACGGCCGTACCGGAGAGGCCTTCGATAACCCCGTAACCGTCGGTATCATGTACTATCTCAAGCTTCACCACCTCGTCGACGATAAGATTCACGCGCGTTCGACCGGACCTTACGGACTCGTCACTCAGCAGCCTCTCGGAGGCAAGGCGCAGTTCGGCGGCCAGCGTTTCGGAGAGATGGAGGTCTGGGCGCTCGAGGCATACGGCGCGGCTTACACGCTTCAGGAAATCCTGACCGTCAAGTCGGACGACGTCACGGGACGCGTAAAGACCTACGAGGCTATCGTCAAGGGTCAGAATATCCCGACTCCGGGCGTTCCCGAGGCCTTCAAGGTGCTTGTCAAGGAGCTTCAGTCGCTCGCGCTCGACGTCAAGGTGCTTGACCGCGAGGGCAAGGAGATCGAGCTTTCGACTCTGGGCGACGACGATGAGGAATATATCCCCAACTACGTCTCTGACGAGGATATCGGTGAGACCGTGGCCGAGGAGGACGAGATCAGCAAGGGCTTCACTGAGGAGCATCCTGACGAGGACGATCTCTATTCCGACGGCGACGATGACGATGTTGACGTCGATTTCGAAGGAGAATTCGGCGGCGATTCCTACGATGATGACGATGAGTGAGGGAGAAGGGAAATAGATGGAACACAACGTATTTGATTCGATTAAAATAGGTCTGGCGTCTCCTGAAATGATCAGAAGCTGGTCTTACGGCGAGGTCAAAAAGCCCGAGACCATCAACTACCGCACCCTTAAGGCCGAGCGCGACGGACTTTTCTGCGAGCGCATCTTTGGTCCGACCAAGGACTGGGAGTGCCTTTGCGGAAAGTACAAGCGCGTCAGACACAAGGGCAAGATCTGCGAAAAGTGCGGAGTCGAGGTGACGACCAAGAAGGTCCGCCGCGAGCGCATGGGTCACATCGAGCTTGCCGCTCCGGTGTCGCACATCTGGTATTTCCGCGCGATTCCTTCGAGAATGGGACTCCTTCTCGATATCACTCCGAGACTTCTCGAAAAGGTTCTCTACTTCGCGAGCAGCATAGTCATTGATCCCGGTACGACCGATCTCGCGAAGATGCAGCTTCTCAACAGCCGCGAATATGACGAGGCCGTTGAAAAGTGGGGCAAGGATTCCTTCCGCGTCGGAATGGGCGCGGAGGCGATCAAGGAACTCCTCCATGAGCTTGATCTCGAACAGCTCTCGACCGAGCTTCACGACGAACTCGCTAAGGCTCAGGGACAGAAGAAGGTCAGAATCATCAAGCGTCTCGAAGTTGTCGAGGCGTTCAGAAAGTCGGGCAACAAGCCTGAGTGGATGATTCTTGACGTCGTTCCGGTCATCCCGCCGGACATCCGCGCGATGGTTCAGCTCGACGGCGGACGCTTCGCTTCGTCCGACCTCAACGATCTCTACCGCCGCGTCATCAACAGAAACAACCGCTTAAAGAAGCTCCTTGAGCTTAAAGCACCCGATATAATCATCCGCAACGAGAAGCGTATGCTTCAGGAAGCGGTCGACGCCCTCATCGACAACGGACGCCGCGGAAAGCCGGTCACCGGTCCGAACAACCGCCCGCTTAAGTCACTCTCAGAGATGCTCCGCGGTAAACAGGGACGCTTCCGTCAGAACCTGCTCGGTAAGCGAGTCGACTATTCCGGACGTTCGGTTATTGTCGTCGGACCCGATCTCAAGATCTATCAGTGCGGTCTGCCGAAGGAAATGGCTCTCGAACTCTTCAAGCCCTTCGTCATGAAGCGTCTTGTCGAGACCCAGAAGGCCACCAACATCAAGGACGCCAAGAAGAAGGTCGAGAAGGTAGACGTAGCCGTATGGGACGCTCTTGAGAACGTCATCAAGGAACATCCTGTTCTCCTGAACCGCGCGCCTACGCTTCACAGACTTTCGATTCAGGCTTTCGAGCCGATACTTGTCGAGGGACGCGCCATAAAGCTTCACCCGCTCGTTTGTACGGCGTTCAACGCTGACTTCGACGGCGACCAGATGCCGGTTCACGTTCCGCTTTCGTCCGAGGCTCAGGCAGAGGCGAGATTCCTCATGCTCTCGGCGAACAACCTCTTGAAGCCGGCTGACGGACGTTCGGTCACGACTCCCGGTCAGGACATGGTTCTTGGTTCGTACTATCTGACAATCGACCGCGAGGGCGAGATCGGCGAGGGGCACGTTTACCGCGACTTTAACGAAGTCACGATGGCCTACGCAAATCATCTCGTCGGAATGCACGCCGCGATCAAGGTGCGTGTTGAGCGCGAGATCGAGGGTAAGGTCTACTCGGCGGTTATCGACGCCACCTACGGACGTCTTATCTTCAACCGTCCGATTCCGCAGGATCTCGGCTTTGTCGAGCGTCCGACAATCGAAGAGCTTTATGACGACCCCGATCATCCCGACGTTCCGAATCCCGAGAAGGTAAAGCAGCTTCTCTCGCTTGAGATCGCTTTCCCGACCAAGAAGAAGGATCTCGGTAAGATCATCGATATGTGCATCAAGAAGCACGGAGCCTCGACTACTGCGCAGGTACTTGACAGCATCAAGTCGATGGGCTTCAAGTATTCGACTCTCAGCTCGATTTCGATTGCGATCGCCGACATGACGATCCCGCCGAAGAAGTATGAAATCGTCCACAACGCCGAGAATCAGGTTCTCGATATAATGAAGCACTTCCGCCGCGGACAGTACTCGGAGGAAGAGCGTTATAAGGCTGTAATCCATGTCTGGGAGCAGGCTACCGCGGACGTTGTCGCGGCCATGCAGGATGAGTTCAACCGCTACAACCCGATCAAGATGATGAGTGACTCGGGAGCGCGCGGTAACATCACCCAGATGAGACAGGTCGCCGGAATGCGCGGACTGATGTTCGCGGCAAACGGTAAGACGATGGAAATGCCGATCAAGTCCAACTTCCGTGAAGGACTTAATATACTCGAATATTTTGTCGCGGCAAGAGGCGCGCGCAAGTCGCTTTCGGATACCGCGCTGAAGACGGCAGACTCGGGATATCTGACCAGACGATTGGTCGACGTCTCGCAGGATGTCATCGTCCGCGAGGACGACTGCGGAACCCGCCACGGTATCTGGGTTTCGAAGATTGTCGACGGCAACGAGACGATTGAGCCGCTGAAGGACAGACTCATCGGGCGCTTCGTCATCGGCGACGTTGTCGATCCGAACACCGGAAAGGTCATTGTCGCGGACAACACGATGATCACCGACGAGCAGGCTAACGAGATCGTCAAGGCCGGCATCGAGCGCGTCCTTATCAGAACGATTCTCGAATGCCGCGCAAAGCATGGTGTATGCTCGCACTGCTACGGTATGGATCTGGCTTCGTCGAAGCCGGTCAACGTCGGTGAGGCGGTCGGAATCATCGCGGCACAGTCGATCGGTGAGCCGGGTACTCAGCTTACGATGAGAACCTTCCACACCGGAGGCGTCGCGGGAGCCGACATCACACAGGGTCTTCCGCGAGTCGAGGAGCTTTTCGAGGCTCGCAGACCGAAGAAGGCGGCTATCGTCACCGAGACTGCCGGAACGGTTCACATCATCGAGAACAAGCGTATGCACACAATCAACGTCACGGCGGACGACGGAAGCGAGACTTCGTATCAGATTCCGTTCGGCGTGCGCATGATAGTAGAGGACGGACAGCAGGTTGAAGCCGGAAAGGCACTGACCGAGGGTTCGATCTGCCCGACCGATATTCTCCGCATCAACGGACTCGACGCGGCTTACGACTATATCATCCGCGAGGTTCAGAAGGTTTACCGTCTCCAGTCGGTTGAGGTCAACGACAAGCACATCGAGGTTATCGCGCGTCAGATGACCAGAAAGACTCACATCGAGGAGTCGGGCGACACCGAGCTGCTCTCGGGATCGGTTGTCGATCTGCTCGAACTCGAACACGAGAACGAAAAGATTCAGAAGCGCATCGACGCCGGCGAAGTCGATCTCAGACTCGCTGTGGGATCTCCGGTACTTCTTGGTATCACGAAGGCGGCTCTTCTCACCGATTCGTTCCTGTCGGCGGCGTCCTTCCAGGAGACGACGAAGGTTCTTACCGAAGCCGCTATCAAGGGCAAGGTTGACCATCTGCTCGGACTCAAGGAGAACGTCATCATCGGTAAGCTCATCCCCGCCGGAACCGGTATGGAGTGCTACCGCAACATTGAAGTCGACAAGGTCGACGAAAACGGAAACATTCAGGCCACCTCCGAGGCGGTCTGACAAGCTGGCGGCGGGGAAACCCGCCGCCTTTTGATTTGGAGTGATAATATTGAAAATGTTATAATCAGAGAATACAGTGAAGCTGATCTTTCGGCGATGATCAGTATCTGGAACGAGGTGGTTGAGGACGGAATCGCGTTCCCGAAGACCGACAGGCTTGATGCTGAGAGCGGAAAGAAATTCTTTGCGGCGCAGACCTATAACGGGGGCGCGGAGGTTGACGGCGAGGTTATCGGACTCTACATACTTCATCCGAACAGCATCGGACGCTGCGGCTACATACATCGCGAACGCGAGCTACGCGGTCGCGTCGAAGGCGCGCGGGCTTCACATCGGAGAAAAGCTTGTGATCGACTGTCTTGAAAAGGCGAAGGAACGTGGTTTCCGGGTGATGCAGTTCAACGCGGTTGTCGCGACTAACGTTCACGCAAGGCATCTGTATGAGCGGATCGGATTTCATCAGCTCGGGACAATTCCCGGCGGGTTTTTAATGAAGGACGGGCATTATGAGGATATTTGTCCGTGCTATTTTGATCTCACGGCGCAGAAGATAAGGTAAGACGGTTTTCAGCTGGGAGAGAGCAGAGTGGGTGGAGTGTCCGCCGCGTTTGCGGCGGACACGTTTTTTATGGGGGGATGTAGGTGGAGGATGGGGG
>CAKSVM010000080.1 GCA_934503195.1 uncultured Eubacteriales bacterium
TTCTCCTTTTGAGTGGTGGTTTTTTTATTATATCTCATTGGAGACTCGTTGTCAACTTTTATTGTACTGGATCATTTGAAAAGAGCAGTGCCATCACTCGATACCTCCCATCTCAAGCCCGGTAAGACGCTCGTCGAACTCATTTTCATTGAGCATGAAATAATCATCGGCGTTCCAGAAGCTGACGTACATGATTCCTTCCGAAATCTCAATCTCGCGCTGTTCAAGCCCTTCACCAAATCCATCGGCGCATTGAGCGATGAGAAATTCCTTGATTTCGGCATCTTCCTCCTCGGTAAGCTGTTCGTTGAGTTCAACACGAATCTTTCCATAAATGATGCCGTCGACGTTCTGCGTCCCGAAGTGAATTTCTTTCAGCTTCGATACCGCTCCGTCGCTCCCGGAGAAGTACGTCGCGAGGTTTTCGCCGCGAAGTTCTTCCTGTTTTATGAGCTTGCGGATTTTGTCCTCGTACTGCGCGAGATAATCTCCGTCGTAGTCGTCCGGATACTCATCGTAACCTCCGTACTCGTCACGCGGATAAACTCTCGCGACAAGCGGGCAGTAGTAGTATTCGGTGACATCCTGCCGACGTCTGTCGATTACCAGCTTACCGAAGTCCGGGAACGTGAAGACCTTACCGCTCATCACAGCGTCCTGAATGTCGGTCTTATCGGCAGACGGCAAGTTCTCGTAAAATCCGCAGATGCAGTTGATGGTAGAGAGCCGATTTCCGGAACGAATCAACGATATGAGATTTTTCTCAAACTCGCTTTCTCCGAAGAAGCTAATTTTGATTTCATCGTCTCCACCTCCGAATTTTGCGTTCAGCGTCTCCTGATCGCATGGAAGATCGAGGTACTGTGTTTCCTTGCCGTTTTCAATTTTTGCTTTAATCATTGATATTACCTTTCTTTTTGTAAAATAAAAAAAAAGAGCCACAATGTGATGATCACACTGCCGCCCTCGTTCGGGTATCTTGCGAGAATGTATGATTTTCCATTCACAAAGAGCTGTGGACGGTCGCTCGTCGTCAGCACTCCGTAATCGGCTTTATTAAAACCAAGCGCGGCAAGGTCGCAGACAAGTATTTTCTCCGCGGCTTTGGGATCGAGTCTCTTCCGCGTTTTCTCGTCGGTGATATGCGCAAAATCCTTCGCGGAAAGCTTCTTGCCGCTTGAGAAGGTCACAGCTTCGCCATTGTAAGCCGCAATGAAGGTCGGCGATACATCGGTTCCCGAAGCAAGATCGCTGACAGTTATCGAGCTGTCAGACATATACACGCCGCCGCGAAGCCATATGACCGCGCCGTTTCTGCCGCTTATTTTTTTCAGCGCGGCGTCGAGCGTCGCAAGCGGAGAATCGATACTTCCATCCGCCGAATCATCGCCGTCAGGCGAGACGAAAACCTGATTCCGAAGGCTTATCGGATAATCCTCGATTTTTATCTTCTCGAGTACCGTCACCTCATCCGGAAGCTCGGCGACCGACTTTTCAAACGCGGCCATCACTCCGCCATCCTCAGCCGACGGAATGTCCATCGCCTTGTATTCTGTTGGAAGATTCAGCGACACGAGCGGCTTCACCGGACATGAAACGACATTTTTCTCTTCTATGCATAACATCAAGTTCCTTTGATCCATCGGTCTGTATGCGCGAGGCGAGATCGTTCAGCGCGAGAAGCAGACTGAATTCACCGTTTCCGCCGATAACAAGCTCCGAGTCGTCCGGCGCGAAGGTATAGGTATCGGGATCGCCGTAAGGCTCAGCCTTTATCCTTATCGTATACTCCGATCCATCGCAACCAGGCTCCCAGCCGCAAAGACCGGATATCATGTCCTTCACGACTTCAAGCGCGCCCTTTCGCGAAGTCGTCAGGGTTCCGTCCGCTTCGATGCTGACCTTTCGTATGTCGTGGCCGTTCAGCGTGAGCTTGTCGACCGCGTATTCGCCGCCGCGGATATATTCGTCCTCAGGGAGCATGAGCTTTCCATCCGAAATGCACTTTTCAATGAAGAAGTTCACCGCCTCTTCGGTCGCTTCAGGCGAGCCGCCGAGTATTACTATCCGCTCGCTGTCCTTCTTTATGACAAAGTCATTTCTTCTGAGCGATGCCGCCGCGTTTGTGGTTTCGGGGCGATTCGTTCCGCCGACAAGAATTTCCTTCGTCCCGACCGGAACCTCCTCGCCGCGGCCGACCCAGTCGGTCGAAAGCTTGAGAGCCTTTCCGACGCCCTCCTCGATCGTGTTCCGCAGTCCGATCGCCGACTTTAATGTCCGCTCGTCAGTGACCTCAGGCCGGATCACCTGATAATCCTCGGTGAGTTCGAAAGGTACGAGCTTCGGCTCATCTGTCTTATCCGAGCAGGAAAAGAGAAGGAAGAGCATAAGGAACAGAGCTAAAGAAATCGCAAGTAGTTTTTTCATACAGATCCTCCATAATTTATATAATGATTATAACATATTCAGTATAAAAAGTCAAGTATGAAAATCAATGAAACAACTTAAAAAAAAAAAACAACGAAAACAGGCTGTTTCGACAGCCTGTTCAAAGTTCAGTTTTCCACGCTTCTTGCCAGATTCATCGCGTTGAACGAATTGAAGCCGTGACAGCAGGAGCCGATCGGCTCGTCAAATTCCCACAGCGTTCCGGTGCGCTTTGCCATTTCGAGGCAGTAATCCTTTATCTCGCTCTTAAGTCTGCTATACTCGCCGACATCGGCCAGAAGCCGCATCCTGAGCGTCTTTCCGAGGAATATCGAGGATGGCGCAAGCTTGCCGTCAAGCGGATTTTCTCTTCCGCCGTGAAGAATAAGCTCATCCTGAAGCTTCCCGAAGCTCTCGCCGTCGGCAATACCGAGATAAAACGCCATATACTGACAGTATTCGGTATGCTCTCCGGTCGGATAGGCCTTGCCGTCACGCACAACCGCGTTGTCGACAAAATACTCGCCGTCAAAGGAACGCGCAATTATCATTTTCTTAAGCTCCACGGCGCGTTTTGAAAGCTCAGCGTCGTTATAAAGCCTTCCGGCCGCGGCCATCGCCGCCTGATACATCATATTCACCGGATAATTCAGATCCTTCTGAAGCTCATTTGCGCGCGAATAATCGAGGAATATCCACCCGCGCGTCCGCTCGATAAGGCCATCGGTATTGAGGAACTGATCAAAATAGCGAAGCAGACCATAGACGATCTCCCTTGCGCCGTCGACAAGGCACCGATCCTTGGTGTTGTTCACGTAATCCTCAAGCTGTAACACATACCAGAAGGAGGAATTCAGGATATATCCGTTGCTCGGATTCCCGCCGTCATTGTCCGACGGATAGCAGCCCGGGATCATTCCGGCCGGAATCAGTGGAAAATCCTTCGCGAGGATGAAATTTTCAAGCTGACCCCGCGTCACCTTCTCGTCTCCGGTGAAGAAGAACTCGCCCATTGACGCAAACTTCGAATCATAATTCCACCCCGCCCTCTCGCGCGACGGACAATCCATCATGATATCCACGACGTTCTGCTTGAAGCATTCGCGTCCGGCGTCAAAGATCAGCTGAAGCTCCGGATCGTCAAATTTGACCTTCTTCACAAGTCGGTCGGGATATTCGACCCGCCTTACGCGGACATTCGCGATCGAGGCGACGCCCTCGGTCACCGCAGCCTGAAGCCACCTCAGAGTGTAGACCTCAAGCGTCGAAAAATGATATTCGCCCGGCTCGAAATCGCAGATTATCGAATTGCAGGTCTGCATACGCGTGTAGTTTATTTTCCCATCGATCAGGATCTCATCGAACATGAAGGCTATCCGCGCCTTCTTTTCGACGCAAAGCTCGACTTCGATGATTCCTGAAACATCGCGCCCGCCGTCAAAAAGCACGTAGCTGCCGCAAAGCGGATTTTCGGGAATTCCCGAAGCCTCCGAAAAGGCTATCCGGTCGGTGTAATCTGAAGAGCAAAGCTCAAGCTCTTCCTTTTTATATGCCGTCCAGAATTCATTCACGAGCATGAGCGAGCGGTCGGCATAGCGAACCGGAAGACTTGCGTCATACCGACAAGAGCCTCTGCCGACGGCAACAAGATCGGTCGTCGGATAGTCACCGTACGGAACTCCGCGAAGCGTGAAATTCTTTTCGCCGCAGACACTTAGCTTCACAGTATCAGGCGAAAATTCCGGATCGCGCAGATATCTCTCGCTTTCGCCAGAAAAGCTGTAGGCCTCGACAAACGGCCGCTGATATGAATACCGCTGAGTCTTTTTTACACGCTCGCTGAAAATTATCGCTTCAAAGCCGGATTTTCCGGTGGCGGCGAGGATCCTTTCGTCCTTCACGACCTCCGCGCAGAGGAAGGAAGGCTGTCTTACCGCCGAAAATCCGGTCGCGTAAAGTCCTTCGACGATTATCGCAAGAACATTTTTCTCAGACGTGAGAAAGCCATCAAGCAGAATTTCGTCGACGCGGCTCCATCCGGCCGCGCACCTTGCCGGCCCCTCGCAGACAAGCTCGCCGTTGACTCTGACAACATAGTGCATCTGACCTGTGATTCTCAGAGTCGCCTTCCCTCCGCCAATGACCGTGCGGAAGATGAGATTTGTGTTGAGCGTCTCCTCCGCGCCCTCCATCCAGACCGGAAGAGCTTCAGAAAATGTGAATATTGGAGGTTCGTAGTTCATTTGTAATTCCTTTCATTCATCAAGCAGTGTGTTCACGAGCGAGGTCATCGCGTTGTCCCACTTGTCCTTGTTCGACGCGTAATATGACGCGAAATCGCTCGTTCCCTTTGATACGAGCGTTCCCCAGAAGGTGCTGACTCCGCCGAGCTGATAATTGTATACCATATCAAACGTGCAGATAACACTGCTCCTGATTATCTCGAGCATCTTGTTCGAATTTTCATCGCGCGTGTACTTTCCCTGAAGCGTGACGTCGTAGTAGGCCGGAAGGACAGAATAATAGCCCTCGACTCCCAGAGCCTCCATCGTCGCGCCGACCGCCTCGTCGTTCTGAGAGGTTATCGGGACGCAGAACATCGAGACGCCGTCGTGCATCGTCGTGTAATATTCCTCCTGAGATTCATCCCACTTGTAGAAGGGAACAAGTCCGAAGTCGAACGAGGTCGAGCGCATATTCTCCATACGGCCGATCGAGTTGTAATAGAAGAGCGCGCGGCCGTCGTTGAAGATCTTTAGCGCAACCTCATGCGAGGTATTCAGCTCATTCCACGGAGCGGAATAGCCGCTCTTGTTGTAGAAGCTGTCGAGCCATTCGACCATGTCATATATACGCTGATCGTCGAAGTTGAGCGACGGGATATGCTTTTCGTCGAAAGCGGTCAGCTGGATTCCCGAGAAATAGGGATTGAGACCGTTTCCGACGTTTCCGAACTGATCGTCGTCGATCGTCATCTGCGAATCGCCGTTGAGATCGCTCGTCGCGAGCTTTGCGTATTCGGTGTAGAGATCCTTCGTCCATCTTCCGTCGAGAACGTCCTGATAGATGTCGGTTATGCCGAGATTTTCGGCCATTACCTTGTTGAAGTAGATGACCCAGATCGAGCTTGTGTAGGAAAGTCCGATGTCGCCCGAGACGAAATAGCATTTGTCGCCGATCGTGTTCGATTCGAGAAGACGCTTGTTCCACCACGGTTTATCGAAGTCGATGTATGGGATATCGTGGAGATTTTTCACCAGATGCTCGACGGCCAGAGTCGGGATGTAGGCCTCGTATCCGACGACAATGTCATACGCGTCGTCTCCGGCAAGAACGCTGTCGCGGACAAGGCCGAGGTATTCGTTCCGGTTTCCCCATGAGCCGTTGACCGTCTGCATCGTGAATTTCACATTGAGCCGCTCCTGAACATCGAGGTTGCGCTTATAGATCGCGTCGTTGACAAGATCGCCATCCTCCTCGGTGAAGTCAAGCTCATTGCGGTATCCGCTGTTCGCGTCGGAATCGCGGCAGAGGAATTTGATCTCGGCTCCGGCAAAATCGAGATCATCCGGAAGGTCATCACGCTTTGTTTCCTCCGGCGCGGATGTGGTCGTGGGTGTTACGGTCGTGTCCTCGGAGCTGCTGTCGCCGCAGGATGAAAGTCCGGCAAGGAGTGAAATGATCAGGATAAGGGACAACATTCTTTTTCGCATGATTTTTTCCTTTCTGAAATTTCAGATAAATTGTTGCAATCCGGCGCGGTTTGTGGTATAATGGTCAAAAAGGGCGACCGGATCTTGGGAGGAAGGACTATGGAAAACAGCTGTAAACGTCTGCTTATCGACAACGAAATGCTGATACGCCAGATACACTGGTACGGGATCAGAAATGACGCGGGGTTTATTGACGGCGGCTCCTCATCGCGCGAGACGAAGATCATAGTGAGCCGACATGATTTTTCATCGATCGGCGACTACGGACTCCACTGGCATGACTGCTTTGAGATGGAGCTTATGGTCAGCGGCTCAGGCGAGGAGACGATAAACGGCAGAAAATACCACGTCGGCCCCGGCGATATCGTGATGATGACTCCGACCGACTGCCATTCCTATCACATGAGGGAAAAGGGCGTTCTCTACAACGTCATGTTCCATGGCAGCTTGATACACGACGACGCGTTCATAGGCCTTCTCGAACCGGGAAACGATGGCGTCATACATCTCGAGGAGCGCGAATTCGCGAAGATGAAGCAGCTAATGGAGATCGCGATGCTCGAATACGATCCGAAGTCGGCGTCGATAACACCGCTGATGTACAAGCTTCTCGAATGCATTCTATCGGTATATATGAAAAACCGCGCGGCGGCTATCGGCACGTCAAAGGCATCCTCGCGCTCCGCGGCCGTGAAACAGGCGATACTATATCTCCACACGCATTTCTTTGAAAATCCGTCGCTTGAAAAGACCGCGTCGAGAATATTCATCTGCCCAGGATATTTAAGCACGCTCTTCCACAGCGAGACCGGACTCACTTATAAGCAGTATCTGATGAACATAAGGCTTGAATTCGCAAGGCGTATAATCGTTTCATCTGATATGCCGATAAATGAGATCTGCACGCTTGCCGGCTTCACGTCCTACCCGTATTTTCTGAAGACCTTCAAATCGGTCTACAATGTAACCCCATCAGCACTTCGGGTCGATTCATCCTTCTGCTAAAAGTATATCACGAAAAAAACTTCCCGTCAATGACACTATTTTAAGGATTGTTCTGAAATTTAAGAAGTCGATACTGTCGTTCCCTGTCCTCATCGGCGCAAGACAAATCTGAATACAAAAAACGCGGAACCCGCAATAAGGTTCCGCGTTTTTTCAGGATAAGCTGAACAGTTGGGGTTTTCGCGTAAAAAGGCTTGGATTTATGGGATTTTTACGCGAAAACAACCTTAAATCAGCGTTTCCTTTGTGCCTGTCAGCCGGCGTTTTTATACCCTCTCGAAGTCCTCGGCCCCGTGCTTGCAGAGCGGGCAGATATATCCCTCTGGAAGCTCTTCGCCCTCGTAAATATATCCGCAGACCTTGCAGACCCAGCCGTGCTTCTTTTCAAGTGTCTCGGGCTTCGGCTTGATGTGTTCGAGGTAGTACGAATAGGTCACAGGATTCTCCTCCGAGACCACCCTCGCCTCGGTCACCTCAGCGACAAAGAGCGTGTGCGTTCCGCAGTCGAGCTTCTCGACCACTCGTCCCGAAATGACCGCGGTCGTATGCTCCGAAAGATATACGATGCCGTTCGAGCTTCTCGCAATGTCGGTGCGGCCTGACGTTTTGTCAGCGTCGCGTCCCGACGAGAAACCAAAGGCCTTCACAAGCTCAAACGGCAGACTCTCGCCAAGAATCGAAAGATTGAACTCTCCGGTCTTTACGATCATATCATGCGTCAGGTTCGATTTGTTCACAGAGAAGCTGATCTTCTTCGGCGAATCGGTCAGAAGTCCGGCCGTGTTGATGATGCAGCCGTTGTCCTTTCCGTCCTTCGCGGTCAGGAGGAAGAGTCCGTATGAGAATTTCTTGAAAGCCTCGTTGTCGATTCCCGACTCGCTTTCATGAGTCTCAGGCTTCTTGAAGGTATCGGCGATCGCGTCGACGAGCGAATCCTAGTTGTTTTTTGAAGTCATGAGTATACCAAGCGGTGCTTGACTTTGCGCCTTCGGTGTGGTAAAATATTGTCAGGATGATCGATCACCGAATAAAGCTAAGGAGCAACGACATGAACATCACAATGAAGGACACTCTCCGTGCGCTCAGACGCCAAAAGAAGGTCACGCAGGAGGAACTCGCAAATCACCTCGGCATCACCGCACAATCGGTCGGAAAATGGGAGCGAGGCGAGGGCTTCCCCGACATAACCCTTCTCCCATCGATAGCACTCTATTTCGGCGTCACCACCGATGAACTTCTGGGAATTGACAAAGCGCGTATCGATGAGCGGATAAAGGCGATCGAGGACGAGAGTCTCAAACTCCGGAATCTCGGCGATGTACCGAAAAATCTCGGACTCTGTGAGTCAGCCTATAGGGAATTTCCGAACGATTGCCGCGTGATCTCCGGACTCATGGACGCACTCCGTATCGATCCGCACTATCCTCATCCGAAGGAGGTGTGCGAACGGATAATAGAACTCGGCGAGCGTATAATCGCCGGATCCACCGACTCAAAGCTGCGCGAACACGCCGCAATGTCGCTCTGTTATACCTCAGATGAGCTTCACGATACAGAAAACGCGCTGAAGTACGCCGATATGTGCGGCTCGATATATTCCTCGCGTGAAGGTCTGCGCGCGTTCGTTACCGACGGCGAAGATGGCGTCCGAGCCACGCAGGAGTACCTCATCGCGCTGATACAGTCAGCCGTCTACACCGCTACGAACATGATGAACAAATCGGTCACGACCGACGACGAACTATTGACCGCTCTCGATTTCGGACTCTCACTTCTGAAGCTGCTCTTTCCGGACGAGAGGTTCGGTTACATGGCAAACGATATGTCGATCCTCTGTATCTGGAAGGCCGGAATATACGCGTCGCGAAAGGACAGAGAAAAAACGCTCTCCGCTCTTGCCGAAAGCGTCAGTTACGCGATCGAAGGGTCGGAGGTCGGCGAAAATTTCAGATTCACCGCGCCGCTCGTGAACCGCGTCGGATACAATCCGAAGTTGTCTTCCAAGAATTATAAGGGCAACGCCTGCGATCTCCGGCTCGAGGAGCTGGACGCGCGCTTCGATTTTGTCCGTGAGGACGAGAAATTCAAGGGCTTTGTCGAGCGTTTGAAACAGCACGCCGAGGAGCTGCAACAGGTAAAGTAAGTGCAACGTCCTACGCCCGCGAGGCCGCCGCGGCGGCTCCGGCGAGCGCGAAGCGCGCGGCTCGCTCATGAACAGTCCGTACGGCTTTTCATCCGTCAGAAGTGACTTGTGCAAAACGTGGGCAGCAAAAAGCAATTCACATATAAAACTGATTCAGCCGTCGCGCTTTTGCCACAACTCCTGATCAGGCTTCAATAAAAATGGACTGTCATAAAGCGACAGTCCAATATTATTATCTGCCTATCGAATAAACCTCGCAAGCCTCGCCGTCCTTGTCGGTGAATTCAGCCTCGAAGCTCATTCCGATCGACCTTGCCGTCGCGGAGGAGGCAAGGTTGTCCTTCTTCATGTAACAGCAGATATTCTTGAACGGCGTCTCCCTGAACGCGTAGTCGAGAACCGCGCGCGCCGCCTCCGAGGCGTAGCCATTTTTCTGATGAACTCGCGCGATGTGGTAGCCGATCTCGTGGCGGATGAAACCATTGACATTCTGCATCGTGAGTCCGCAGTCGCCGATCATCTCGCCGGTATCACTCAGCGTGACCGCCCAGAGCCCGAAGCCGAGGACGCGATAGCGTTCGAGATTCCGGTCGATCCAGAATCTGCCCCGCTTTTCATCAAATGTGTGCGGATAATGCCGCATTATGTCCGAGTCAGCAAGAACGCGGTAGAGCGCGTCAAAGTCATTGTGGTTCATCTCGCGAAGAATAAGTCGTTCGGTCGTCAGCATATTTCAGTCTCACTTTCATAACATATGATGTATATTATAGATTATACATCATATGTGAAACAATGTCAAGCGAGTTCACAGAGAATTTGCAGGTTGAAACCGAATCAAAGCACATTGTTCCGATAAAACGCAGAATATTATTCCGAAGGGCTTGATATTGTTCCGATAAAGTGGTATAATATATGTCAGGAGGGATAGAAAATGTTTATGACCGTAAAACAAGCCGCTGAAAAATGGGGGATTTCTGACCGAAGAATCCGCACACTTTGCTCCAATGGTAAAATTACCGGCGCATATCGGGAGGGACGCGGATGGAAAATCCCTGTCGACGCTTCAAAGCCTTCAGACGGCAGATTCAAGTCGAAAGAAAATATACTCGCACAGATCGACCGAAAAAAGGTCGAGCTTGATAAGAGCAGACCGCTTACACAAGGCGAACTGGAACGCCTGAACGAAGAGTTTATCATAGAGTACACCTATAACTCAAACGCCATTGAGGGAAACACTCTTACACTGCGTGAGACTGATCTTGTTCTGCGCGGGCTAACGATCGACAAAAAACCGCTGAAAGATCATATGGAAGCCGTTGGACACAAGGAAGCGTTCGATTACGTCTGTGAACTAGTGCGTGAAAAAGTTCCGCTTGACGAGCGAGTGATAAAACAGATCCATTTTCTCGTGCTTGCCGATAAAAGAGAGGATCGCGGCGTATATCGTCGAATTCCGGTGCGCATCATGGGGGCTCAGCATGAGCCAAGAGCCACAATGTGATGATCACACTGTGGCCCAAAGCGACAGATATAAATTTTATGGTTAATTCTTACAAACTTTATGGTTGGCTGAAGCAATAAGAAAGCGGAGTTCAACAAAAATTGTCAGACTCCGCGAAAATCATGAGATTCTATTCAATTTTTTGCCGTGTCAGTTGCCAGACACAGAACTTTAACAATATTTTTTCTGAAAAAATCGCATTTTCATGGCAAATCGAGCCTCAATTCCGCTCTCAGAAACGGCTAATGCAAATACCGACGCCAATGAACCATTTGCACGGAGAATTCAGACCAGTGAAACGGTAGATTTGAACCAAGGTAACGGAAGACTGAACCAAGCAAAACAACATCAAGCTATTCAATATAACTGGATCAAACCACATTGAATCATCCTATCGCCCCGCTGACCCCCGCCGACACTTTTCCACCGCCAGAGCGGCGCGAAGCGCAGGCGAAGCCTGTGGTAAAGTGTCGGCGAAATCTAAAACACCGGGCTAACGGTTACTGCTTTCTCTTACTCGATCTCCCCCGACTTCAGTCCATGTCTCTCCCTCATCGAGGTGTTTCCGTCAACGAGGATCTGGTAAGCATTATGCACGATCCTGTCCATAATAGCCTCAGAGATCGGACTGTCATTCTCAGGATCAGGATTCACTCGCTTATACCAGCCTTCAGTTTCAAACTGAGTGCAGAAGATCGTTGCCCCATGCTTTGTCCTCGCTTCAATGATCTCGAACAGATTATAGGATTCATCGGGTGTCAGACATCTGATCAGCCACTCGTCAAGAATAAGCAGATCGACCTTCTGGTAGGCTTTGATCGCCTTCTTGAGCTCATTGGTGGCTTTTGCATAGCAAAGCTCATCAAGAAGCTCCGGCATCCGTATGTACCTGACTGCCAGATGCTTCCGGCAAGCCGCTTCTCCAAGAGCGCAGGCAAGATATGTCTTTCCATTCCCGCTCGCGCCTTTGAGAATTATGTGATGCTCGTCCTCGATGTACTTGCAGGTCGAGAGCAGAGTGAAATTTTTCTTGCTGAGCTTCCGATCCTCATAGTACTCAATCCCTTCAACAGTGGCGTTCGGGATCGACAATCTCGCGTTATGAAGGCATCTCTGGTACTTGTTCTTTTGTCTCCTGTTCCACTCAGCGTCGACAAGCAAAGCGAGTCTGTCCTCAAATGAAAGCTCACGGAAGGACTCAGAATCGGCAAGCTGGCGTTCAAGCTCAGCAGCCATACCACCAAAACGCATTTCTTTCAGTAAGTCAACTGTGGACTGGCGGATCATTTCGACTCACCGTCCTTTCTGAGATTGCTGTAATAGGCGGCTCCACGTGTTATTCCATAGGCGTTGGAATACTTTTCGGAGTCAAAGTTTCCTTCTTGCTTACCTACGCTTTTCGATTCAGCTTGTTTTGAGTTCAAACTTCCACTTTTCAGAATCGTGCTTATGAGCCGGATCGATGGAGTTGATGTGTAATTGAACACCTCATTGCAAGCCGATTCGAGCTTCTTCGAACCGTATTTCTCGCCGAGCTTTGTCAGGCTGGCGCAGGATTTGAAGCCTTGTTCCGGTTCTTTGCCGGAGGTCAGAAAGTGATTGACAACTGCGTATGTTTTCTCACCAACGGACTTTGCCCACACAGTGAAATCCTCGGCGTTGTAGTTCAGGTATTTCCGGTGCTCTGGCGTCATGTGATCGGGACTTACGATCGGTTCACGTTGGGCAATCGGCTTTCTCAGATGTGATGCCACCCTTGTCCCATGGAAGAAAATCTCGACAGTGTTACTTGTAAGCCTCATATCCACTTTCTCACCGATCAGATCGAATGGAACTGAGTATTTGTTCTTTCCATCCGAAACAAGATAATCCGAGCCGACAGTTATGCCAGGATTCCATGTGGCAAGCTCATATCGCTGATTCGGAAGCGGCTTCATATATGCCTTTTCTTCCTCGAGATAGGCACTCTTCCGGCAGCCTTCGCGCTGCTTGAACTCACGCAGATTCAGCTCTTCGAGCTTTGAACTGACGGCTTCCTTTGCTTCGGTAAGAGTGAAAAAATGCTCGTTCCTGAGAGCGGCGAGGATCCATGTTGACGCGAATCTGACCGTGCCTTCGGCGTGGCTTTTGTCCTTCGGATGCTCGACTCTGGCAGGAATAATCGCTGTGTCATAATATTCAGCAAGTTCCTGATAGCTGCGATTTAGAACCGTCTCATAGCGTGTGTTTTTCACCACTCCGGTCTTTAGATTATCCGGAATAAGCAGCCGTGTTACACCGCCGAAGTATTCGTAGGCATGGATATGGCAACTGAGCCAGCTCTCGAGCTTCATGTCATATGTGACTTCGGCGTAGGTATAACCGCTGCATGGCAGGACGGCTATAAAGAGATATGCCGGATAGGATTCTCCTGTCACAGAGTCATAGATCGGCAGTGTCTGACCTGCCCAGTCGACTTCCATGGCGTCTCCGGGCTTGTGGTGGATACGCATGGTTGCCTTTGTTATGCGTGCCCAGGCGCGATACTTGTCGCCAAACTGTGTTGGCATGTAGGGTTTCTTGCCGAGAGTCTCGGCTTTCTGGCGGTATTCGTCCCAGAGGAGAGTGAGTGTTACCTTGGGCTTGGCTAATTCCTTGTGGATGTAGGCGAAATCGGGGATGAGGTAGGCATTGTCTGATGCATACCTGTTCGGGAAGAGGATGGATTCGAGTTGCTCGTTGGTCACCGGCTCATCGAGTGGCCATATTATGCCGCGAGTCCTTGCTGCTTCAAGCACCTCTATGACCGTATTTCGAGAGTTCCCTGATCCAGCTGCTATCTGACGCTGGCTGTTTCCTTCGGCAGACAGTCGAAGGATTTCCTTGTAGTTCACCATTTTGGTGTCCTCCTGGTATTTTTATAGTCACACTTATCGTGTGCAAACTATATTTTACCATGGATCTTTGGATTGCTTGTGAACTGGTTCAGGCGTCCGTGACGATGGTTCATGTTCTCCGTGCAGCTGGTTCGTTGACGGCGAGTTTTACA
>CAKSVM010000081.1 GCA_934503195.1 uncultured Eubacteriales bacterium
CGTAGCCGATTATGCCAAATCTGACTTTTTCCATTTTATGTAAACCATCCTTTCGGGCACAGCTATGCCTCAGATTACAATAGAATTATACCACACTTTCCGGGAAAAATCAAGGGGTTTTTCAACATTTTTTACAGAAAAAATGTAAGATTTCACTCACAAACGACCTCTACAGAATCCGTACCGTACCTTTTGAACAGTTCAATGGCGGAATCATCAATGATTTCGCCCGAAACGGCGATCGGAATCGCGGGCGGACACGAAACGGTCGGCGCGCCGCAGACCCTCCCGAGCGATTTTTCGACCGGGACAAACTCATGAGGCGCGAAAAGCGCGTCACGAATTGACATTTTTCTCATCGGTATTGTGATTTTCATTGCTTCTGAATGTAAATATTCACGATCGTTCACACCGAGCGTGTCGATCAGACGCTGAAAATCACCCGGATCATTCATCGGCGTAACCATCAGAACGACAAACGTCAGATCCGAGTACTCGCACTCGATTCCGCCGCTCCGGAGCCGCTCGGCGAGCGAATTTCCGGCCATTCCGTCGGGCGCGCGCAGGGTCAGCCGGAGCGGATCGCTCTCCTCGAGAACCCAGCCGTTTTGTGCTAGTGTTTCCCTTACCTTCCGGAGCCTGATCAGTAGATCCGCGAGGTCGCCGCGGAAATCCGACGCGAGATAGGAATTGCATAAATCGAGTGACCCGAGCGTCAGATACGACGGACTCGTCGAGCCAAAAATTTCCATCGTGCTCCTCGCGAGCGGCGATAATTTTTCCGAAACCGACTTCGAGAGATGCAGATACGCGCCGCCGGTCAGTACCGGAAGCGTCTTGTGCGCCGAGTCACAGCAGAGATCCGCGCCAAGCTCTATAGGATGCGAAGATTCAGGCAGGAAGCGTAAATACGCTCCATGCGCGTTGTCGGTGAGAAGCGGAATTCCCCGCTCGTGGCAGACCTTCGCGAGCGATTTTATGTCCGCGACGCCGCCGAGATAATCCGGACTCGTCAGATAGAACGCCGCCGGAAGCTCTTTCATGGAATCAAGCTTTTTTGCAAGTTCGTCAGCTGAAATCCTGCATCGGCAGAGCGAATCCGACATTTCCGGCGCGAACCATTCGACGTCGAATCCGATCAGCCCGGCCGCGTAAACGAAAGATTTGTGTACATTCCGCGCGGCGAGAACCGACCGGTTTGTGCTGGTCGAGAGAGCCAGCGAAAGCATCGCGCGGATGCACTGACTCGACCCCTCGGTCGAATAAAAGGTCGCGCCCGTGCCGAAAAGCTCCGACGCGTTCGCCTCGCTCTCGGCGATGATCGAATCGGCCTCGTAGAGCGAGTCCGCGCCTTTAATTTCCGTAATATCCAGATTTTCACAGCCAAGGAATTTCGAGGAACCAATTACCCCCTTCCCTTTATGCCCAGGCATATGAAAACGCGTGGTTTTACTTTTGGCGTACTCCGCCATGAAGTCGTAAATCGGCGTCGTCATTCGTCAGTTTCTACAGAATCCACCGATTCGTTGTCCTCATCTTCGGCAATTTTCATCATAATCGCGCATTCAATTCGCTTTCTGAAGAGTTCACATCCGGCCTTGTAGACGCCGCGGATGTCGCCGGTCGCGTGGTAGGCGTTCGCCGCGCAGCCGCCCGAGCAGTAGAGCTTCGCCCAGCAATCGGCGCATTCGGGGCGCGCGTAGACGTTGCATTTGCGGAAATTTTCGCGGAGTTCGTCATTTGTAACACCGTTCCAGACGTCGCCGAGCTTGAATTTTTCGTCGCCGACGAACTGATGACAGGGGTACAGGTCGCCCCACGGCGTCACGGCCATGTACTCGGTACCCGATCCGCAGCCAGAAATGCGCTTGTAAATGCAGGGGCCGCCTGTCAGATCTAACATATAATGGTAAAAAGTGATCGGTTTTCCATCCCTGCGGCGGCGGATCATATCCTTCGCGAGGATTTCGTACTGATTTTTGACGATTTCGAGGTCCTCCGGCGTCAGCGCGGCCGGGTCCTCGGGCTTGCAGACGACCGGCTCCATGCTCAGCTCGCTGAATCCGAGGTCGGCCATGTGAAATACGTCGTTTGTAAAATCAGGGTTAGCGTGTGTGAACGTGCCGCGCATATAGTAATTTTTACCACCACGAGCCGCCACAAGCTTCTGGAATTTGGGCACAATGCGATCATACGACCCGTTTCCCGCATAATCGACGCGCGTGCGGTCGTTGATTTCTTTACGTCCGTCGAGCGACAGCACGACGTTCGCGCACTCGCGGTTCGCGAACTCGATCACGTCGTCGTCGATCAGTACTCCATTTGTCGTAAGAGTGAAGCGGAAGTTCTTCCCGCGCGCCTTTTCGACGCTCCGCGCGTAGGCTACGAGCTGTTTTACAACGTCAAAATTCATCAGCGGCTCGCCGCCGAAGAAGTCGACTTCGAGGTTCGTCCGCGTCCCCGAGTTGTCCATCAGGAAATCGAGGGCCTGTTTGCCTACCTCGAAGCTCATCAGCGCGCGCTCGCCGTGATATTTTCCCTGGCTCGCGAAGCAGTACGCGCAGTTCAGGTTGCAGGTGTGGGCGACGTGGAGGCAGAGGGCTTTGACAACATTGCCGGATCTTTCCTTGAAAGTCCCCGCGATTTCGGCGAAATTGTCAGGAGAAAAGAGCTTTCCCGCGTCGATCAGAGTCTGAATGTCCTCGTAGCACTCGGAAATTTCAGCCTCCGGAACGTCCGGGTACTTTGCCGAAATCATCGAAATGACCGAATCTTTCGGCGTCTTGTCAAATATTTCTATCATATCGTACGCGAGATCGTCCACTACATGAATCGAACATGAGCAGGAATCGAGGACAATATTATAGCCGTTAAGTTTATACTGGTGAACCATTTTTATCTCCCTATATGAAAATTGCCGCCCGGAAGGCGGCATTTTCTGCGATTTGCACAAAAATTACTTGTTGTTGTTTTCGCACTTCTGGTTAGCGACGCCGCAGCTGGTCTTGCAGGCCGACTGGCAGGAGGTCTGGCACTCGCCGCAGCCGCCCTTCTTCGCGCTCTTGCAAAGATCACGGGTCTTGATGGTCTTGATTCTTGCCATTTTCGAATACATCTCCGTTCTTAAAAAATTTCATCTGAATTCATCGATGGCCACAAAAATGTTACACCATCTTCACAAATTCGCTCGTAGGAAGAATCGTCAAATCCCCATGTCACCGAGCCAACAGGCGTTCGGGCAGGGGAAGAATCGCCAGATTCTTCCCTAGTTTGTGAGCCAAAGCTCACAAACTAGTTGGCAGAGGTAGCTGGACTCGAACCAGCGAATGCAGGAGTCAAAGTCCTGTGCCTTACCGACTTGGCGATACCCCCTAAACGATAATATTATACCACAAAAAGAGGATTTTGTCAAGTCTTTTCGAAATTTATTTTGTGAGCCGTGCAAAAAGATCGCCGAAAAGCGCGTCGCGGTTCACGTGCGAGACGTAGCGCATAAAATGTCGACTGTTGTCGAACGCGTATCGGTCGTCGTATTCAGGGATCGCCGCGTGGCGAAGCTCGGAACGCAGGAATCCGTTTCCTCGGTCAACTAAATACGCGACTGCCGTCACGTCCCAGATAACGCGGCTCCAGACACGCCCCGCCGCGTAGGACTCGGCCTCGGCGATCGTGTTCTTCGCGAGATAATCGGCTAGTGGATTTTTGCCAAGAAGCCAGTACTCAAGCTCGGATTTTGTTGTATAAAACGCGCTGACGACGCCCATGCACGGCAGCTGAACGAGCGGCGCGCCGCAGCCGAAGACGATCCGCGCCGCCGCGACGTCCTGAAACATATTGAATTCGTGCGTGTTCGGCCACTCGGTCGAATGTCCACCGAGCCAGACAATGACAATTTTGTCAATTATATCCGGCGCAGCGATGATCGCAGACGCGACGTTCGTGATCGCTCCGATCGCCGCGACGTAGAGCGGTTTTTCGGACGAATAATTCCGCGCGCGAAGAATCAGATCGCGCATTGCGTCGGATTCCACGGGCGTTTTTTCGTCGCGCAGGTACTCGGTCGAGCCGCGAAAGGTCGGGATGTCGGGGCGTCCGGCGAGCGACGCGATTTTTTTGATCTCGTCGAAGCTCTTCTCCATGCCATCGCGCGGGCCGGTCGAGTTCGCATTGTGGAACGGCGCGGCGTAAAAAGCCTTCAAGTCGACCTTGTCGGGCGATTTTATCGCGTAAGCGATGGCAAACTGGTCGTCAATTTCGTTGAAAGCGTCGGTGTCAAGCACCATGTCGACGACACCCTCGGGCGGCGTCAGCATCTTTATCATCTGTAAATCGTTCATCTCAAAAACCTCACATATATAGAATGTAAGAAAATTATACCACTCCGCCGCGATTAAAAATATGATTTTCCCGCGATTTTTTTTGAAGAAACGGCTTTACAAGCCGAATCGTTTGTGGTATAATATTAACGAGGTGATTTTTGATTATGATTCCGAACGTTAATCCGATGGCAATCCGGCGTGACCGCCGCGCAAAGAATTCGAAGGTTGTCGAGGAGTCGCACCGATGGCACGAATTCGTTTACTACCTGAGCTGCGAGGGACGGCTTACGCTCGATAAACATGAGTACGATATTAAACCAGACCGATTCGTCACGATCCCGCCGAACACGCCTCACAGCGAAATTCACACGGCTGACGGAATGGTGTTCTTCTGCATTTTCGAGAGCAACGCGAGCTTTTTGCCGCGGATCTTCGACGACGATTCCGACTTCACGATCCGGCGGCTCTGCGAATCGATTTCGGCCGAAAATGCCCGCCCCACCGCAGAAAGCCGCGAGCTTCAGACGCTGATGCTACAGGAAATCCTCCTGCGTACCGCACGCTGGGACGAGAAAAGGCGGAGCGTCAGACATGATCTCGAACGCGCTGCCGAGTCGATCCGGATGAATTTCCGCGATCCGCTCAGAGTCTCGGATCTCGCCGAGGACATCGGCTACGGCTATGACTATTTTCAACACGCGTTCAAAAACGCGTTCGGCCGCTCGCCCAAGCAGATGCAGCTCGACTGCCGAATCGACGCGGCGAAAAAGCTCCTTCTGGCCGGGGAATACAACTGCACCGAAATCGCGTATCTCTGCGGCTTCTCCGACTCGGCGCAGTTTTCGTCGATTTTCAAGCGTGAAACCGGAATTTCGCCGAAAAAATTCGCCGCGGAATCGGAAATATAAAACGTTTGAAATTCTCAATTCTACAAAATTTCAAGCGAAATCACAGTACTTTTTCGACGTGGAAACGCGCATTTTCTGCACGAAAACGCACATTTTTCCGCGGAATTCGGGTAATCCATATTGTATAAAAAAGTTTCAGCCGACTAACTGCCGGCTGAACGATTTTCCCCGGAATCGCGGCTTCAAAGTCGAATTTCGGGAATTGTAAAATATTCGTGAATTATTTCTTGAAAAGTCCTGAGAGCTTACCGAGCGTGGCCTTCGCGTCGGACGCGTCAAACTTGCCGTCGCCGTCGGCGTCGAGCAGCTTTTTCACGTCGTCGACGTTGATTTTCGCCTTGACGCCCTCGACGATCGACTTGATCTTGCCGTCGGGCAGGTCGACGCCGATCAGCTTTTCGACGACCTTGACCGGGTCGGTCTTGAACTGAGTCAGAAGTGTCTTGTCGGACGTGATTTTCGTCATAGTGACATATTAGCGTAAAGTATACAATTTCACGCAAGACCAAAAGTTGATTCACTTGTGCTGACAGCACAGTCTAATGCCGTCCGTGTGATGTCGAATTCATCCATTCGCTCGGACTCATCCCGACTTCGCGGCGGAAAGCTCGCGAAAAGCTGTCGACGTCCGCGAATCCGACAGCTGTCGAAACGTTTGCGACCGTCTGCGCGGCCGACGCGCCGTCCGAAATCAAAAGCTCCTTCGCTAACCCGATCCGCACGCTCGTCAGATACCGCGCTGGCGAAACCAGATACACACTCTTGAAAAGCCGCCGGAATCCCGTCTCGCTCAGCTCCGCCGCCTCCGCCATCCGCGCCGGACATAGCTCCGGATCGTCGATGTGAAGCCGCATAAAATCCAGCCCCGGCGCGATTTTTTTCCGCGTATGCGCGTCCGAGCCGTCGAGCGCGCGCGCCATTAACGCGAGGATTTTATAAGTGTAGGATCTGCAAGACAAAATGTGTGCTGAATCCTTCATCAGCCACTCGCCCGCGCATTTCGAGAAGAGCGAGTAGAGGTTCGAATGATTCTCAAACCTCGCCACGAGGATTTCTTCCGCCGGAAATTCGCCCAGCGTGTCGAAGTTTATTATGATGTATTTTCCCGGCGGATCGCTCGACGCCATCGAACGATAGGTCATTCCCTTTGGGATGTAAACTATCTCGTTCTGCGAAAACTCGATCTCCCGGTCGTCCCAGAAGCACCGCATCGCGCCTGAAACTTTGTAGATCAGCGCGTGGTGCGGCCGCGAATAAAAATAGCTCATCTGTGCCCGCGAGTCGGCCGACGTCACGCTGATGAGTTCCGATATTATGATGTCGCCGTCGAAAATCACGTTTACCTCCCTGTGAAATTCAAGTATCCGTTTGTGCGCCGCGCACAGCAAAATCAGAGATGGTGCGCGTGATGGGGAGCGGGAGGGGCAAGCCCCTCCCCTACGGCGGGTGATGGTTTAAGCCTTCGTAATAACCCGGCACCGTTTCCCATCACGCGCCGTCCGGATAGCCGCGGCGTCAGCGTGCGGCGTAGCAGAACCAAACCCCAAAAGCCCCAAAATCAATCAACCCGCAATCCCAGAGGATAGCTCACAAGTCCGGAGGACTTGTGAGCCGACGGGAATGATCCCGGAAATAGCCAATTCCGTAAGGAATTGGCCGACTATCGCGTTCGCGCGATAGTCGTGCGTTCGGCGCGCGAAATAACCCGCCACCGAGGAACGAACCTCCGTCCCTCAAAGCCCCCCCGGAACGCCACCACTTTACGCGACAATCCGGGAAACTCCCAATAAACTCAGTGTATAAAGCTTTGGGGAAAGTGGGGGTCCGGGGGAGAAAACCTTTTTCTCGAAAAAGGTTTTCTCCCCCGGGAAACTAACGTCTGGCAGAAACTAAGCCCCCTTGATGCCCTGCTGCTCGATGACCGACTGCGCCATTTTGCGCTGAGCCATGACGAGTTTGTAGTAGATGCCTTTGTTTTCAAGGAGTTCGGAGTGGGTTCCGAACTCGGCGACGCGGCCCTTGTCGAGGACGAGGAGCTTGTCGGCGTTGCGAAGCGTCGAGAGACGGTGCGCGATCGCGAAGACCGTGCGGCCGTCGGTCAGCTTGTTCAGCGAGTCCTGAATCAGCTTCTCGGTCTCGGTGTCGAGCGAGGCCGTCGCCTCGTCGAGAATCAGAATCCGCGGATTGTGAATCACCGCGCGCGCGATCGCGATACGCTGCCGCTCGCCGCCTGACAGCGAGTAACCCTTCTCGCCGACCATCGTGTTGTAGCCCTCCGGCAGATTCAGTATGAAATCGTGCGCGTTCGCGATACGCGCCGCCGCGATTACCTGCTCGTCCGTCGCGTGCGGCATCGCGTAACGGATGTTGTCACGGATCGTTCCCGAGAACAGGAAGGTCTCCTGTAATACGATTCCGATCTGCGAACGGAGCGCGTTCTGCGATATGTCCTTGATGTTGACGTCGTCGATCTCAATCGCCCCTTCGTTCACATCGTAAAGACGCATCAGAAGATTGATCAGCGTCGTCTTGCCTGAGCCCGAGTGACCAACGATACCGATCATCTCGCCCGGATTTACGTGGAACGACACGTTCTCAAGCACCGGATTGTAACTCTCGTAGCCGAACGTCACGTTCTTTACATTCACTTCGCCCTCGATTCGGATGTCGAGCGGAAGCTTGATGTCCTGCACCTCCGGATTCTCTTCCAGAATCTCGAAAATCTTCGAGAGACTCGTTAAGAAGTTCGATATGTTTCGCGGAATGAAGGTTATGTACATCAGCGGCGCGTAAATTATGTTAGCGTATGAATTGATCTGGTGCAGCGTTCCGACCTGCATCTCGCCGTTGAACAGCTTGATGTTTCCGTAAAGCATGATAAGATAGCTTCCGAGCCGGATCGCGAAGCCGAGAAGCGGGAAAATCGTGTCGAAAATCTTCGCGTTCGACTCGTTCTGGTTCGCGTGCGCCACCGACGACTCCTTGAATCGCTCGATTTCACTCTTCTCGCGGCCAAAACACTTGACCACGCGGATTCCGTTCAGAATGTCCTGAAGAAGATGATTCGTTCTCTGTCCTAACACCCAGAGTCTGCGGTTGCGAAGCTGAACGAACGCCCAGAATTTCGAGATTAAGAACACCACAAACGGGATCGGCACGAAGATGAATAACGCCATCAGCGGGCTTATCGTCAGCATCACCACAAGTCCCGTCAGGAACGAGAAAACCTGTACGAAAAGGTTCGGCAGCTGGTTCACGACGAAATCCTGCGCCACGCCAACGTCGCCGTTGATCCGCCCCATCAGGTCGCCGGTCGACTTCCGCTGGATCGACGAGAGCGACAGCGACTGGATCTTTTCGTATAACAGCGCGCGCATCATAAGCGTGAATTTGTTACCCGTGATCGCCGAAAGACGACTCTGCAAGACCGCCAAAGCCCTGTGGAACAGGTCGAGCGAGATGATCGCCACGACAATCAGCGCGAACTGAACCATCTCAGAGTGGATTCCGTGCGCCGCGTCGTTCAGAATGTAATTGTTCAGCGCGATTTTCTGAATCTGCGGCACCACAAACTGGAAGATGACGTTGAATACCGCCACGATGAACGGGAAACACATCATAAGCCGCAGTCCCTTCGTCATCGCGAACATCTTCTTGTAGACCTCCATGTGGTCAAGACAATACGGACAGATGTTCGTTCCGCGTACAAAGGGTCGGCCGCACTTCGGACAGAACCGCTCGCGCTCCGAGTTCGTGATCGGCTCGGTCTTCGTCTGATCCTCGGAAAGGATCTCACAGGCCTTCACAAGCACCGCGTAGCGCGGCAGATGACGTCCCGAGACAAACTGACAGATCAGAGTCGTCCCACGCCCGAAATCGCCGTAGAAGCCGCAGGAGCCGTACATGACCTCGGTACGGAAATCCTTCGCCCCCGCGATCGGATAGACCGCCAGCACCGCGTCGTCCAGAATCTTGTAGATCCTCTCGTTCGTTACGCAGATGAAACCGTTCACGAATTTGTCGTCGAGTATGTTGAACGGCACACAGTACATCAGCTTCTCGCCGACACCCACCGCGCCGTCAAACGCCGCTTTCTCCTTCTCCGGAAGGTCAAATAATAGTTTCATGAGAAAATTCTCCTTTTCGGATCGTCACAGATAGATCTCGATCTTCTTGAGACTTGCCGGGTCGAGCTTCGACGGGTCGGTGATCTGGAAGACGTTTCCGTCAATGTCGTTTATCAGAATCCGCCCGTCCTCAAGAATGCGGATGTTCGAGAACGGGTTGTTCAGAACGAACGTCACGTGCCCCGCCGTCGTGATAACGTCCCAGTAAAGATAACCGAACTTGTCCTTCACCGACGTGATTTTCTGAAGCTCCGGCGTGAAATACCGGCGGTCAAGCTCCTCCATGAAGAGCTTCTGCGTCTCTTCGTCAAAGTCCGACATGTGGCGGATCATTCCGATCTCCTTGCCGCGCCCCTGCTTCTTTGAGTCGGGCTCGCGCACCGATAAGAACTCGTTCGGGTTCGTCACCGGGAACGACCGCAGAATCACTACCCTCTCGAAATGCTCCGGCTCGCCTTTGTCGTTTGTGATGTCGAGCGAAATAAGTCCTCCGCCCGAACGCGCGAACTTCGCGTTCTCCGGGGTCAGCGGAATCGATACCCTCTCGTTTTCAAGTATCAGATCCCCGTCGTCCGAACCGTCGCCCATGATGTCGTTCTTCGCCTTGGGCGAGGGCTTCGCGTCGGCCTTTGCCTCAACCTTCGCATCGGTTTTCTTTTCGGCGGTCGATTCGTTTTTTTCGACCTTTGTATTGTTATCAGCCATGATATTTGTCCTCCATAGTTGACCATTGTATTTGTTTTTTATTTTTGCGCATCCATGTCGGCGGATAGCCGCTTCACCCCGAATCGCGCAGCGATCTCGGTGGATAACCTCCCGCATCAGCCCGTCCCTCCGAATCGCCCCGCAATACCAGAGGATAGCGAGCAAGTCCGGAGGACTTGTGAGCCGACGGGAATGTTCTGCAAAATAGCGCACGGCGCGCGAAATAACCCGCCACCGAGGAACGGAACTCCGCCCCCTCAAAGCCCCCCCGGAACGTCCCCGCTTTACGCAACTGACCGGGAAACTCCCAATAAACTCAGTGTATAAAGCTTTGGGGAAAGTGGGGGTCCGGGGGAGAAAACCTTTTTCTCGAAAAAGGTTTTCTTCACCGGGAAACTAACGGCTGGCAGTCACTCTGCCTAGGCGCGGTTCTCTCCCCCGGGAAACTAACGCCTCGCAGAAACTACATCCCGGCGATAATCTTCTTGTTCGCCTCATTCTGTAAGGTGTAGAGCCGGAAGAAGACGCCACGTTTTGCGATGAGTTCGGCGTGGGAGCCTTCCTCGGCGATTTCGCCGTTTTCGATGACGAAGAGGTGGTTGCAGTCCTTGAGGGTCGAGAGGCGGTGGGCGATGGTGATCGTCGTGCGGCCTTCGATGAGCGAGGTGAGCGCGTCCTGAATCAGACGCTCGGTCTCGGTGTCCATCGCGGCTGTCGCCTCGTCGAGAATCAGAATCGAGGGAGCGAGAAGAAGCGCGCGGGCGATCGAGATTCTCTGCTGCTCACCGCCCGAGAGCGAACGGCTTCCGGTGCCGACGACCGTCTCGTAGCCCTCCGGCAGACGCAGAATGAAATCGTGCGCGTTCGCCGCCTTCGCCGCCGCGATGACTTCCGCCATCGAAGCGTCGGGTCGCGCGTAACGGATGTTGTCCGCGATCGTCCCCTTGAAAAGGAAGATCTCCTGCGACACAATCGAAATGTTCTTTCTGAGCGACTCGGTCGCGATCTGCTTTATGTTGTAGCCGTCGATAGTTATCGTTCCGCTGATCACGTCGTAAAGCCGGCTTATCAGATTCGCGATCGTCGACTTTCCCGAACCCGTGTGTCCCACAAGTCCGATGTGGTCGCCCGCGTGAATGTGCAGCGACACATTCTTCAGGATCGGACGGTTCGGCGCGTAGTGGAAGCAGACGTTCTCAAACTTTATGTCGCCCTTCAGGCGGTCAAGGTGAACACAGTCGGGCGCGTCGGTGATCTCCGGAATCGCGTCGGTGATCTCGAACATTCTCTGCGCGCAGTTCGCCGTGTCGGTAACCATGTTCGTGAACTGCGTGAAGAAGTTCAGCGGGCCGAATATCATTCCTATGTACCCGAGATAGGTCGCGAAATCACCGTACGTCATCGTCTTGTTCATGACCTGAAGGCCGCCGAAGCCCCAGATCGCCTGCGACGAGAGTCCGATCAACAGTCCCACAAGCGGGAAAATCGTCAGCGAGACGAGGTTGACCTGCAAATTCGCCTTCGTCAGCCGCTCCGCGTAGCCGTAGAACCGGTTCGTCTCCTCCGCTTCCTTCGAGAACGCCTTCACGACCCGGATTCCGGTCAGCGAGTCGCCCAGCATCGCGTTCAGACTCGACGAACGCCGCCACTGCTTCGAGTACATTCTCCAGAGCTTCGGCAGCGCGAACTTGAAAATGCAGACGATTATCGGCACCGGGATGAAGACGATCAGCGTCAGCTTCCAGTTAAGAATGAAAAGGAAAATCGTAAGACCTATGAAGTTCAGCGCGTTGATCACAAAGTTCGGCACGCCGTCGATGAAGAACGCCCGCACGCGATCCGCGTCGTAGTTGACGCGCGTGATAAGCCGCCCCGTCTGGTTGTTGTTGAAGAACGAAAGCGACAGACTCTGTAGAGCCGTGAAAATGTCGAGCTTCATGTTCAGCGTCACTTTGGTCGACATCGTCGCGTTCGCGCGGTTCTGGATGATCGACACGCCGAGCGACAGAAGCGCCATCCCGAACACAACGCCGATCATTATGAAGAGCCAGTTTTCCGAATGCAGCGTACCGACCGCCTTCCCCGCGATCACTCCCGGCTCCGAAATCACCTGATCGTAGAGAATCTGATTCGAGATTATCGGGTTCAGAAGGCTTATCGCCGACGTCGCCAGCATACAGACAAGCACCGTCGCGAGCTGGAACCTGAACGGCTTGAAGTACCTTAAAAGCCGTACGAACACCGCCGACTGATTCGTGCAGTGTGAGCAGATCTTCCGGTCCTGATCCTCGTACACCCGCCCGCATTTCGGGCAGCGCGCGTTGAACTGGTCAAAAATCGGGTCGTCGGGCTTCACGTCGGCTCCGCGGCGAAGCCGCTCCATGAGGTCGAGGAACGCGAAGAGCTTCCGCTTTCTCGAGTTCGTGCAGAACGCGATGACGATCGTCGTCGCGTCGGAGTTCCGCTCCTTCATGAGCTTCTTCTCCTCCTCAAGGTCGAGGTGGACTTCCGCCGGGGTGATCTTCACGTCGTGCGGATGCGACTTCGCGAGCAGTCTGTTCGACGACACGAAGTTGTCGACGTACGCGTCGCTCACCCGCTTCATATCGAAGGTCTTATAATAACATCCTTTGAAGAGATCGGGGATCACGAACTTCACAGGCACGGCGTTCTTTCCCTTCTTACCGGCCTTTTCGGCGGCTTCAGCGGCCGCCGCGCGCGCTTTCTTACGCTTTTGCTCGGTGTCGTTGTCCGAGGTGACTGAGATCATATAAAGCGTCATCGTCTTCTTTGAGAAGGCGAGCCAGCTCTCGCCGAAGTTGCCCTCGTAGTCAAGGTCAAGTTCCAGCGCGAGATCGAGCGAACCGACGTCGACTCCGTGTTCGCGGAAGCCCGCCGCCGCTTCCTCAGTCAGTTTGTCAAGTGGTAACATGAGAGATACAGGCTCAAAAAACTATCTGAGCTTTTCTCCTTTCGAAATTTTGGCACATCCTTGGCCGCGCCTCTTGACGCACGCCGAAAAATATGTTATAATAAATATACCATAATATTTCAAAGTTTCAAGGGGTTTTTGAAAATTTCTTGATTTTCATCCCTTTGCACAAAAATTCACGATTTATTTGGTAATTTTGACCACACAATTTTGACCTGAATTTTACACCGATTTCACCCGGAATCCCGCGATTTTACACAAATTTCCGCGATTTTCAGAATGAGAAAGGAGATAGTCCGATTTTCCGTCGGATTACACAAAAAATGTTTAACTTTTTGAAGAAATTAACCAAATCGAAGAACGAGAATTCGAAGTCTTTCCGCGTCGAAATGGCAAAACACCTCTCCGGACGCGCGATAAAATACTGCACCGAGCGCGATCCCGAAAACGGAACCGACCTCGTCATCGGCCACGCCGGGTCGCTGTCGATAAAGGACGACGAGTTCATCGTCCTGTCGAGCGCGGACATAGTCTTCCGCTGCAAGATCACCGAGATGCGCGCGTGGGAACTCATGTCGAACGACGGCGCGATGATCACCGCCCCCGACCTCACGCACGACGGTAAGGAGCGGACAATCATGGTCTACTACACGTATTATATAAAATAAGGTAAGAAGTCCCCGGAAGCCATTCAGTGCCGTCAAATTTCACAAATTGATGTGACAAAAATTGTTCGAAACGCTGATTCTTTGTGAATTTACAAAAACTACTTGCATTTTTCAGAAAAAAAGATTATCATATATGTG
>CAKSVM010000082.1 GCA_934503195.1 uncultured Eubacteriales bacterium
ATATGTTCCTTGCTGAAATCCTTCGGCGAACGCTTCGATTTGACCTTTTCAAACTCGTCCTCAAGTCCTTCGGTGATATGTTTACACAATCAGGTTGACAGGGTCTGACGCTGAGTCCCGTGTCTGTACACCTGACGGTATATTGCTGCGCGTAAATCGTTCGATACAGGTCGAAGGAGCTTTTGGTGTGATCAAGGAAGATCACGAATTCCGAAGATTCCTCACTCGTGGCAAACAAAAGACTGAGACACAGTTTTTCATTCTCGATTTCGCATTCAACATCCGCAAGCTTTGCGCAAGACTCGATTCCAATCGTACCGGCAATTCACTTTTTCAAAGATAATATAAAACTTGATTGATCGGCTTTCCGTTACTTTAATTTAATCTTGCTCTGTTGTCACAATTTCATACTTAAAATGGACGTTTTTCAACGCCCTTAGGGTTCTGCGCCTTTCGTCTTGATGCAGATCGGGGCTGTCGCTTTTGCGACAGCCCCTTTGGTTTTGCCAAATCAGCTTTTAAGGCAGTCGATCGAAACATACACGCAATCCTGACTATGGAGCCGTCATTGCTTTTTCAAAAAAACTCCGGATATTCGCTCTTCAACCTCTCCGCCGCGCGCTTCAGGCGATAGACGAAGGTCTTTCTGCCGATACCGATGATTTCGGCGATGACTTCATCGCTAAGCCCCTGCTGCTGTTTCTTTCGATCATCAGGGAGGCTGCGTCGAGGAAAAGGAAAAGAAAAAGCCCATCGTCACGGAAACGTGTGGATGAGGCGAAGGACGCTGAGGTCGTAAAGGTCAGGGTGAACGGGAAGCTCAGCATCGAGGGCGTCGGGATTTACAGATTGATATGCAGACAATTTACCTGGTGCGATTCTTACAGGAGAAAAAACGCAAGCCGTTAAGCACTGCGTCAGAACAGATAAACGAACTGTTATCAAGAAGGAGCGCGATCCCGGTTGTCAGGCGCGTAAGATGAAAACCGATTACTAATGGAAGGATCAGAATCTCATCAGGAATGAAAAATTAACGCTATATCATCATTTATTCCTTGACAGTATAAGAAATATCTGATATAATTATAATAGTAGTAAAATCAGTTCGGAGTCAGGAGTTATGATTTATGATAGAATATATTGAGGGAGATATTTTTGACAGCCCGGCGCAGGCAATCGTCAACACTGTGAACACTGTCGGAGTGATGGGAAAGGGGCTCGCACTTTCGTTCAAAAACAGATACCCGGATATGTTCGAGCGTTATAAAAAGGTCTGCGAAGAAGGAAATTTCAGGATCGGCAACCTGATGCTCTTCTACTATCCCGATCATTGGCTGATGCTCTTCCCAACCAAGGAGAACTGGCGCAATCCGTCAAAACTCGAATATATCGAAAAAGGACTGCAAAAGTTCGTCGACACATACTCAGACAAGCGTATCAACTCCATTGCGTTCCCGAAGCTCGGCTGTGGAAACGGTGACCTTGACTGGAACGATGTAAAGCCACTCATGGAAAAACACCTAAGAAACCTCCCTATAACGATATATATATGTCGGACCGGGTAAGGAAAAAGCTCCGGAACACAAGACCAAAAAGGACACCATGAAATGGCTTCGTGAAAACGCTAAGGATATGTCATTCAACGGTCTCTGCGATGACATCCGTTCAAGATGCGCGATGACTCCGATCGAGTTCAGTTGGCGCGGCAAAAATGTAAAAGCGTATTTTCAGAACAGTCTTTCGTTTGAATCTGGTGATTCCTCGTTTGAGATCGGAAGTGATAAATTGTATCAGCTTTGGGACGATATAAGGCAGATGTGCGTGTTTCCTGATTCGGACGACCCCACAATTTCGCAGCTCTATTGCCTGCTATGTCATATCGGCTATCTGTCACGCGTAGAGATATATATCGAAAAGAGTGACGAAATGGTTTCAGGGTACCAGCTGAACGGCGGACTCGGAAAGGTTTATAGCTTGAAGGAGGCTTGAGGACAGTGGCATCATACGCAGACATTATAAAAAAGAACCGCGGGATCAGCTCGGTAAAATGGTGGCCAAATTTTGCGTACCATTTTAGGAACGCGGAAAAGGTTGTTTTCGCGCGGAAAAGTCCATAAATCCAAGCCTTTTCCGCACGAAAACTACAAACCATTCAGCTTATCCCTAAAGATCGGTCAACTCATATTGGAACGTGACTCACTCCAGGATTGCTTTCGGGCGTGCGCCTACATGGTCTCCTTCTTCAGACCAGTGTAATACTCCCCCACTAATGACTCCCCAGATACTCCGACGGCGACATTCCCTTTTTCTTCCTGAAATACCTGCTGAAATAATGCACAGTTCCGAACCCGCATTCGGCGGCGATCTCACCGATGTTGTGGTTTCCGGAGAGCATCATACACTCGGCGTCATACAGCCGTTTTTCGCAGATATACTGCCGCGGCGACGTGCGGAAAAAGGCGTAGAACAGCTTGTTGAAATGCCCCTGACTGATCCTGCAGAGCCTTGCGAGCGCGGCACACGACAGATCAGCGTCGGGGTCGATATAATGTTCATCGATATACTCCTTCGCCATCAGCATTTCCTTTCGCCGCGGACACGACGCCCCAACGACATTCTTCTGCTCGATCAGACTGAATATCTCATAGAGCATCGCCATACATTCATTGCGGTAGCCGATCCCCTTCCGCTCCCAAAGCTCCTCGATCTTCTCAAAAAGCTCGCGGAGCTTTTCTGTGTCATTTATCCTGAACCGATAAATCCGGTCGACGATCTCATTTTTATTCGACTGTTCAAAATTTATCACACAGCTCCGCCCGATCTCGTTTTTCTTCACAGTGTAAGGATAATGAGCCGGAATGTACAGTATCTCATCCTGACAAAAATCGAATTCATTCCCATCCGGCTCGTGGTAGCGCGTCCTGCCCGAGTATCTGTATACAAGTATAGAATACCAGAATCCGGGATAATTATCGACCTCTCCGGAGTATTTCGGACGTATCGGTATTATCGATTTTATATCGCTGACTGCTATATCGTCAAATGGAAAATTCTGCATTGTTTCGTCCTCCGTTTTTATAATATATAATTTATTATAGTCCATCCGCGACAAAAAGTCAAGCCGCGGATGTTTTTTATATCAGTTTAGCACAAATAATGCGCGGTTTGTGCAAAGACAATGACCAAAAAGTGTGATATACTATATAAAACCAAGAAAGGCGGAATGTGCATTGTCAAACGAAATCATCATGACCGAGCCGACCGACCGTATAAAACGCCTTCGTGAACTCTACCTTCAAGGTCCGGTCATGGTAAAGAACCTCTCATACTGCCACAGCGGCAGACAGCAATTACTCTGGCTCAAAGGCTACATAAGCTCTGACGCCGATACCAGCCGACTCAAGCGCGCGTGCGCAGAGGCGTATGTCCTGCAAAATATGCGCCCGGTGATAAACCCGGACGAGCTGATCGTCGGTCTTCCGGATTTTTCAGAGCTTACAGACGACGAAAAAGCCGAACTCAAGACTCTCTCTGAAAAAAGCTGCTGCATCCCTCCGGCGCGAAATCACAGCGGACACATGACGCTCGATTTCGAAAAGCTCCTTAACATCGGCGTCGAAGGACTCCTTGGGGAGGTTCGCGAAAGGCGAGCCGCGCTGAATTTCGATGATCCCGAGGATTTTTCAAGGGATGAATTCTACGAGGGCTGTGAGACAGAACTGTCAGCTCTTCTCGAACTCGAATCAAACTACGCGGACTATGCGAAAATGCTCGGGCGCGATGATCTTTCAGGGCTTCTTGAACGTGTTCCGCGTTATCCGGCACAAAATTTCTATGAAGCACTTGAGTCGATTCATTTTTACCGCTTCTGCCTGTGGGATCTCTACTACTATGGAAGACTAGATCAGTATCTGATCGGCTTTCTCGAAAAGGATCTGTCGGATGGAACACTCACCGAGGACAAGGCGCAGGAGCTTCTCGACTGCTTCTTTCTCCTCCCGACCGCGTACATAACGCCAAATTCAAGCACTGTCGTAATGGTCGGCGGTCGCACTCCGGACGGAATTCCGGTCGAAAATCGTCTGACACGCATGGCTCTGCAATCGATAGCTCACGTAAAACTCGCCTCCTGCAAGGTCGGACTCGCCGTGACCGACAAAACGAGCGACGAAATCCTGAAATTCGCGCTGAAGCTCAACGCCGCCGGACTGACTCACCCGGCATTCTTCAACGACGAACTCATCACGAACGCCTTCGTAAAAGCCGGATTCCCGATAGAGACCGCACGCGATTACTGCAACACAGGCTGCGTCGAAATGACGCCCTGCGCATGCTCGGGAATGTGGGTCGTGAGTCCGTATCACAATCTCGCTGATATGTTCCTGAAAACTCTGCACTCCTCTCATGACGTAAGCTCGCTCGATGAATTTCTCGAAAGGTTCGGGCAGATACTCAGAAAGCGCATAATCGACGCAAATCGCTATCTCGGGCGTTGGATGCTCGAGCGTTCACGCAACGGTTCTGAAGCAATGCGCGTATCCTGCCTTGTGAATGACTGCCTGAAGCGCGGAAAAGCCGTCGATGAGGGTGGCGCGAGATACAATCAGACCGAGCCGAATTTCCTCGGTTTTGCTAACGTCATCGACAGTCTGGCAGCACTCGAAAAACTGGTTTTCGAGTCGCATGAGTACAGCTTATCTGAACTCGATGAGATATTGTCGGCAAATTTCGCCGGTCATGAAGCCCTACGAAAGCACATGATACGCGACCTCCCGCATTTCGGGACAAATGAAGAGCTTACCGATTCGCTCGCGATACGGCTTGCAAAGATGATCGCCGATTCCTGCAAAGGGATAAAAAATCAGCGCGGTGCTGAGCTTCTTCCCGGGACATTCAGCTATCTCGAACACGAACGGCATGGAAAGCGGACCGGAGCAACCCCGGACGGTCGGCTCGCGGGTTATCCGCTTGCGTCGGGTTCAAGCGCGGTTCAGGGGCGCGAAACACTCGGTCCGACCGCGGCGATGCTGTCAGAGACCTGCTGGGATCAGTCGGATTTTCTCGGCGGAGTCGCGATAAATATGAAGTTCTCGGACAATATGAAGTCGGACGAAAGGATAAACGATCTTCTCGCGTTCCTGAAAATATTCATAAAAAGAGGCGGATTTCAGCTTCAGCTCAACGCGGTCAGTCGGAAAACACTTGAAGCGGCGCGTTCGCATCCTGACAGTTACCGGGATCTTATCGTCCGCGTCGGCGGCTTCAGCGCATATTTCACCAAGCTCTCGCCGGGAATGCAGCAGGAGATAATCGACCGCAACGAACATGAAATTTAATTGAAAGAAGGATAAACAAATGAAAAATTCAAGAAATCTCTCAGCCCTCCTCGCACTCGCGCTGCTGTTGTCGGCAGTATCCTGCGGCAGCTCGGAAGTTCAGGACGAAACGACTCAAGCGACCGAAACGACGACCGCACCCGAGACCGACCGCTTCGAAAAGGACGATCTCCCCGAGCTTGATTTTGGCGGAAAGAGCGCGCACATCTTTTTAGCCGATTACGAGATCACAAACGCAGTCCCCGACTTCGTTCAGGACGAAGAGGACGGCGATATCGTTCACGACGCAGTCTATAAGCGCAACCGCGCGGTTGAGGAACGCCTCAAAGTAAAGCTCGAATGGAATCAGACCTATTTTGAATGGTCAACGCGGGATCAGGTCTACAATTCGGTCAGAGGAAGCGTGATGGCGGACGATGGAACTCTCGATATCGTCGCGATACCGTCGTATTTCATGTCGACTCTTGTCCTCGAAGGACTCTTCACAAACCTCGCCGACCTGCCTTACATCAATATTGACAAGCCGTGGTGGTATGACGGCTATAATGATGTCGCGACCGTCAACGGCAAGCGATACATGATGACCGGCGACGCCTCGCTTACCTACTTCAAGGGTATGTATGCCCTGCTCTTCAACAAATCGCTCGGAGAGGAATATGGGATCGATGTGCCATATGATACCGTCCTCTCGGGAGACTGGACGCTCGATGTCATGGATCAGATGATAAAGAACACCTACAGCGACCTGAACGGCGACGGCTCGGTCAACGAAGACGACCGTTTCGGAATATCATTCACCGGAGCGAATTATATCTATCCATTCATGGAAGCCAGCAATGTCAACGCGATAGATACGTCGAAAAGCGGAAACGAGCGATTCATCTTCGACAGCGAGCATAATTCCGACGTGGTATCAAGGCTCTGCGGATTCCTGTTCGACAACGATTATGTCTTCATGCCAAAAACCAACTACGCCGACGCTACTGAGAGCGTCTTCTATAAAGGAAGATCGCTCATGACCGGCGGAACATTACAGCAGATCGACATCTATCGCAACGCCGGATTTGACTACGGCGTGCTTCCCTACCCGAAATTCGACGAGTCGCAGGAGAGCTATTACACGAGAGCCGCGACCGGAACGACGGTTTTCGCGGTAGCGGCGACGGCTGACACCGAGATCGCGGCGGCGGTACTCGAAGCTATGGGCTCGGAGAGCTATCGGACGGTGATCCCGACCTATTATGAGGTCGCGCTGAAGGTAAAGTACACGAGCGATGATAAGAGCGCGCAGGTTATCGACATGATCAAAGCGAACGTCAAGGTTGACTTCGCAAGCGTTTTTGCCGCCGCGCTCAGCGGTCCGACCGACAGATTCCGTGAAAATATCGCGGCAAATAATCCGGACTGGATCTCTACCTGCGCCGAAATCAAGGACAAGACGCTCACGCTTCTCGACGATGTGCTGAAGGTTTACGAGTAAAACTTATTCAGATTCAAACTTATTTGCGATATTCGCCCTGACCGTAACGTGTACTGCGACGGTATTCACCAGCCGTGCAACCGTGTTCCTTTTTGAAGAGCCGCGAGAAATAGTGAACATTCGAGTATCCGAGCGACTGAGCGATCTCGGTAATGCTCTGATCGCCCATCGTAAGCTGTTCGCAAGCCATGCTCATGCGGAGCTTCGTAATGTATCTCTGCGGCGGAACTCCATAGCGTCTTATGAAAAGCTGTTTGAAATATGTATAGCTGACACCGCACAGCTCATGCAGATGCGATACATCGATATTCTCCACAAGATGCCGCTCGATCTCATTCATTGCAGGCAATAACACCTTTGCCTGACCCGACGGAAGGTAGCTCTGCTGTTCGAGTACCGCGAATATCTCGTATGCAATACTGAGTGCCGCGTGATACCACCCATCCTTCTTCATCGTCCAGACCTGCCACATCCGCACGAAGAGCCGCTCGAGCGTCTGATAATTCTTGACCTGAATGCGCCGCATTTCACGCGGCGCATTTTTTGATTTGAACTTGAAATAATAGTAGCTCCCAGGCTCGACCGTCTGGCAGATGTACTGGCTGTGTTCCGGCGTTTCGGGCATGAAGCGGACTGTACCGGCAGTCTCTGCGGCAGAGCTTCTGTCGACAGTGATTATAGTTTGACCGGAGACCTTGAGAATCAGCTCGTTTGTGATACGAGGACCGCTCCAATCGCTTATCTGTCCTGCTGAAAACGGATGATTTCCGAAAAGTACACCTCCGAGTTCGTCGATGTGCATATCTGACGGAAGCATCAGATCACTCCTTTCTTAAGCTTATTATAGCACATAACCAGGTTGATGTCAAGCGTTCAATGTCAGTATTTTGTGATGAAAAGTACACCTGAGACTTTTTTGTGTATTTACAAATCATCATTGCAGTGATATAATCTGAATATCAAAATTCAAGGAGATAAGTTATGAAACGAAACCTTGCGCTCTTACTCATGGTCGCACTTCTCGCGACAGCCTGCGACGGCGAAGCCGGTACGACGCCCACTACGACTACCTCCGGAAACGAAACCACCAGCGAGCCGGTCGAAGACTCGCTCTTCGAATCCGACGACCTTCCCGCCGATCTGAAATTCGGCGGAAAAACGCTGAAGATCAACGTTCAGGAGACCCGACTCAAGCAGTACTATATCGAAGAGGAGACCGGAGATATAGTTGACGATTCGATCTATACCGCCAGACGCAACGTTGAGGAACGCCTCGATGTCGTACTCGAATATCCGACCGGCGCGTACTTGACCTGGGCGGATCGCTCGACTTACATCGATCAGATCATGTCGAGCGTCATGGCAGGTACTGATGATTTCGACGTACTGTGTTCATCGACATTTATGGCTGAATTCATGGCGCGCGGCATCCTGACCGACATGTCGGACACACCTTATCTGAATTTCGACAAACCATGGTGGTCGAAGGGTATGATCGACGCGGTAACTTTCAACGGAGTAATTCCGTTTGTGACCGGAGATATCTCGATCGGACTCATCAAGAGCATGATGTGTATGTACTTCAACAAGGATCTCGCGGCTGATTTCAAGGTCGAGGATCTTTACGACAAGGTCTTTGCCGGCGACTGGACACTTGATACCTTCGAATCGACCATCAAGGACGTTTACAATGACGTCAACGGCAACACCCAGAAGGACGACGAGGATACCTTCGGCTTCGTTCTGGAGGGCAGCAACTACGCCAGTGGCTTCTATTCCTCCTGTAATATGAGCGCGCTCGCTCCGAACGATGGAAAGATCTCATTCGTCTACGACAGCGCGCATTGCGTCGATGTCGTACAGCGTCTTGTCTCGATACTGCACAATTCGGATTCGGTATACATTCACGGTGGCGACGAACAGACCTATCTCGCCAAAGAAGCACTCTTCAACAACGGAAATGTGCTGATTACCGGCGGTTGGATCGGCTGTTCTGAATCCTACCGCGATCTCGACTTCGATTATGGAATCATTCCCTATCCGAAGTACGATGAAAATCAGAATGACTACAAGACCACGCTGCTCGGTATCTACTCCAACTTCGCTATCCCGGTCACATGTGACGATACAGAGCTTGCAGGCGCGGTGCTTGAAGCACTCGGCTCAGAATTCTACCGCACGGTGACGCCGACCTATTTTGAGACCGCACTCAAGGTAAAGTACGCGCGCGACGATGAAACAGCGCAGATGTTCGACCTCATACGCAGCAGTGTAAGTCCAGATCTCGGCGTTTGCTTCACCTATCCGACTGACAACCTCGCCGACATTCAGTTCAAGAACGCGGTCAACAATGGTGACGAAAACTGGGCGTCCCGCATGGAATCGATCAAATCCACATCTGAAGAAAAGATAAACACAATAAACGAAGCCTACATGGAGATGGCAAAATGACTATTCGTGCATCGGAATTTCTCGTGATCGGCGGCGGAAGCGGCATCGGCAAAGCCATTGCCGCCCGCCTGCTCGCGGAGGGTGCTAAAGTCATCATAGCCGGTCGCAGTGCTTCAAAGCTCGAAAAGACAGCCGACGAACTCTCATCCGACCGACTTTTCAGAATGACACTCGACATTTCCAACGCCGATTCGATACCCGAAAAGCTCCGCGAAGCCGAAAGGCTGTTGGGCAGACTTGACGGATTCGTCAACGCGGCGGCACTCGGCGGTAATCAGACGCTCGGGCGTGGCTTTGAGCCTTGGGATATCACGCCGGATGAATGGGATATCCTGAACGACGTCAATTTCAAGGGCGTGTTCTTCCTGATGCGTGACGAAATAAACTTTCTGCTCGAACGTGACCGCCGCGGAAATATTCTGAATATCGCCTCGAACGCGGCATGTATGAATGTCGTTGGCTCATACGGAGCGGCGAAAACCGCGCTCATCCGCTGGACGCGCGCTTTCGGCAACCGCTACGGTCACAATGGCATAGTCATAAACGGCATCGCCCCCGGCGCGACTCTGACCGACATGATCTCCTCACACGCAAGCTCGGCTGATCAGCCCTATCCGCGTCACGCGCTCGAACGCTTCATTCTTCCGGAGGAGATCGCGGAGCTTGCGGCATATCTCCTGAGCAGATCAGGTGAGATTGTCTGCGGTCATACCGTCGTCGCCGACGCAGGAGATAACAGCGCGGTATACTGAAAGGATAACAATGACCGAACGAATCAAAAAACTCACCGAAAAAACTCTCGCCGGAGAGATGTACACAAGTCCGGTGCATATCGGATTTGACCGCGAGGATCTGTTTCTCTCCGAATCAGAGCGCGATGTCAAAAGACTCTGTGAGTACATTCTGGCGCAAGAGCCGACAATAACCGAATATTCAGCGCTGACCGGCTTTTTCAATTTCGACGGCTCGGTCATCGGCGATGCGTTTCATCGAAGCGGACACCCGAACACCGCCCTGCTGATGAGGGATTTTTACCTGAAACCGGTCGATGGTCTCTCGACCTGCGAATGGCAGCACGCGACCGCCGATTACCGGAAGGTACTCAAAAAGGGCATAAAAGGCATCCGCGATGAGATCGCCGAGTCGATAAAATGCCATTCTGCCCCCGAAGAACTCGAATTCCTGAACGGACTCGACAAGGTCGCCGAAGCGATGATCCTCTGGGCGGGAAAATGCTCGGAGCGTGTCGCAAAATTCGCTGAAAGCCTCGACGGCGAAGCAAAGCAGCGTCTTATCAGGCTCTCTGAAGCTCTGACGCGAGTTCCCGAAAACGCGCCGGAGAATTTCTACGAAGCGGTACTCTGCATATACGTCTGTTTTTCAGCCGATCCCGACAGCTTCGGAACGCTTGACCGCTATCTGACCGATTTCTATCGGCGTGACATCAGTGCAGGAAAACTCACGCGCGATGAAGCCGCGGAATATCTCGAAGAGCTTTTTCTGATGGTTCAGGCGGCGACTCCGAAGAGTTCGAATCGATTCACGCGCGGCGGCGAATCGCATTTCTGCATTGGCGGTTATCTTCCTGATGGGAGCGATGGATTCAATGAGGTATCGCGGCTGATCGCTGAAAGTCTGACCGAGCTTCCGACATATATTCCACAGCTGACGCTCAGATGGACAAAAAAGCTCACGCATGAGGATCTCTATCACATGATGGATCTTGAACGCAAGGATCCGCACAAACGCATAGCCTTCACGAACGACGAAAAACGGCTCGAATGCTACGTCGGGATCTGCAAATTCCCATACGAGCGAGCCGTGAATTATACGATGGTCGGGTGCAATGAGCCGGCGTTTCTCGGAGCGATAACCGGAAGCAACAGCAAGGGAAATTTCCTGCACTGCGTCGAAAGACTTTTCCATGAATTTCCGGAGAAAATCGAAAATTCCGCTGATTTCGATGAATTCTACAGGATTTTCGAGAGCTTCATGTATGCCGACCTCGACAAGATCTATGCTTATGACGACAAATACAATTCGATCCGCGCGCGCGACATAAACTATGTTTCGAGTCTCTTCTTCAATGACTGCATTGAAAACGCGAAAAGTCTCACAAAAGGCGGCGGAAACGTCGTCATAGCGTCGCCGATGCTCATCGGGATAACCAACGTCATAGATTCGCTTATCACCGTGAAGCAGTTCGTCTTCGATGAAAGAGCGTTTACGATGAAGGAGCTTACCGACGCGCTGAAAGCCGATTGGGAAGGCTATGACGAGCTTCGAAGACTGATAATAAAGCGCGGAGTCTTCTTCGGAAACGACGATGAACGCTCAAATTTCATCGCGGCGCGACTCTACGACAGTCTCTATGAGTATCTGAGGAACAAGACAAATCTCTTCGGATACCATTTTCTGGTCGGCGATCTGCTCGGCTACAATGAACACCACAAATGGTTCGGAAGTATGACAAAGGCAACGCCGGACGGACGGCATTCGGGCGATCTTCTGAAATTCGGCATAGGACAGAGCGAGGGACGCGATCACGAAGGGCTTACCGCGCTGCTGAATTCAATAGCGAAAGCCGACCGCCACGCGATAGCCTGCGGTTCGACCGTGACGAACATCTCGATAGACGAAAAGCTGATACAAGACGATAAAGCCTTTGAAAAGACGGTCGGACTCTTCGAGACCTATTTCAGAAACGGCGGAGTTCATTTCCAGCTGACCTATGTCTCGAAGGAAGAGCTGAAAGCCGCGAAGCTCTGCCCGGCAGAGCATAATAATCTGCGAGTTCGTGTGACCGGCTTCTCGGATTATTTCGTGAATCTGAAAGACAGCGTTCAGGACGACATTATAAATCGCACTGATCATGAGCGGTAATGTATCCGAATTCATCAAGCAGCTGCTGGTATACGTTTCCTCACGAAAATCAAAAGCTTTTGCTTTTTACTGCAAAAACATGATAGTGAGCTTCAATTTGATCTTTTCGACGCAAAATGATAAACTTGAGAGCGACTGAAAGACAATGCAGAGTTGAAACCGTTCCCGATCGGATGATCAGGAACGGTTTGGTTTTTTTGAGTCAGCGTCTTTGCCCGGACAGGCTTTGACTGCGCATGAAGTTCTTTTTCTCAAACAAGCAGAAAAACATCGGATTTTCTGAAAGTTTTTCGGTTCTGACCGTAAAAAGTTATTGATTTTCCGGAGTTTTTATGGTATAATATAGTATGAGGTGATTATCATGATTTGCAGACCCGAATATATAAAGGCGATCGAGCCGTTCATCGACAAGCCATTGGTGAAAATTCTTTCCGGCGTCCGACGCTGCGGAAAATCGACGATCCTTGAAATGCTGAAGGATGAGCTGATCGCACGCGGAATTCCTGAGGATCATATCATAACAAAGCGGTACACTGAAATGGATATTCCTGAGAACACGACCGCAAAGGAAATGTACGACGAGCTGATGACTATGCTCGACCAAAAGGGACACTGCTATCTCCTGCTCGATGAAATTCAGGAGATAACAGGCTGGGAAAAGGCAGTCAACAACCTCCTCGAAGCTGCTGACGCCGACATTTATGTGACCGGTTCAAACTCAAAACTCATGTCAAGCGAGATCTCAACCTATCTTACAGGACGTTATGTATCGATTCCGGTCTACACTCTCTCGTTCAGGGAATATCTGGATTTCAAATCTGGCAGCAAACTATCCGAAAGAGAGCTTCTCGAGGAATATATCCGTTTCGGCGGTTTTCCGATAATCGCGCTTGCTGAATATGAAGCCGCTCCTGCGTATCAGATCGTCAACGGAATCTATCACACTGTGGTATCGCGTGACATCGTGAACCGGCATCGCATCAACCGTCAGGATCTTTTCGACCGTGTTGTGAAATATATAATCGAAAACATCGGCAGGACCTTTTCCGCAAGCTCGATCTCAAGCTTTCTGAAAAGTGAGCACCGGAAAATATCTGTCGAGAGCATCTACAACTACCTGCGCTGGCTGGAACAGGCATTTATAATTTACCCCTGCGAAAGATACGATATTAAGGGCAAGAGTATACTCAAAACACAGGAGAAGTATTATCTCTCCGATATTTCCCTGAAATATTCGCTGATCGGCTATAATCGGAAAATGCTTGACGGAGCTATGGAGAACATCGTATTTCTCGAGCTGAAACGCCGCGGATACGAGGTCTTCATCGGCAAGAACGGCGATAAGGAGATCGACTTCATCGCTACCCGCAGAGACGAGAAATTATACGTTCAGGTGTGTGTTCAGCTGCCCGAAAATTCAGATCGCGAAATCGGAAATCTCATGGAGATAAAAGATCATTATCCGAAATATGTCGTTACCTTGAACGAAATGGACGCCGGTATCGAAAACGGCATACAGATCGTCCATCTGAAGGATTTTCTGCTCTCGGATAGATGGTGAAATCTGTACACCA
>CAKSVM010000083.1 GCA_934503195.1 uncultured Eubacteriales bacterium
GAACGGCTCGCGTCCGGGCGGCAAAGCCGCCCGGACGCGAGTGCAGGTTGCGCGCTTTCGCGCGCAATCGACCTCGCTTCGCGAGGCCGACGCCGCTTCGCGCCGCCTGCCCACTACAGACATTTTCAAACGTAAACTTCATCCAAAAAGTAACACCTCCCGCGGTCGTGAGCTTGGAAAAAGATCATTCCACGTCTTCCGAGGAATCTGACGATCCGGCCTGATTCCTCTTCGACCGCTCGGATAAATGCCGCTTCGCGATCTCAATGTGAAGCTCCATCGCCGCTTTCGCCTCGACCGGGGAACGGTTCTCAATCGCCCTCAGAATCGACTGATGCTCAAAGTACGCCCCCGACCTGTCCCTGTCCTCGTTCGACGCCGAACTGTAGATGAGAAAATACCGTAAAAGACTCCGACAGATCTCGCCGAGAAGCCGGTTCCCCGACTCCTCAAGTATCGTCCGGTGGAACTCGTAGTCAAGCTCCGCAAGCTTCTTCGGACTCCGGCACGACGAAAATTCCTCCTGAATCCGCTCCAGCTTACTTATCGTCCCGCGGGCCGCCGACCTCGCGCAGAGCGACGCCGCGTACGGCTCGATGCAGGCGCGCACGTCAAGCATCTCCTCTACCGGAACCCGGTTCGACTCCAGAAGATCCATCACTCCGCTTCCAAGCCCCGGAAGCTCGGTCTCACTCGTGATCAGCGCGAACGCGCCCCGGTTCGGAATGATCTTCACATACCCCGAGGCCGCCAGAAGCTTCAGTGCCTCGCGTACCGACGACCTCGCCGCGCCAAGCTCGGCCGCGAGCGTCATTTCGCCCGGAAGATGATCGTCCGGACTGAATTTTCCGGAAAAAAGTATCTCCTTCTTTATCCGCTCCGCCAGCTCATACGCTACCGGAGTCTTTTTGTTTTCCATATAATCTGATTCTCCTTATTTTCCGAACCTCCCGCAAAGCCGATCCATCCGGTCGACACAGAGACGGTCGTAATTCCCCATCCGCGAAACGTCGCAGGCGCGGCTGATCGTCTCCATCTTCACGCCGATCTTATTTAGATGATACTTCGCGATCGCCGGATAGGTCAGATACTCGATGAACGCCGCCTGAGACAGCAGATCCGCCAGCTCCTCCGCTCCCTCCGACTCATACTCCCGGCAGAGCTTCACGTAAAGCGCGGGATGAAAATTGCACATCACGCCGCAGTAGCCCGCGTAGCCGCTCCTCAGCGAGTCGAGCAGGGTCTGCGCGTTCGCGTTGAAAAGACATGGCTTCAGAGCCGGCGACGGCGTCGACTCAATCCGCGCTCCCCTTCTTCTGATCTCGTCCGGGTCACAGCAGGTGTCCTTAATGAACGCGAACCGACCCGTCCGCACCACATGGTCGATCATCGCCGGGGTCAGCAGCCGCTTGTAGGGACGCGGGCATTCGTAAACCCCGAGCGGAATATCCGGGAGCTTTTCGATCAGCCGGTCAAGCCCCGAAATCCACCTCTCGTCCGACGTGTTCTCAATGTCAAGCCGATTCGTTATCAGAATCACCGAGTCGACTCCGGTCCCGGCGACAAGCCGGAGCTCCTCGACCTGAGACTCAAACGAGTCGCTGATATGCCCCGACGCGACGATCGTCATCCGCCGCCCCGTCTTCGCGAGCGAGTCTGACGTCTCCTTCACGACCCGCGCGAGCTTCACACGGTCGGCAAGGTCGAGACAATGTATCTCGCTCGACTGGCAGGACGCGAAAATTCCGTCACAGCCCTCATTGTAATACCACCGGACAAGCTCGGTCACCGCGCCGTAATCGACGCTTCCATCCTTATTATATGGTGTTATCATAGTCGGATACGCGCCGGAATTCGGTCTGAACATCATCCGCGCTCCTTTCCGAGAAGCTCTCTGAAATTTTCGATCCTGTGGAAGGTCGCGTAGTTGCTGTCGTGGAAGTTATGCGCGCCGTTAAAAGCCGTCCGCGACTGGTAAATTATGTCGTCCCCGGCGATCCCGAAGCTCACGTACTGGAATCCGATCTTCCCGGGATCGGCGTCGCGATAGTCGATAAGATGCGAGACGAGCGACCAGTCGTCAAGATTCTCCGAGCAGAGAAGCGATAGAAGATTCCGGTTAGTCGCGGGCGACTCAAGCCGATAGCTTCCGATCATGAAGTAAAGCCTCGTCTTTTCGTCGAAGACAATATCGACCTTCGACTGGTTGATCGGGCAGTCGATGAAGCCGTCAAACACAAGCTCCCCTTCGCGGTCGGACGGGTCGAATCTGAGCTTAAGCAGCTTCCCCGGCGCGTAACGGAGAATGTCGTAGACCTTTCCGTCGGGCGCGGTGACGACGCAACCCTCGATTCCGCCCGCGACGCCGTTCAGTTTCGCCTCCGGATGCTCGTCCGGATTCCAGATTCCGCTTGAAAGCCAGTTCGCCGGGTCGAGAAGATCCGAATCCTCGGGCGCGGAGATGACGAAATCGCAGAAGATCCCCTTCGCCCACGCGCCGTACTGAACGTCGGTCATGACGAGTCCATGCGAGACTTCAACCTTCATCGGCGCGCGGTGGCATCCGCACTCGGCCGAGAGCGACGAGCCGCGGAAAAGCACGGTCGGCGTCGTCCACGTCGCGCCGCCGTCATCCGAGCGTCCGATCAGAAGATCGCCGTACTCCCGCGAACAGCCGATGAGATAGAGCTTCCCACCCGCGATGAAAAGCCCGCCCCAGAAGCAGGGGAAGACCTCGGTCAGGTACTCAAACCGCTTTCCGCCGTCGGTCGAACGGAAGATCAGCGTCAGATTCTGCCCCTTCTCGCCGTGGAAGACGTCCATCGACGCGAGAATCGTTCCATCCGGAAGCGTGAGAAGCGACGGCGACGCCAGATAGCGTCCCGAGAAAAGGTACTCATCATCCTCGGGATGAAGATAATTTATCACGGTTCCGGGGACGTATCCGGTTCTGACGAGTCTGACCGACGAACGGGTTCCGTCGGCGCGCTCGACATAAACCTCGAAGTCGCGCTCATCCTCGCAGGCGATATCGGCCGTGAAGAAATTCTTAAGGCGTTCGGGTCTCACCGGGATGAACCCGCCCTCTTCACGCGGACGATAGTATACGAGATGATCCGCGTCGGCGATTTTGTCGTACAATCCTGAAGAAGCCACTGAGAGATTGTCGTTCAATCCGTTGTCGATGAAATCGACCGTGAATCCTCCCCTTCCCGGTTCAAGGCGGCATATGTAAGGCGACAACGCGCGTGAATACTTGTAAAGCTCAGCGTACGGCCTGAAGCTCCAGCTTGTGACAGGTTTCATTCTGATTCCTCCGATCAAATATTGTCAGACAATATTATATCACGGATTCAGCCGTTTGTCAAGAGGTCTCGTAAAATTGTACGACAATTTCGTGAGATTCCGCCGTCCCGGAAGCCGAAAAAGCGGCGCGGACGGCAAAGCCGCCCGCGCCCTGTCATCGCCCGCTCAGCGGACGTACGAGATCTCCTCAACCGGACGATAAGGATGAGTCATGTTCTGAATGAACTTCATCGTCTTCTCGGTTTTGAAATTGTGCCAGAGAACGACCTCGCCCGACGGCGGGCAGACGTAATCGCCGAGTCCGCAGGCGATGTCGACCGGGCACTTGACTCTCGACGCCGCCGCGGCCGTGTCGAAATACCGCACGCCCTCGTCAAACTCGGGTCTCCAGCCGCGCATACGCCCGATCGTGATTCCGCCAAGATCGCAGAGCCACGGGATGAAAATCGCGATCTTCGTCACGTCGTCAATGTGCGCCGCGACGTTGACCGTCTGCATCGCGCCCATCGAGCCGCCCGAAAGCTCAAAGCCCTTCCCGTCGTACTCCGGAAGCTTCCGCATCCATCTTACGCCCTGTATGTCGCGCAGAATCAGGTTCGCGAAGAAGCAGGTCTCCGGACGCTTGTTCTCCTCGCGGTTGAAAGCGAAGCCCGAGTGAGTCTTCGCGTACTCCGCGTAATATTCACCCTCCCGTAGATTCTCGTGTCCGTGAATCGAAATGTCGAGAACCGCCGTTCCCGGAACGCGGTTTATCAGCGCGCCGTCGTAGCCGTAGCCGTGGAACGTGATCTTTCCCTTCAGGGAACCCGGAGCCGCGTTTCTCGGCATCGTCAGAATCGCCGAAACCGGAACGTCGCCGACCGCCTTTATCCTCAGATCGTACGCCACATAATCGGGATCGCCCGCGTCGACCCCGACCTTCATCAGCGTCTCGGGCTCAACCTCGTCGAGCTTCGCGAGCTGTCTCTCCCAGAACTCGTCGTAGTCGGCCGGATCCTCAACTCCCTGCGAAATCTTATCGATCTCGGCTCCCGCGCCGCCCTCGAACTTGTCGATTCCGGCGAGCGGAGTCCCGTCGGCCGCGAGCGCGGTCACGATCACGTGGACGAATCCCGGCTTCGAAACCGACGCCTTTACCGTGATTTTTCCGGTCTCGCCGGGAACAAGTCCGGTGTGACGCGCGCCGTCGTCGCCGTAGCACTCCCACCTGAAGAGCGGAACGCCGAAAATCTTTCCGTCGTGAACGAGTTCAAGCTCAAAGACCATCTCCTCGCCGCAGGAATACTCTACCGCGTCCTTTGTCGTAGAGCCGCGAAAATAATTTGCCATGATATTTTTTCCTTTCAAGAAAAAGATTTTTTCATATTATACCGCAAACCGCGCCGGTTGTCAATGCACAAAATGATATTTTTTATCATTTTCCGATATAAACCGACATGATCACGGTCAGAATCAGCAGAAACGAGAAATTCATAAGAAGGAAAAGCCCGATGTACTGCTTCGTCCGCTTCGGATAATTCTTCGTGTACTCGCGGAAGGTGATAAGGCTCGCCAGCGACGCGATCAGCGTCCCCACGCCGCCGATGTTGACTCCGACAAGAAGCGCGCGGTAATTTTCGGTGAACTGCGACAGAAGTATCGCCGACGGCACGTTTGAGATGAACTGACACGACAGAATCGAAAAAATCAGCGTGTTCTTGTCAAGAAGCCCCGAGACAAAGTCGCGCACCACCCCGATCCGCGCCATGTTTCCCGAAAAGACGAAGAAGGCCGCGAAGGTTCCGAGAAGTGGATAGTCGACCATCGCGAGCGACTTCCGGTCGACAATAAGCAGCACCGCCGGGATAATTATAAGCCCGACCCAGTAAGGAATCCCGCGGAAGACAATCGCCGTCGCCAGCGCGAAAAGGAGCGTGTAGATTATCGTCTTCCCGCGCGGAAGCGGATCGACGCTGTCCGCCGGAAACTCGATTTTTGTCGGCTTCACGAAAAAACAGCAGGCCGTGATTATCGCGATCGAGACCGCGAACGGAAGCGCCATTATCGACATGAACTCGCCGACCGGAATCTCGTATTTCGTGTAGAGATAGAGATTCTGCGGATTTCCGAAGGGAGTCAGCATCCCGCCGAGATTCGCCGCGATGTTCTGGAGAATGAAGGTGAGCGACGTGTAGCGTTCGTTTCCCGTCCCCGAGAGGACGAAATACCCGAGCGGCAGGAAGGTGATTAAAGCCATGTCGTTCGCGATGAACATTGACCCGATGAAGGTTATGTAAACGACCGCGATGACGCAGAGCCGGATGTTTCCGAATCTTTTCACGATCCCGCGCGCGAGGATGTAGAAGAAATTGATCCGCTTGAACGCGCAGACGACCGCCAGAACGCAGAAAAGGCAGGTCAGCGTCTTGAAGTCGAAATATCCGAGATATTTTTCGTCCGGCGGCACGATGAACGACGTCACGGCCGCCGCGATAAGCGCGATGACAAGGACGGTATTCTTCTTCGCGAACGCCCTGAGCTTCGCGAAAACTCCCTCTCCCCGCGGCTCTGGCGTCTGTCCGGGATGAAAGCCGTGAATGTCGGCGCGCTCACGTGAAAACGCTATGAATTTCATGAATTGTCACCGCCCCGAAAGTCGTCCGACCTCAAAACAGTCGGAATCCGCGAGAGCCTTCAGCTCGTCGGCGCGAAGCGAAATCCGCGCGGCGATCCCGGCGCGGTTCTCAATGATCCCACATCCCGCTTCGAAAAGCTCACCCGCGCGAAGCGTCCGCACGTCAAGGCAGACCCCTTCGCCGAGATAATCGAGGAACGCCCCGATCTTCGGGTCGTATGAGATTCCGATCATCGGAATCCCCGTTCTCGCCGCGAAAATCAGCATATGAAGCCGCATTCCGACCGCTAACTCCGCGCCCGCGAGCAGTCCGCAGAGCTCGGAGGCCGTCAGTCCCGAGACGACGACTCCTCGCCCGGTCTTCGCGTGAAGCTCCCTTGTCACAACTCCGTCCTTCCCGGGGTGCATCGGGATGAAAACCGGAAGAAGTCCTCTCTCGACCGAGAGCGCGGCAATGTCGGCCGCCAGAAAGTCGGAAAGCTCGGGGCGGTCCTTCTCGCCGAAATTGTTCCCCGCCTTGACCGAGACGAGGAAATACTTCCCCGAGATCTTCTCGCGCCGCTTTATGTGCGCGACCCACTCGGGCGTCGCGGGATCGAGTAAAAATGCCGGGTCGGCCGTGACGACCGGATTTCCGCCCGCGCCGATCGAGTCGGCCAGAAGCTTTGAGTCGGCCTCGCGGAAGCTGACGTAATCCGCGCTCTTTATAACCCCGGCCGCCATTTTTCGGCTCTTTTCCGAGACGAGCGGACCGAGTCCGTTCGCGTAGAGCATCAGCTTCAGCCCGCGCTTTTTCGCCATCCGCATTATCGTAACGTAGTAGTAGAGGCTCTTGCGGCTTGTCCCGTCCTGAAGAAGACTTCCTCCGCCCGAGATCAGGAGCTTCGCCCCGCGCATCTCACGCGCCACCGCCGGGATGTTGAAACGGTTCACGCATCTCACGCCGACGCCCGCCGCCGTCTTTTTCGGCGAGTTCGAAAGCACCGTGATCTTCGCGTCCGGGTTATTCCTGCGGATCCCGTCGATCATCGACGAGAGGAGCGAATCGTCGCCCATGTTGTCAAAGCCGTAGTAGCCCGAGATCAGGATCTCGCCGCGGCGGTAACGCTGATACGGAACCATTTTTGCGTAGGCCGCCATGTAATCGTCGGCCATCTTCGCGACCGAATAGCCGCGGATTATCACCTCGCGTCCGAACGCGCCGAGCGATTCGCGTCCGCTTTTTTCCATATTGTAAAGCGCGCGGATATCATTTTCGAGATCCGAAGCCACGGGGAGCCGTTCCCCGCGGCAGCAGAAGTTGGTCGACTCGGACAGGGCGAGCTTTTCGGGAGTCAGGATTCCGATGTATCCCTGCGCCCCGGCGAGGATGACCGGCTTTTCCATGCTCATCGCCTCCAGCGCGGCGCGCGAGACTCCGGCAAAGCAGTCTCCGGTCGAGATAAGCTCGGCGACATCGGTCCGCGCCCCGGTAAGCTTAATAACCTCGCGCCCGAGCTTTGAGTTGACCTCCGAAACCCGCGCCGAAAGCTTATCGAACGCCGTTCCGCCGCCAACCATCAGGATTTCAAGCCCCGGAATGTCGGAGAGCCTTTCGGCCGCGTCGCAGAGCAGGAACCCGGTCAGCGCGGCCTCGGTGTCGATGCGGCTGACGTAGACGACGCGGAATCTGTCCTTTTCGAGTCCGAACTCGCGGATTTCGGCCGACGCGTCGACGTTTTTCGAGAACCGCTCAGTGTCGATTCCGTTGATCGTTATCGAGATGTTGTCGGACGGAAAATGATAGGAATCGATTAGATACTGCTTTATGTCGCAGCTGACCGCGACGGCACGCTCGCCCCAGTCGGTCGCGCGGGAGAGGAGCGCGTCGACCTTGTAGACCCCGTGAGTCGACGTGATGAAGCGGAATTTCAGCCGCCTCTCGAGAAGCCCGCAGATGAAGGCCGGAATCCGGGCGTGCGCGTGGACGATGTCGAATTTTTCGGCTTTTATCAGCTTGTAGAGTCCGTTGTAGCTCTTTATGAGCGCGGCGGGCGATTTTGTGTGAAGCGGGAGCTTTACGTGGCGGACGCCGCACTTTTCGAGAGTCTTTTCATAGACTCCGCCGTTCGAGGCGACGGTGACGTCGACTCCGCGCGCGGCGAGCTCCCGGCAGAGCTCGACGACGTGAGTTTCCGCGCCGCCGATTTCGAGTCCCATCAGTGTCATTAAAATCTTCATTATATTAAAAATCCCTTCGTGGGTGAATTGATCAACACAGATATATTGTATCATAAAACAGACAATAAGTCAACCGGAATGGAAAAATTTTTTCCTGTTACCTGATTCGACCGATTTCTCGCGCGGAATATGGTAAAATTTAGGTAACGCTAAAAATCAAAGGAGATTAAAAATGAACGACAAAACCTGCCCGATATGTAACGGCGTCGGCGACCGCCCCGGCTGTCCCGAATGCTATACGACATTCGAGGAAAATTTCGCGTCCGCGCTCGCCGCGCTCTACGGAACGCCGACTCACCGCGGACACCTTCCCCGCCGCTTTGACGAGAAGACGAAACGCGAACGCCGCGCGGCCGAGCTCCGGAGCGAACTCTCGGCGGCGATCAGGAGCGAGGATTTCGAGCGCGCCTGCACACTGCGCGACGCGCTCCGCGAGCTGGAGGTGAAGGAAAATGTCATGGTATGACTCCGCCGGACGCGAAAGCGACGTGATTCTCGGAAGCTCGGTAACCCTTATACGCAATCCCGAAAGGACGCCCTTCCCCGGAAAGGATCCCGAAAAGGACGCGGAGATTATCTCAAAGCTCGCCTCAGCTTTTGCCGACGCGGGACTCCAGACCTATGACATCTCGTCGATTGGCGACGCGGCTCTTAAGGTCTTCGCCGAAAAGCGGCTGATCGACCGCGACGTTTCGGGATCGGGACTTCTGCTTCTCGATGAGGAGCGCGGGATCTCGATCACGCTCGGCGTCCGCGACCATGTGCGGATTAAGACGCTCGGAAGCGGCGAATCGCTCGAGGAATGCCTCGAAACCGCCTTCGGATACGAAAAAATGCTCGACGATAAATTCGAGTTCGCCTATTCCGAATCGCTCGGATACCTGACCTCCGATCCGTCGTTTCTCGGGAGCGCGGCGGGATTTTCGCTGATCGCGCACCTCCCGGCGAGCGGGAGAAATGTGTCAGCGAGCCGCTTTGTCAGCGTCGAACGGCTTCCGGGCGAGCTTTTCAGAATAAGCTCGCCGCCGTATCCGGGGATCACCGAAAAGGAGCAGATTGAACGACTTCTGGTATCAGCCGGGAAGCTCGCCTCGTCCGAACGCGCCGAGAGGGCGAAGCTCCGCGCCGATTCAATGAAGCTCTGCGACCGCGTGATGCGGGCAAAGGGGATTCTTTCAAACGCGCTTCTGATGCCGCGAGAGGAATTCACGCGGCTCTGGAGCGATCTGCGGCTCGGCGCGGTCTCGGGATTTCCGGAGCTTCTATCGCCCGAGGAGCTCGGCGGGATCTTCATATCGGCGATGCCGGCCTGCCTTCCGCCCGACAGTGATGAGGACGCCGCGAGAGCCTCGATGCTCAGACGCAGGCTTGAACGGCGCGCCGCCGTGCGGCGCACCGTCCCGGAGCTGATCTGAGAAAATTTTCGCCGGGGCGGAATAAGACGGCGGTAACCGGTGAATAATGGAAACGCGAGAGAGGCGCGGCCGCTTCGCGTCCGCGCAGGCCGCCCCCTGCGGGGCGGCCTGCCGCCGCGCGCGTGTATCGCACCGCAAAAATCCGGAAGTTCTCCCCCGCGCGCGGAAGTTTGTCCCTGCCCGCGCGGCAGCGTTTTGCAAAATTCCCGAAATTCTCCCCCGCGCGGTGTGCCCCCCCGGCGCGGCGAAGCCGCGCCCGCCCCCGACGGGGGCGGCTCCTCCGTCACCCCCACCAGGCCTCAAAGGCTGTGAAAGGTTGTGAAAACTTGCCCGAAAGCTTTACCGGCAAGGCCAAAAACGCCCTTGCCCACGCACAGAAACTCGCGTCCGAACTCGGCCATACCTATATCGGCAGCGAACATCTCCTCCTCGCCCTCGCGCTCGAAAACGAGAGCGTCGCCTGCCGCCTCCTCGAATCCCGCGGAATCTCAGGCGAAAAACTCAAACGGTCGATCATCGACCGCGTCGGTAAGGGCGACCCCACAAAGCTCCACGCCGATGATATGACTCCCCGCGTCCGCCTCGTGATCGAAAACTCCGCCGCGTGGTCGGCCAGAACAAATACCTCTGGAATCGGCACCGAACACCTCCTGCTGGCTCTCCTCTCCGAACCCGACTGCGTAGCCGTAACCCTCGTCGAGGAGTCCGGTGCCGATCCCGACGAACTCATCGCCGACGCCGAACGCTTCATCGGCTCGGTAATCGACCGCCCTGAACGCCGCCCTCCGAAGGCCGCCACGATAACCAAACTCCGCGACGCCCCTTCCCTTACCCAGTACGGACGCGACCTCACAGCCGCCGCCCGCGAACGTAAGCTTGATCCCGTAATCGGCCGCGAGGACGAGACCGAACGTCTCATCGGAATCCTCTCCCGCCGCACCAAAAACAATCCCTGCCTCATCGGCGAGCCCGGAGTCGGTAAAACCGCCGTCGTCGAAGGCCTCGCTCTCAGAATTGCCGCCGGAAACGTCCCCGATACCCTCGCCGGACGCACGATAATCACACTCGACATTCCCTCGATGATCGCCGGAGCCAAATACCGCGGCGAATTCGAGGAGCGCATGAAAGCCGTCATGGCCGAAACCGCCAAAAATCCCTCGGTCATTCTTTTCGTCGACGAACTCCATACAATCATCGGCGCGGGCGCGGCCGAGGGCGCGGTCGACGCCGCGAATATACTGAAACCAGCTCTCGCGCGCGGCGAAATCCAGATGATCGGCGCGACAACCACCGAGGAATTCCGCGCCAAAATCGAAAAGGATTCCGCGCTCGAACGCCGGTTCCAGTCGGTCGTCGTCGGCGAACCCTCGCCCGAAGAGGCTCTTCAGATCCTCCGCGGCCTTAGAAGCCGCTACGAGGCGCATCACAAAATCACAATCACCGACGAGGCGATCGACGCCGCCGTCCGGCTCTCGGTCCGCTACCTCGGCGACCGGTTTCTCCCCGACAAGGCGATCGACTTAATCGACGAGGCCGCGTCGAAAAAGCATATCTCGTCCGCCGACCCGCCCGAGCTTCTGAAAGAGGAGGAAAAACTCCGCGCCGTCACTCTGGACAAGGAAAACGCCATCCGCGCACAGGACTTCGAAAAGGCCGCCCGGCTCCGCGACACCGAACACAAATTAAAGCGCGAGATAAGCGAAAAACGCCTCTGCCTTCCGAAATCCCGCCCCGCGATCGGTGAGGAGGAGATAGCCGACGTCGTCACCGCGTGGACCGGAATCCCGGTCAAAAAACTCGCGAGCGAGGAGAACGAAAAGCTTAAGAATCTCGCAGAAATTCTGAAATCCCGCGTAATAGGTCAGGACGAGGCCGTCGAGGCGGTCGCCGCCGCGATAAAACGCGGCCGGATCGGCCTTCGCGACCCGAACCGCCCGATCGGCTCCTTCCTCTTTCTGGGGCCGACCGGAGTCGGCAAAACCGAACTCGCCAAGGCTCTCGCCGAAAGTCTATTCGGCTCCGACGACGCGATGATCAGATTCGATATGTCGGAATTCATGGAGAAACATTCGGTATCGAAGCTGATCGGCTCCCCGCCCGGCTACGTCGGCTACGGCGACGGCGGTCAGCTGACCGGAAGAATCCGCCGCAAGCCCTATTCGGTCGTCCTCTTTGACGAAATCGAAAAGGCGCATCCCGACGTTTTCGACCTCCTTTTGCAGATTCTCGAGGACGGAACCCTGTCCGATTCCGAGGGACGCCGCGCGAATTTCTCGAATTCCGTCGTCATCATGACCTCAAACGTCGGTGCGAGAAGCATAATCGAGCCGAAACGACTCGGATTCACGCCGTCCGGAGGCGCGACCGTGAACGACGCCCTCCGCGAAACCTTCAAACCCGAGTTCTTAAACCGGATTGACGAGATCATCACATTCCACAGTCTCTCGCCCGAAAGCACCGCGAAGATCGCGAAGGTCATGCTGGGAATCGTGGTAAACCGCGTCCGTGCGCTCGGATACGACGTCGAACTTTCCCCGGATGTCGCCGAAAACCTCGGAGCCGAAGGCTCGGACGAAAAGAACGGCGCGCGGCCGTTAAGACGGCTGATCACGCGGAAAGTCGAGGACAGCTTCGCCGCCGGACTGCTTTCGGGCGTAATAAAGCCGGGCGATAAACTGCTTCTGACCTTTGAAAACGGTCAGGCCGCGTGGAAAAAGATTGACAATCAACCAGACACGGACTCCTGACCGCTCCGGCAGCCGCACACGCGAAAAGCAGGGGACGTCCTGCGCCGCACTGATTTACCGCGCTATCTCCCGGCGGCGGGACATTTCTGATCTTTGAAACTCTCCTGCCGCGTGGAAAAAGCCGAATTAACATTAAATCCGATGTGAGTTCACAAATCGTTTCAGAAACTTATTGCCGAGTTCATATAAAAAAGGTAAAATATTAGGTAAGAAGCGGCGGCCGATCCAAGGGATACGCGAATCGGCGGTCCGGTAAACACCGGACTTTTCAAAGCCGCGATGAAATGACGACAAAGCAACCGAAATGAACCGGAGGTAATTAAAATGGCATTTTCTTTCGAAAATCTGAAGAACAATCTTTCAAACGCGATGAAGAAGACCGGCGAGGTCGCTGAAAAAGCATATAAAAAGGGCAGCGAAGTAGCGGAAAAGGCCGTCAAGAAGGGCGGCGAGGTCGCGAACGTGGCAAAGCTCAACATTTCGCTCACCGACAAGAAGAACAAGCTCACGAAGCTCTTCACCGAACTCGGACAGCTTACCTACGAGAAAGCCGACGCGGCTGAAATCGCGGCGAAGATCGTCGACATTGACGACATCAAGGCGGTAATCGAGGCACTGAAGGTCGAGATCGCGGCGGCGAACGGCAAGGTATTCTGCAAATGCGGCAAGGAGATCGAGGCCGAGGCCACCTTCTGCAAGTACTGCGGCGCGAAGGTTGAAAAGCCCGAGCCGAAGGCAGAGCCCGAGGCAAAGGCTGAGCCGAAGGCGGCCGATCACGAAGAGGCTGACGAGAAGAAGATCGTCGACACAAAGCCGCTGACGACCGAAGAATTCGTCGACACCTTCGAGAGCGTCATGGACAAGTACGGATTCAAGAAGTAATTTACAGGGATAAGCTGAATAAATGGAGTTTTCACGCGAAAAAGACTTGGATTTATGGGCTTTTTCGCGTGAAAACAACCTTAAATCAGCGTTTCCCCTAGATCCGCGCTTCCCTTCGCGCCTGAAAAAGGCACGAAAATCCCGAAGTCAAAATATCCGGATCAGCCGATCCGGATATTTTTTGTAATTTTCCGGATTTTTTTCGCAAAACCCCTTGACAAACGCTTTCAGATGTGGTATAATATTATCCGTTGATGAGAGATATCATCAAAACACACGAATAGATCTGGGTGTGGCGCAGTTGGTAGCGCGCTACCTTGGGGTGGTAGAGGCCGCAAGTTCAAGTCTTGTCACTCA
>CAKSVM010000084.1 GCA_934503195.1 uncultured Eubacteriales bacterium
CCCCGCCGCGATGTCCGCCCGCGGGGGCTCCCCGCCGCGATGTCCGCCCGCGGGGGCTCCCCGCCGCGATGTCCGCCTGCGGGGGCTCCACGCCGCGGGGACACCCCGCAAGATGTATCTTTCCGCCGCGGTGTATGTTTGATGGGGACGAAACTAACACCGTCGCAGATGGAATATCTGACGTCCGAGTGCAGGGTCGCACCCTGCCTTATTCGAAGAGTCCGGCTTTTACGAAGCAGTAACGGTCGCGCCATGCGTTCGGCGTGTAGACGCCGTGAGGCGAGAAGTGACCCGGACCAACTCCGTAGCACTCACCCTGCGGATGATGATGCGGTCCCATAAGATTCCGGTTTCCGATCACAAGCTCAAGCGTGATCTTCGCTTCCTTGCCCGGTTTCACAAATCCGCTTATGTCGGCCTCGTAGTCCGACCACAGAAGCGTCTTCACAAGCTGATCGTCAACGTAAACCTTCGCTAAGGCCGCGTAGGGCTTCGGAATCCGGATCGCGATCCGCTTTCCATACGACTTCTTTACCTTCACAACCTGCGAGAGCTTCACTCTGCCCGCGAAGAACGGATATCCCTGCGGCACAATGTCGCCGCCGATGATGTGCGTCACACGATCGGTGATGCAGAATCCGCCGTCCGTGAAGAGCGCGCGCCGCGCTCCCTCGGTGTATCCCGTCTTCGAGAAGACGCTGAAATCGCCGACAAGATATAAGCTCTCAAGCTCGGTGTCGTAGGTGAGCTTGTTGCGCTCGGTCTCAAGCACGTTCTTACCGAACAGAACGTCGTAGACCTTCTGACGCTGGCTGAACGCGCCGTCAACGATGATCTCGTTCGTTCCGTGCTTTACAAAGGATCTGATGTCGATCGCCTTGAACGACTTGTCCTTCCACCACGACTCACCGTCCCACTTAACTTCGCTTCCGTTCACCTTTATCGAGAACTCGTCGGTAAGCTCGGAAACGAGTCTGAAGCTTCTCATGGCCGAAAGATCAGCCGTTTCGGAGATCTCAAACGTGAAGCGGAGCTTCAGCTTGTCGTTCGCGCGCGCCGCGAGAAGGATCTCCATTATGTCGAGTATGTTGCGCGGCTCGGAATACTCCTCGCCTTCGCCGAGAATGTACTGGCAGGCGTCAAGCGTGAGAGCGTTGTCCTCGCTCTCGATGTCCCACTCACGGGAGAGCGGAAGTGTCAGCATCGGCTTCGTCTTCTTCGTGACCATCGGAAGCTCGCTTCCGGTCACGATGAGATGCGACTGCATCGGCTCAAAGTGCAGGAAGATAACGGTCTTGCCGTTGTCGGTGATCGTGTCAGGCTTTGTGACCGTCATGCCGTTAAGATTTACCTCAACCGCGTCGGAATTCGTGTCGAGGATGATCTTCGCGTCGAACGGATGCTCGCGATCCTGATTCTGGAAGAAGTACGCCTTGCCGTTTCCGAGGAGATTAACACGGCAGTGGATCGAGCCGATCTCGCCGTTCTTGTCGGACACGGTGAGCGTTTTGAGGCCGTTCTTCACGAGCGCGTAGGTCAGCAGCTCGCCGTCGTTTACCGGGAGAACCTCGACAGTGTCCATCAGCGCCTTCAGCTCGTCGCTCTTTTCGCCCTCGATGAGAGTCGGCTTTTCGCCGAGCGCGAGGAGCTTTCCGCCGTTCTTCACGAACTCGGAGAGAAGCCCGAAGGTCGACTTGTCAAGCGTCTTCATCGCCGGGAGAATCACCGTGTGGTAGGCGCAGAGTCCGACCTTTATCGACGCGCCGCAGACCGAGCCGTGATGACGCATGATCACCTCGTCGCCAAGATGATATCCGATGTGATTGCCCGAGAGAACACGGAGTGCCTCATTCAGCTTTCCGTCGTACTTCTGGATCTCGGCGCAGTTCGTGCCGTTATAGGCGATGTATCCGGTGTGCATCGGGTGAATGAGGAGAACGTCGGCTTCCTCGTCAGAGTCGGCGATCAGCTTGCCGAGACGCGAGAAATAATCATTGAACGCCTTGTAATCGTCCCACCACGGAGACTGATAGAACATGGACGGCGGATAGTCTCTCTTGCGGAGTCCTCTGATTGAATAGCCCTCAAGATGCTGGCACATCGAGTTGATTCCGTTGAGATACTGCCATTCGGCGATCCACTTAAGCTCCTCAAAGCTTACGTCCCAGCCGCAGAGTGCGAAGGTCTCGGAGAGAACGTGCTTCTTGCCGAGCTGCTTCGCGGCCGAGCCGACCTGCTTGGGGATCAGCGGACCCGCGATTCCGCGGCCGAGCCAGTCCATGCCGGGATTGTGCATATATTCGTAGAGCGGCATTACGCCGGCGGTGCAGGCCATCTGGCAGTAGAGGTTATCCTCCATCATCGCGTGGCCGGTGAACTTGCAATTGTGCTTTTCGCACCAGTCATAGATCTGCTTTCCGAAGGATTCCGCGTAAAGTCTGCTGACTGTGCGCCAGAAATCGAAGCGGAACTTTTCGTATCCCTCGCGCTCAATGAAGAGAAGCGGGAGACCCGGAATCGGATCATATCCGGTGTCCTTTCTGAATTCCTCGGGGAGAACGTACGACCACGGGGTCTTGCAGCGCGCGAACTGCGGCTCGTCGGTGAAGAACCCCGGCATGGTCGCGCCGCCGAGATCGCCGCCCAGCTTTTCGGCGTAGACGTCGTAGGTGCATTTGATGAACGCGCGGACAACGGTCGGGCTCAGGATGTCGACGTAGTTGACGTTCTTGTCGTGGGAGACGTACCAGAGAGTCTCTCCGGCCTCAAGCGCGGACTTAGAGGCTCTGAGCTTGTCGCCGAGATAACGGCAGGTGGTGTCGGTGACGCCGTAGAATCCGAGTACCGTTCCCTCGGGCTTTGACGACTCATACGGCTTGAAGACGAGCCAGCGGACGTGATATCTGTCGCCCATTCCCGAGACGATGCCGCCGCCGAATCCGCTCGGCCAGCCGTTTTCGTCATAGCTCCACGACTCCATTCCGAGCTTCTTGCCCTCGTCAACGCAGGCCTTGATGCAGTTGAACCAGTCGTCCGAGAGATATTCGGTGATGAGTCCGCCGCGGGCGTGCATGAAATAGCCGCCGAGTCCGACGCGCTTCATTTCCTGAATCTGCCAGCGAAGCATATCGGGTTCAAGCTTGTCGTTCCACGACCAGAACGGATGAGGCCGATATTCCGCCGTGGGATTTTCAAGTTCGGTTAAAATGTCTTTCATATAAAATATGTATCCTTTCAGATATTTTTGTATTCGATCTGATCATACAGCGTACTGACGCTGAACTTCTGATAGACAACCCAGATTGTTGTCATGATGAGCGGGATCCACCAGAATTCCGAAAGCACACTGTTTATTTCGGCTCTGAACATCGAGAGCGCGAAATTCAGCGCGAAACTTATTATGAACAGCACGATCGAAATTATGAATTTACGATCAAGCTCCTTGTCACCGCCGAGTATAATGTTCGCTATGCGCTTGTCGGTGACCTTCGCGTCGGGCGAGAGATAGCGGTAGATCATCGCGCGCAGCTCGCGGAGGGTGAAGAAGATCACCGCGAACTGCGAGATATACTCAAGCGCGGTTCCGACACGCGTGAGGTTGTAGAGATCGTACGCCTCGAAACGGTACATAACGTCGGTGAGCGAATAATTCAGCGAGAAGATCACCGAGAGCGCGTAGGATCCGGTCGAGCAGATGAGATACACAATCGACGAAACGAACATCGGCTTCGCGGTTTCCGAGAGCTTTTTGAGCTTGTTCGCGGCGAAGATGAGGAAGAACGCGCCGATGAAGGACGGGATGATATTAAACTCGTCGACCCAGATATTGATCACAAAGAAGGTTCCGGCCGCGATCAGCGTGAAGGCGGATTTCAGGCTCCGGCAGAGCATGAGTCCGTTGTTTGACAAAACCTCGTTGTCGTATTGCTCGAAAACGCGCGAAATGAAGTCGTCCTCGCGCTTTATACGGCTTATGTAGGGGATCACGTTGATGAGCCACATCACGCCCATGAGCGTGACGAGGAAGAGCGAGATAAAGAGGAGCGCGTATTTGTAGTGCGCAAAGTCGATCTGTACACCCGACGTGACATAGCCATCGTATTCGTAGTCGGAGAGCGAGCAGAACTCGGGAAGAACAGTCAGGATCGCCTTTCCGACGCAGAAAATGTAGGTGACGGCCGAGACGTTCTTGTAGTTCTTGTAGACCGCGCGGCTCTGGAAGCGGGTCGCGAAATACTCGAAGCCGTCAAAGATCCGGCCGATCGCCGGGTAGAGGTAGATCATCTCGATAACCGCGAAGCCGAGCGTCATTACGAGTACAAAGGTGTCGTCGTTAAGCGGAACGCTAATCATACACGCCGCTTTTACGAGCATGAACCATTTGAGCTTTTCGAGTCCCTTTATCGCGTCCGAGATGCCGGGGCAGAGATCGCCCCATTTGCGGAGTCCGTTTATCAGAAAGACAACACCGAAAAAGTCAGGCAGGACGTCGATTATGTTGACGCATGGATTGAAGAGGAAGACCGCGGCGGCAATGAGCCAGCCAAGTCCCATCGGATCGGCGGAAACGCGCCCTGACGCGCTTGTCATTCTTGTGTTTTGTGCGGTCATTTTCATCTGCCCTTTCTGTTTTTCTTTTTTGACTTCAGATATTTTATGATCTTGTCGTGGACGTCCTCGCGGTAGGGCATATCCTCGTCGCCTTCAAGGCAGATACGCATATAGCAGGTGAAGATGAGTGCCCACGTGAAGAGTAACCAGAGACTTCCCATCAGATATATCGCGAGATTCATGTAGGAAAGCACCATGTCGGGCGTTCCGGTGAGGTTTGCGATGAGCTTTGTGACGCCTGAGGTCGCGAGTATTTCACATATGTAATAAACCGCCGTCAGAACGAGTATCCGCCGTGAACGATTGGCGAGCTTCGGAAGCTCAACCGAGACCGAAAGCTCGTATATCCCCAGAAGCAGGAACACATGGAAAACTCCGATGATGAGCATATATACCACTTCGAGCGGCGAGAAGAAGAATTTTTCAAATCCTTCGCTAATCATCCCCGAGGCTTTGGCGAGCTGACAGCCGAGAACCGCGATTGAGAGCGCGGCGAAGGGAAAGAGAATTAACCGCGCCGTTTTGAAATTCCGGTTATCCTTGCAGTGAATGATGAGCCTGTTCAGCGCGGCGAGCATGATAAGACAACCGACAATGTCGGGGAGCATATCAATCCCGTTTACCGGCAGACTCATCATGAAGAAGTATCCGATGAAAAGCAGTCCGAATCCCATTATTTTCCTTAAGAATTATGATTTGCGGGGACAAGCCCCGAGGTAAAACGTGTTTTAGCAAAACTACTTTTTGTGAAAGCAAACAATAACTGCATTCTTCGCCAAGGCGAAGAAATGAACGTCCCCAAGCCACCCCACAACCACCATCGTCAGCAGCAACTTCATTGAAGCGCAAAGACAAATTCATGTATAAAAAGGTTTGGTAAAGGGTGGGGGTCCGGTGGGGAGGGATGACCCCACAAGTTTTAAGCAACTTGCCTTAAAAGGGGTCGACCTTCCCCGGAGGACAATCAGTTGTTTTCATTCCTGCCGCAGCATTTTTTGTATTTTTTGCCGCTTCCGCAGGGGCAGGGGTCGTTGCGGCCGACCTTTTTGACGGTCTTGCCGTCCGCGCTGACTATGCCGCTCTGGGACGCTGAGCCGGAGCGGATCGGGCGGGACTCGCCGCCGACAAATCCTTCGGAGGTAGCCTTCGCGACTGCCTCGCGCTTGATTTCAGCCTGCGGGCGGGGCATTACCGAGAGGATCATACGCATAGTGTCCTCGCGGATCTGAGCGACCATGTCGTCGAACATATCGGCTCCGGTGAAGCGGTATTCATTGATCGGGTTGCGCTGAGCGTAGGCCTGAAGTCCGATCGACGAACGGAGATCGTCCATCGCGTCGATGTGATTCATCCAGTTCGAGTCGACCGAACGGAGAAGCACAACACGTTCGATCTCGCGCATCTGGTCGCCGAAGATCTTTTCCTTCGAATCATAAAGCGCGTTCGCGCGGTCGTGGAAGACCTTCTTAAGGTCGTCGCGCTTCAGATTCTTGAGCTCGTCCTCGCTGTACTTGAAATCTTCGGCGTTGCAGAGAAGTCCGAAGAAGTAGTTACGGATTCCCTCGATGTTCCACTCGGCCGGGTTGTCCGAAACCGTTAAGCGGTCGATCGTGTCGTCTATTGTTTCGTCGACCATCTTGTGAACCGTCGCGCTGATATCCGCGCCGTCGATGACCTCGCGACGCTGCTTGTAGATTATCGTTCTCTGCTGGTTCATGACATCGTCGTAGCTGAGGACGGTCTTTCTGCGCTGGAAGTTCTGATCCTCAAGACGCTTCTGCGCGCCCTCGATCGCGTTCGAGAGAATCGCCGCGTCTATCGGCTGATCCTCCTCAAGTCCGAGACGCTCGACCGCACCCATGACGCGCTCGCTTCCGAAGAGTCTCATCAGATCGTCCTGAAGCGACAGGAAGAATCTCGATTCTCCGGGGTCGCCCTGACGTCCCGAACGTCCGCGGAGCTGGTTGTCTATACGGCGGCTCTCATGACGCTCGGTGCCGAGGATGAAGAGACCTCCGGCCGCTCTGACGCGCTCGGCCTCGGGCGCGATCTCTTCCTTGTGCTTTGCGAGAGCTTCCTTATACTTTTCGCGCGCCTCAAGCACGATTTCGTCAACGTCGTTCGAGGATCCGGTCGCAAGCGCGATCACGGGTTCCTCGTAGCCTTCCTTGCGCAGATCGTTCTTCGCGAGGAATTCGGCGTTTCCTCCGAGCATGATATCGGTTCCACGTCCGGCCATGTTGGTCGAGATCGTGACCGCGCCGAACTTTCCGGCCTGAGCGACGATCTCAGCCTCTTTCTCGTGATACTTCGCGTTGAGGACGGTGTGCGGGATTCCGGTGAGTTTCAGCTTTTTCGAAAGCTCCTCCGACTTCTCGATTGATACCGTACCGACAAGGACGGGCTGTCCCTTTTCGTGGCACTTCTTTATCTGCTCGATGATCGCGTTGTACTTTCCGTTCATCGTCTTGTAGACGACGTCGCTGAGGTCCTTTCTGATCATCGGCTTGTTCGTCGGAATCTCGACAACGTCGAGCGAGTAGATCTCGCGGAACTCGTTTTCCTCGGTGAGAGCGGTACCCGTCATACCCGAGAGCTTCTTGTAGAGTCTGAAATAGTTCTGGAAGGTGATCGTTGCCTGAGTCTTCGTCTCCTTCTGGATGTTGACGTGCTCCTTTGCCTCGATGGCCTGATGCAGACCGTCGGAATAGCGGCGGCCGGGCATGACGCGTCCGGTGAACTCGTCGACTATCAGCACCTCGCCGTCCTTGACGATGTAGTTTACGTCGCGCTGCATCGAGCCGTGCGCCTGAATCGCCTTGTTGATGTGATGCGAGATCGTCGAGTTTGCCGGATCCGAGAGGTTTTCGAGACCGAAATATTCCTCGGCCTTCTTGACGCCGCTCGGGGTGAGCGTGACGTTCTTCGCCTTTTCGTCGACGATGTAGTCGGCGTCGATATCCTCGTTGAGTTCCTTGTCGTCAAGCTCCTTGATGACATACTTCTTGAGGGTTCTGACGAACTTGTCGGCCTTGTCGTAAAGGTCGGTCGACTTCTCGCCGACGCCGGAAATGATGAGCGGGGTTCTCGCCTCGTCGATGAGGATCGAGTCGACCTCGTCGACGATAGCGAAGGCGTGTCCGCGCTGAACGAGCTGTTCCTTGTAGAGAACCATGTTGTCGCGCAGATAGTCGAAGCCGAACTCGTTGTTCGTACCGTAGGTTATGTCGGCGTTGTAGGCGCGCTGCTTTGCTTCTCTTGGCTGATCGTGGACGACAAGTCCGGTCGTGAGTCCTAAAAAGCCGTATACCTTGCCCATTTCCTCGCTGTCGCGGCGTGCGAGGTAATCGTTGACCGTGACGACGTGAACGCCTTCTCCGGTCAGCGCGTTGAGGTAGGCCGGGAGGGTCGCGACAAGGGTTTTACCCTCACCGGTCTTCATCTCGGCGATACGCCCCTGATGAAGGATGATTCCGCCGATGAGCTGGACTCTGAACGGACGCTTTCCAAGGACACGGTCGGCCGCCTCACGGACGGTCGCGAACGCGTCGGGGAGAATGTCGTCAAGAGTCTCGATTCCGGCGAGTCTTGCCTTTAATTTATCGGTCATTCCGCGAAGCTCCTCGTCGCTCATCGCCTTGTAGGTCGGAGCGAGAGCCTCGATCTTGTCGACGATCGGTATGACCTTCTTGACCTGTCGCTGGCTGTATGTTCCTATGATTTTATCAAGCAATCCCATATGTTTATCTGTTCTCCGTTTTTATAATTGACCATGAATCTGAATCGTGGCATATTTACATATAGTATACTACATTTTCTCAAAAAAAGATACAAATATTTGTAAACATTCAAAAGAAATTTGAAAAAAACCGGCCCGCCCTTTCGGGCGAGCCGAAAAAGATCAGTTTAATTTCGAAAGCGCGCTGTCGATATCGGCGATGATGTCGTCCACGTCCTCGATTCCGACCGAAAGGCGGATGAGATCGGGCGTCACTCCGGCCTCGAGAAGCTGTTCGTCGGTCATCTGACGGTGAGTCGTGCTCGCGGGGTGGAGCAGGCAGGTACGCGCGTCGGCGACGTGAGTGACAATCGCGCCGAGCTTAAGGCTGTCCATGAACTTCACCGCGTCCTCGCGGCTTCCCTTTACGCCGAACGAAATCACTCCGCTCGAACCCTTCGGGAGATACTTCATCGCGAGCTTATGATACTTGCTCGATTCGAGTCCGGGGTAGTTGACCCACGAAACCTTCGGGTGCGACTCGAGGTGCCTTGCGACGGCGAGCGCGTTCGAACAGTGACGCTCGACTCTGAGCGCGAGGGTTTCAAGTCCGAGATTCAGAAGGAAGGCGTTCTGCGGCGACTGAATCGAGCCGAGATCGCGCATGATCTGCGCGGTCGCCTTCGTGATGTACCCGGCTTTGCCGAAATCCTTCGCGTAGGTCACGCCGTGGTAGGAATCGTCGGGAGTGGTGAGTCCGGGGAACTTATCGGCGTGAGCGAGCCAGTCGAAGTTTCCGCTGTCGACGATGGCTCCGCCGACCGCGGTCGCGTGGCCATCCATGTACTTGGTCGTCGAGTGGGTGACGATATCGGCGCCGAACTCGAACGGACGGCAGTTTATCGGGGTCGGGAAGGTGTTGTCGACGATCAGCGGAACTCCGTGCGCGTGAGCCTGACGCGCGAACTTCTCAATGTCAAGCACGACGAGCGCGGGATTCGCGAGAACCTCGGCGAATACCGCCTTTGTGTTGGGTCTGAAAGCCGCCGCGAGTTCATCTTCCGCCGCGTCAGGATGTAAGAAGGTCGCCTCGACTCCCATTCTCTTCATCGTGACCGCGATGAGATTGAAGCTTCCGCCATAGATCGCCGACGACGCGACAATGTGATCGCCTTCGCCGCAGATGTTGAAGAGCGAATAGAAGGTCGCCGCCTGACCCGACGAGGTCAGCATCGCGGCCGCGCCGCCCTCAAGCTCGCGGATCTTGTCCGCGACGGCGTCGTTTGTCGGATTCTGGAGCCGGGTGTAGAAGTATCCGCTCTCCGAGAGGTCGAAGAGGCGTCCCATCTGCTCGCTCGACTCATACTTGAAGGTCGTCGACTGGTAGATCGGGAGGACGCGCGGCTCGCCGTTCTTCGGATGATAGCCGCCCTGTACGCAGATTGTGTTTGGTTTGTAAGACATTTTTGCTTTCCTTTCTGAAATTCCGGATTCTTTTTGCGTGGATATGTCAGTCAGCCTTGATTGTTATGAGCTTGTTCGCGCCGTCCCAGCCGATTTCGCCGCCAAGGGCCTGAACGACGGCACGGAGCGGAATGTAGGTAGTTGAGTTTATGAGTCTTGCGGGAACGGCGAGCTTTATCTCCTCACCGTTTTTCTTCATTGTGTAGCTTCCGATCGCGAGTTCGAGTTTCAGATTGTCGCGGGTGATGACGATCGTCTTCGTCTCGCCGATCCAGTCGACCTTTCCGCCGAGCTTTTCAAAGACGGCGCGGAGGGGTATCAGAGTCGTTCCGTTTTCGATTATCGGCTTTCTGCCGGTCAGATCGAGAGTCTCGCCGTTTATCGAGACGTCGGCCGATTTCAGGATATTCATCGTGTAGGTCTTCGTTCCGAGGAGCTTACCGTCCGCGAACGCGTCGACCGTGAAGCTGTGCGCGCCGGTTGAATAGCCAGAAAGATCAATCGGGAACCGGTATCCGATATCGGACGACGATCCGACAAGAACATTGTCGATGTAATAGTAAACCGTGACGTTCTCTTTTCCGAGGAAGAACGCGTAGGTCGAGAACTCATTGTAGCCCTGCTCAACGATAAAGTTTTCGGGGAGCTTCAGATACGAGCAGTTCGCCTCGCCCGAGAAGCCTTTCTTGATGAAGGAATCCTCGGCCGTCAGATCCTTGTAGACCGTCGCGAGAGCGGAGTTAGTCGAGAGCGCAAAATCGTCGGACTCCTGCGGACGCACGACGTCGAAGTGGAGAATCGCCTTGACCTGCGGATATACCATCGGAACGTATCTGTAGAGCATTTTCAGATGCTCGATCGCATAGGCAGTCTCGTCGCGGTTGAGCGTTCTCGAATAGTGCGTCGCGCCCGATTCGGTGATCATGAATGGCTTGCGGCTGCCGTAGCGTTCGATGTAATCCTTTAAGATCGTGACGGGGTTCGCCGCGATTCCCGACGCGAACTGGGTCTGGTTGAGAAGTCCGTAGAAGCCCTCCTCGTAGTCCTGACCGCCGAAATACTTGACCATGTAGAGCGACATTCCGATCCAGTCGACATAATCGTCGCCGGGATAATAGGCGTTCGGGTCGAGTCTGAAGGCCGGGCGCATCGTGACGCTCCAGACCATAGCGATGTTCTTGGAGTTGGTATGGACAAGATCAGCCACGAAACGGAAGGCGTTTATGTAGCTTTCCGCGTCGCCCTGAACGCTCCACGTGTCAAACTCGGCCGCGAAACGAAGGTAGACCGGAGTTCCCGACTTGGCGAGCATATCTATGATCTTCATGAGCTGATCCTTCTTCGACACGACCGACGCGAGATCGTTTCCCTCGCCGGGAAGGTTGAGCGCGTACTCAACGGCTTTTCCGTCTCTCGCGGCCTTGTTCACGAGATTTGTGTTGAGCGCGAGAATTGAGTCGTCGCCGAGATCGTGGTAGACGAGAACTATCGAGTCGTTTCCGAGCGATTTCTGAGTCTCGGAATCAGCGTTCATTCCGAAGAGAACGCCGCTTTCCTTCTCGTTTATCGCGCCGAAATAGCTCTGATAGCTGTAATAGCTGCGATAGAGATCAATGTCGGCCGAGCTTTCGTAGAGCGAAACCTTCGAGTCGATTATCGTCACTCCGTCGTCCCAACCCTTCATGACATAGTAGGGACGGGCGATTTTGTAGTATTCGGCGGCCGATTTGTAGTCGCCGAGAGCCTCGAAGGCGTTAGCGACCTCATACGCGCAGGTGGCGATGTTGTCGGTCGCCTCGTCCGCGGTGTCGCCCTCAAAGAGTTCGACGATCTTTTTGCCGTAGTAGATTATGTTCTCGTAGTCGCCGGATTCGAGCGCGTTGTTGTATGGCGTCTGGAGCTTCCAGTAGGCGCGCGGAAAGGTGTAGGCCGAGACCGGGAGCGCGAGAAAAATCATGGTGATCGCGATGATGAGCGGAAGAATTCGTTTCATAAAATTGTACCCCCTTTGAAAAAATCAGGGATCCCGGGATCGCCGGGACCCCTTCGGTCTTGTCGGTTTATTTTGCCTTAAAGCTGTCTTTGAGCGTCACGGTGCGGTTGAAGGTGTTCGGCTTCTTCGTGTCAAGGCAGAAGTAGCCGGTGCGGACGAACTGGAATTTGTCGCCCGGCTTCGCGTCGCGAAGCGACGGTTCGAGCTTTGCCCTTACGGTTTTCTCGGAGTCGGGATTCAGATAGTCGGTGTACTCCTTGCCCTCGGGGAGCTTTGAGGAATCCTCGAGAGTCAGCATATTCTCGTAGAGAATCACGTCGGCGTCGATACAGTCGGAAGCCGAGAGCCAGTGGATCGTACCCTTTATCTTGCGTCCGTCGACCGGGTTTCCGCAGCCCGACTCAAGGTCGGCGGTGACGTGGATTTCCTTTACGGATCCGTCGGCGTTCTTGTCGATTCCGACGCACTTCACGATGTACGAACCCATAAGGCGAACCTCGCCGTCCGGCTTCATTCTGAAGAACTTTGGAGGCGGAACCTCGGCGAAATCCTCGCGGTCGATATAAAGCTCGCGGGTGAACTTGACCTTTCTCGTGCCCATCTCGGGGTGCTGAGGATGATTCGGGAGCTCGAAATACTCCTCCTTGTCCGCCGGATAATTGTCGACGACAACCTTTATCGGGTCAAGGACCGCGACGCGTCTCGGAGCGGTCTCGTTGAGCTCGTCGCGTATGCAGGCCTCAAGCATTCTGATGTCGACAAGGCTGTCAGCCTTCGAGACGCCGCACTTCGTGATGAAATCGACGATCGACGAGCCGGTGTAGCCGCGTCTTCTCATCCCGCAGAGGGTGGGCATTCTCGGGTCGTCCCAGCCGTCGACCTTGCCGCTCTCGACCATCGAGCGAAGGAAGCGCTTCGAGAGCACCGTGTTCGAAATCTTCAGGCGGGCGAACTCAATCTGTCTCGGTTTGTGCGGGACGCTTACATTCTCGATGACCCAGTTGTAGAGCGGACGGTGAATCTCAAACTCAAGCGAGCAGAGCGAGTGCGTGATGCCTTCGAGCGCGTCCTGAATCGGGTGAGCGAAGTCGTAGGTCGGGTAGATGCACCACTTCGTTCCCTGACGGTGATGCTCGATATGCTTGATTCTGTAGATGACCGGGTCGCGCATCCAGAAGTTGCCCGATTCGAGGTCGATCTTCGCGCGGAGCGAATACTTTCCGTCGGGGAACTCGCCGTTCTTCATGCGCTCGAAGAGGTCGAGACTCTCCTCGATAGGACGGTCGCGCCACGGGGATTTTGCCGGGTGAGTGAGGTCGCCGCGGTACTCCTCCATCTGGTCGGGAGTCAGCTCGCAGACATACGCGAGTCCCTTTTTGATAAGCTCGATCGCGTACTCATAGTCCTTTTCGAAGTAATCCGAGCCGTAGAAGAATCGGTCGCCCCAGTCAAATCCGAGCCAGTGGATATCCTCCTTTATGGCGTCGACATACTCGGTGTCCTCC
>CAKSVM010000085.1 GCA_934503195.1 uncultured Eubacteriales bacterium
ATTGTACATCATCAATACGATATTCCGGGATTTTACATCGATATGAAGCAGGTCGACAACTCGCGAACGATTGCTGTTCCGTCTGGGGCTGACAAAAAAGTGACGTCGGCGTCCGAGGAGCTTCAGAAGATTTTTTACGAAAAAACCGGACTTATGCTTGAAATTTCCAATGATTCCGGCGCGTCAAATGCCGCGTTTGTGATTTCTAACGAAAAAGCGAGCACGGATTCGGTTCACGAAATCGTTGTTTCGGACGGAAAACTCGTGTTTTCGTCGAGCGCGAAGAGCGGCGTAGCGGCCTGCGTGGAAGTTTTTATTGATAATTATCTGGCTGACACGACCGGCTCGATAAATTTTTCGGCGGATTTCAGGTATCTTGACCTCGGCGATTACATCGCGGTGAGTTATCCGGACGTCGACTGATTTGGAGGAATAGATGAAGAAAACATCGATTTTGCTAATTTTATCGTTGATAATCACGATTATTTCGGGATGCGGCGGGGAAACCGCGACGGCTGAACCGACTCCGCTCGAGCTGGTCAACGCGGCGATGAAGCTTTTTACAGATGAAGAAACCTACAGTCCGTCGATTTACTACGCCGGAGCGGACGAAAAAAGTGACAATTATCTCGACCCCGGTACGATGGGATTTACATTTTATGGCGAATATGATGTGGAAATTCCAGAACTTGAAATGGTTGACGACTACGCGTTCGCTCTGAACACGGCGTATATCGCGTTTGAAATCGACATTTTCAAGGCGAAATCCCCGGCGGCGGCGAAGCAGGTTCAGGGACTTCTGAACAAGCGGCAGGCGATAAAAGAGAAGGGGCGCGGCGAAATCGTGAATTATGATCCGGCGCAGGTGCCGATTCTCGACAGTGTCGAAATCTACACATCTGGCAAGTATGTCATCCTGATCGCGACGCCCGACAACGCGGCGGTAAAGTCAGCATTTGCCGAGCTTTTCGGCACTTCTTCTGACGAGACGACCGCCGAAAAAGCCGAAAACGATGTATCGAAAAACACAATCGCGAACGCGGTTTCACACGTGAATCAAAATCTCGGCGGAGGGTCTTCCTCCGTCGTTTCTTCACCCGCGAAGGCCGACGCGAGCGCACTTCCCGAGATGACGGTGACGTCTTTCAGCGCGCCTGACCGCGTGGTTCTCGGCGGAAAGTGTTCGGAAGGCGCGAAAATCGTTGTGAAATATGGCCAAAAAGAATTTGTATTCGGAACCGATTACAACAGCTGGATGTGCGAAGTCGAGATTAACAGCGAAGGCGTGACGAATCTCTACGTTTATCAAGTCGAGGAAGGAAAGTCGGAATCGCTTCCGATCGTTGTGACGGCGCGGCCGAAAGCCGATGTTGACTTCGCGCCGAAGCACGGAGTTTGTCAGGTTGCTATCGGAGACGATTTTCAGGGGCATTTCTTTGGGCAGATTGACGACTGGTGCGGCACAAATCTTTTGAATGATAAACAAATTGAAGGCGCGACGTCGCGAATCAAGGACAAGGTCGATTACCTCGCGTCGCTCGGCTGCGAGCTGGTTTACGTGATCGTGCCGAACCCGATGAAGGTTTACCCCGAAACCGTGCCGGAACGGTATGTGAAATCGACCGCAAGCACTTCGCGGACCGAACAGTTTGAGCAGCTTGCACAAAACGCTGGCGCGACTGTTGTCGATCTGTACGATATTCTTAACGCTCATCGCGACGACGAATTCAAGATTTTTCACAAAACCGACTCTCATTGGACTGATTACGGCGCGTATTTTGGTTATTATGCACTAATGGACAAAATTTCTGAGAAGTGGCCGGACGCGAAGCCGCTTGAAATCGCCGGCAATTTCGAGTTCTACACTAAGGAAGTCGACGGCGGCGACATGATGACGCACCTCGAACTCAACAATTCGCTGATTCAGGAGGTCGCGACGTTCGGGAAGTTTTTGATCAAAGAAGTTCACAATCCGGACATATATTACGCGAACCGAAACGAGCTGAATTTCGATCCGATCAAGGCGACCAAGACGATTTTCAACAATATAGATATCGAAAAGGATCTCCCGTCGGCGATGGTCGTCCGCGACTCGTTCGGAACGAATATTTACAAATACTTAAATAACGCTTTCAGCGAAGTTTACTATCAGTCGATGTGGAACTACAAATTTGACAAAAAATACATAGAAGAAAAGAAACCCTGCTATTATATTGTGCTTGTCGCTGAAAGAAATATTCAGAATTTACTTGGATAATTTACATAATGTTTACTAATAAAGACCTGAAAAAACTGATTGTTCCGCTGATAATTGAGCAGCTGCTCGGAATTTCGGTCGGAATGTTTGATACAATAATGATTTCGTCGCTCGGCGACAGTGCGATTTCGGGCGTTTCGCTCGTCGATATGTTAAACGTGCTGATGATCAACATTTTCGCCGCGCTCGCGACGGGCGGCGCGGTGATTTGCGCGCACGAAATCGGGCGGATGAAAGCTGAACGCGAGCGAACGGGCGAGGTTTCGAACGACTATCCCGAGGCGAGATTTCACGCGGTTCAACTCCTTTGGGTGCTGCTTTTCGCGTCGATTCTGATCGCCGGGCTCGCGATTTTCTTCCGCGTCGGACTTCTTGGCCTCTGTTTCGGCAAAATTGAGGACGACGTGATGGGATACGCGCTGACATATTTTGTAATCTCTGCCATTTCCTATCCGGCGATCGCGATTTACAACGGACTCGCCGCGCTTTTCCGGACGATGGGGAACTCGAACGTGACGATGGTCGCGTCGCTGATCCTGAACGTTCTCAACGTCGTCGGCAACGCGATTCTGATTTACGGCTTCAACATGGGCGTCGCGGGCGCAGCGTGGTCGTCGACCTTCTCGCGTTTATTCGGAATGGTGATGCTTCTTGTGCTGATTCGCCGAAAAAGCGGCGCGATTTACGTGAGATTCAGTGAATTCTGCCTGCCGAAACCGAAGCCGATCAGGCGGATTCTGAAAATCGGCATCCCGGGAAGCTTGGAGAACAGCGTTTTTCAGCTCGGGCGGATTCTTGTGATCTCGATGATCGCGGGCTTCGGAACGGTTCAGGTCGCGGCGAACGCGGTCGCGAACAATCTCGACTCGTTCGGCGTCATCCCCGGGCAGGCGTTAGGACTCGCGACTATTACAGTTGTCGGTCAGGCGATCGGAGCCGGGAATTTTGAGGAAGCGCGGAAATATGAGCAGAAATTGCTGAAAATTTCGTTCATCTCGATGGCAATTCTGAACATTCTGATTCTTACAACGCTTCCTTTGACTCTGAAACTCTACAAAATTTCGCCGGAGGCCCTCAAACTCGCCTCGACTCTGATCATTCTTCACGACGGCTTCGCGATAATTTTCTGGCCGCCGTCGTTCGTACTCCCCAACGCCCTCCGCGCCGCGCAGGACGTTAAATTCACAATGTTCATCTCGATTTTCTCGATGATCGTCTTCCGCATCTTCTTTACTTGGGTCATCGGCGTCAAGCTCGGCTTCGGCATCATCGGCGTCTGGATCGCCATGATCTTCGACTGGATCTTCCGCGGCCTCTCCTTCATCACCCGCATCCGCACGGGTAAGTGGCTGTCTAATTTGTGATTTCTGGGGGCGGAGGGGACACTTTTCGAGAAAAGTGTCCCCTCCGCCCCCAGACCCCCACCTCCCCCACCAAAGCTTTATACACTGGATTATTTTAGGCGTTCATTTTTGCGCTTAGATGAAATGCTTTGTCGTCGTTTGCTTTTGGGTTTGGTAGATTTGATAATATTGGCTCCGGGATTTTGTTTCGGGGCGGGTTTTGCTTGGCGAAAAAGTAGTTGCGTCGCGTATCGGAGGCGATATTCGACGGACTTTTTGTTTTGCGGAAGGCATCAGATCCATGATACGCATTAAATTCTCGTCAAACTGCACAAAAAAATCCTGCAAATAAAAAATCTTGCAGGAAGTAAAAAACCAGATATACCAAGTGTATAAAGCTTTGGGGGGAGTGGGGTGGTTTGGAGGGGCGAACCCCCTTTCCAGTTGCGAAGCAACTGGTCGAAAACTGGGGGTTCGCCCCTCCAATAATTAAAATTTGATTTTTTCTGAGATGTAGGAGTTGAGGGTGGCGATCGGGACGCGGACCTGCTCCATGGTGTCGCGGTCGCGGACGGTCACGCAGTTATCTTCCTTAGAATCGAAGTCGTAGGTGACGCAGAGGGGGGTACCGATCTCGTCCTCGCGGCGGTAACGCTTACCGATCGAGCCGGACTCGTCGAAGTCGGTCATGAAGTCCTTCGAAAGCTGAGTATAGACCTCGGTCGCTTCGGGCGAGAGCTTCTTCGACAGCGGGAGAACGGCGACCTTGAACGGCGCGATTGCCGGATGGAAGTGCATAACGACGCGGACGTCGTTCTTTTCGGCGTCGATGACCTCCTCGTCGTACGCCTCGACGAGAAGCGCGAGGGTCATGCGGTCAGCTCCGAGCGACGGCTCGACGACGTACGGAATGTAATGTTCGTTCGTTTCGGGATCGAAATATGTAAGATCCTGACCCGAGTGGTTCTGGTGCTGCGTGAGGTCGTAGTTGGTACGATCCGCGACGCCCCAGAGTTCGCCCCAACCGAACGGGAAGAGGTACTCGAAGTCGGTCGTCGCCTTCGAATAGAACGAAAGCTCCTCGGGTTCGTGGTCGCGGAGGCGGAGATTTTCGTCCTTGACGTTCAGGCTCTTGAGCCAGTTGTGGCAGTAGGTGCGCCAGTACTGGAACCATTCGAGGTCGGTGTCGGGCTTGCAGAAGAATTCAAGCTCCATCTGCTCGAACTCGCGGATGCGGAAGATGAAGTTGCCGGGGGTGATTTCGTTTCTGAACGATTTACCGACCTGGCAGACGCCGAACGGAAGCTTGCGGCGGGTGGTGCGCTGGATCGCCGGGAAGTTGACGAAAATGCCCTGCGCGGTCTCGGGGCGAAGGTAAACTTCGCTCGAAGTGTCCTCGGTGACGCCCTGATGGGTCTTGAACATCAGGTTGAACTTGCGGATGTCGGTGAAATCCGACTTGCCGCAGCCGGGGCAGGGAACGTGATTTTCGCGGATGTACGCGAGAAGTGCCTCGCCGTCCATCGCCTCGACATTTACATCTGTAATGTTATTGTCATGAACGTACTGCTCGACGAGCTTGTCGGCGCGGTGACGCATCTTGCAGGCCTTGCAGTCGATGAGCGGGTCGTTGAAGGTCGCGACGTGGCCGGAGGCGACCCAGACCTCGGGATTCATAAGGATCGCGGAATCAAGTCCGACGTTGTAGGGGTTTTCCTGAACGAATTTTTTCCACCACGCGCGCTTGACGTTGTTTTTCAGTTCAACGCCGAGGGGGCCGTAGTCCCACGAGTTTGCGAGTCCGCCGTAAATTTCGCTTCCGGGGAAGACGAAGCCGCGGGTTTTGCAGAGCGCGACGATTTTATCCATCGTTTTTTCGGTATTTTTCATTTTTATATCTCCTTTGAAGATAAAAATTTTACAGATTGTTAATTTCCCGTTTATTTATAACTTTCAAACATCGACAAAGCCGACGAGACGGACGGGTCGAAATAGGAAACGCCGTCGTAGGTCTTGTCCGATCCGGGATATTTCACCACCGACGACTCGAATTTCGTGTAGGCGAAAATGAGGTCGAGGTTGTTGAGGAGGTCGTCGGCCGAGAAATTCGTCGTTATGTAACGGGTCAGCGACTTGTAAAGCTCGGGGGCTTTTGAAAGATAAGTGACATTTGTGAACTTCGCGAACATTTTCTGGAGGAAATCGACCGCGGTGTTCATGCGCGCGTAGTCGCCCGACTGGTAGCCGGCGTAGCGGAGAAGCTGAACGGCCTTCGCGCCGTCGATCGTCTGCGTGCCCTTTTTGAGGTCGATTTCGAGATTCTGATCGGGATCCGAATATTTCATGTCCTCGGGGACGTAGTAGCTGACGCCGCCGAGCGCGTCGACGCAGGCCTTGACGCTTCCGACGTCGAGCGTCGCGTAATAATTTATCTGAAGTCCGGTCAGTCCGGTGACCTTTCCGACCAGAAAATCGATTCCCTTGGCCGAGTAGACGTCGCCGAGCTGTGTGTAAATTCCGTCGACCTGCACGCGGGTGTTGCGCGGGATGGCGCAGAAGACGAATTTGCGGTTCTCCTTATCAACTCTGAGTAGAATTATCATATCCGCGCCCCATTTGCGGTCGCGTTTGTCGGGGAATCCGGTGCCGGTCCACGTTTCTTCGTAATCATAATCCTTGAAAATTTCGGGCTGGTAATCGGTGCCGACGAGGAGAATATTGAAGGTTTTGCCCTTGATTTCGTCCTCTTCGGGCGGGGGAGTCGTGTTTGTCGTCTCCTCGGAGGTGTCCTTGGTGCCTACGTATTCGATATCGAGCGGCTTTGTGTCGATCGGTTCTTCATCGGGGTCGATCGTCGCCTGCACGGTGTCAAGGACGAAGCCGACGACGAAATACGCTATCGAGCCGAAAATCAGCGCGGCGATGAGGAACGTCAGTGCGAAATTTCTGAATGCTGACAGCATACCAAGCTTCCTTTCATTACTTTCTTTTATTCATTTATTATAGCACACTTCGGGCGTTTTTGCAATAGGTAGCGCAATTTTTTTACAATTTATTTTTTTCGCGAAAACGGGAACTTTTCGGAAAAATCGGCGTCAAATCAGGTGAAACCAATTTCAAAGGAGGATTCAGAATGAAATCGGGCATGATTGCGGGGCTTATCCTCGCGGCACTACTCTTGGCGGCACAGACCGGAAGCGGCATACCGACTGACGCTGGGAAGCTTGCCGAAGGCGGCAAGGAGAATGGACATCAGGACAGCTTTGTGCAAAACGGAGAAAAGTTTGTGGAACTCAACGAATTTTCGAAGAATTTAATGAAGGAACTCGGCAAAACCGACGTAATGTCGCCCTTCTCGGCCTACATGGCGCTCGGAATGACGGCGGCGGGCGCGCGCGGAGAGACAGTGAAGGCGTTCGGCTGCCTCGGCTTTGACGGGACAAATTCGGAAACTCTGGGTGCGAAGGCGAAGTCGCTGATCGACTATCTGACCGCGCCGGAGGGCAGTACGGTGCTTGAAGTCGCGAATTCGGTCTGGGTCGACGACGCGTACACTTTGCGCGACGAATTTTCGGCCTACGTGAAGAAGTACTACTCGGCGGAGGTCTTCAGCGAGGATCTGCCGAAGTCGGTCGCGAAGGTGAATTCGTGGATCTCGGACAAGACGAACGGGATGATCCGCGATCTGCTCGACGAAATCGGTGAATCCGATAAGCTGCTTCTGATAAACGCGGTCTACATGGACGCGAAGTGGTCGGATCCGTTTGATCCGCAGGCGACGCGCGAGGGCGATTTTGTGACGTCGTCGGGCGAGAAAAAGAAGATGGAGCTTATGCGCAAGACTGAGTACACGCGGACGATCGACGCGGACGGGCTTGAGGGCGTGGTTCTGCCGTACGACGACGGGCGGCTTGAGTTCGTGGCGATTCTGCCGACCGACGGGCAGGGAATTGATTCGCTTTACGAATCGCTTGCCGGTGAGTACGATTTCGCGTCGCTGGCTGAGAAATCGAAAACCGAGCGGGTGCGGCTGACGCTTCCGAAGCTCGAGCTTTCGGCGACGTTCAGTCTGAAATCGCCCCTCTCGGCTCTCGGAATGTCGAACGTGTTCTCAAATTCGGCCGATCTTTCAGGGCTTTGCGGCGAGCCGGGCGAGCTTTGCGTCAGCGACGTAATTCAGTCGGCGAAGCTTAAACTCGACGAATCGGGGACCGAGGCGGCCGCGGTGACGATCGTTTCGGTCAAAACGACCTCGCTCGTGCACGAGGAGCCGCCGCGCGTGATCTCGTTCACGTCGCCGTTCGCGTACGCGGTGGTTGATTCCGAGACGTCGACTGTTCTGTTTACGGGCGTTGTCGAATAATCGGAGGACGGCGTTACGCCGCGCTCGCAGGGGAGGGGCTTGCCCCTCCCGCTTTTTTGATAAAATTTTCCGGAAACTGTAGACAATCCGGATTTTTTGTGTTATAATAAAGGTAGAAATTTTTCGGAGGTTCATATGGAAAGCAAAGCTTGTTTCAACGATTACCGCGAGAGCGCGGATTTTATCATGTCAAAAATCGGCGAAACGCCGGACGTGGCGATTATTTTAGGCTCCGGACTCGGCGATTTCGCTGAAAATTTAACGAATCAGGTAGTGATTCCGTACCGTGAGATTCCGCATTTTCCGGTCTCGACGGTTTCGTATCAGAAGGGCGAGCTGGTCTTCGGGCGGCTCGGCGGGAAGAAAGTTCTCGCGATGAACGGACGCTTCCACTACTACGAGGGCTGGGAAATGTGGCAGACGGCCTATCCGGTCGGCGTTTTCAAGCTCCTCGGGATCGACAAAATGATCATCACGAACGCGGCGGGCGGAATCGGCTACAACGACGGGCGCGAATTACGGCCGGGCGATCTTGTCGTGGTGAACGATCAGATCAAGCTCGCGCCGATGTCGCCTCTGCGCGGCGCGAACATCGAGGAGTTCGGCGCGCGGTTCTTCGATATGCAGTCAGTGTTCGACAAAAGTCTCATGAAGCTGGCGCACGAGGTGGCAGAGTCGAACGGCTTTGAGCTGAAGGACGGAATTTACGCCTATATGTCGGGTCCGCAGTACGAAACGCCGGCCGAAATCCGCGCTCTGAAGCTCCTCGGCGCGAATCTCGTCGGAATGTCGACCGTCGCCGAGAATATCTTCGCGGCGCAGCTCGGAATCCGCGTCCTCTGTATCTCCTGCGTGACCAACATGGCCGCCGGAATCACCGGGGCCGCCATCACCGAATCCGAAGTCGTCGAAGTCGCCTCCTCGATCTCCTCCAGGTTCAAAGCTCTGGTGGGGGGAGTAATCGCTGCGATGTAGCGGAGAGACGAGGGGAGGAACCCACTGTTTTCGACCAGTTGCTTCGCAACTGGAAAGTGGTTTCCTCCCCCGCTTCGCCGTTCCGGCGAAGCGGTTCCCCCTCCTCCCACCAAAGCTTTATACATGGGGGAGATGCTTGGCGGTCGGCTCTGCACGGACTTGAAGGGTTTTGTGTGCGTCAGGTTCGAAAAAAATGTTGGTTGTGCGGCTATATAATATAATGAAGGAAAATGCGATGGATTTGATGCCGGGGACTTGACAAAATTGCTTTGACGTGGTATAATATTGTAAAAAAATTGGTTTTTGGAGAATTGAAATGAAAACTACACCTGTAAAAGGCACGGCGGATTATTTACCGAACGAAACGGCGATCCGTGATTATCTTCAGCAGACGATTATTTCGACCTATCGTTCCTGCGGCTTTGAGCGGATCACTACGCCGATCATCGAGGACGCGGAGAATCTCGACAAGTCGGACGGCGGCGAGAATCTGAATCTGATCTTCAAGATCATGAAGCGCGGCGAAAAGCTCGACGAGGCGGTCGCGGATCTCAAAAACGGCGGCGACGAAAAGGAGCTTTCGGACATGGGGCTGCGGTACGATCTGACGCTTCCTTTAACGCGCTACTACGCCAACAACCGCGCGAAGCTTCCGAGTCCCTTCAAGGTGATTCAGACCGACCGCGTTTACCGCGCGGAGCGGCCGCAGAAGGGACGTATGCGCGAATTCGTGCAGTGCGACATCGACATAATCGGTTCGGAGTCGTGGACGTCGGAGGTTGAGCTGATCTCGACGACGGCGAAGGCTCTGCACAACATCGGGTTTGAAAACTTCAATATCAGAATAAACGATCGTCGGCTTCTGAAAGCGATCATCATGTCGGCGGGATTTGTCGAATCCGACTGCGATTCGGTCTGCATCTCGCTCGACAAGCTCGACAAAATCGCGGCGGAGGGCGTCGAGAAAGAGCTGCTCGAAAAGGGCTTCGACGCGGAGAAGGTGACGAAGCTGATCGGCGCGCTGAAGGTCGAGCCGTTCACGCTCGACGACGCGGAAAAGCTCTGCGGGGAGCTTGACTGCGTGAAGAATCTGCGGAAGATCATGGACGCGGCGAATTCGCTCGCGGACGGCTACAGCGTGATTTACGACATGACGTTGGTGCGCGGGCAGGGGTACTACACGGGCACGGTTTTTGAGATCACGAGTCCGGAATTCCGCGGCGCGATCGGCGGCGGCGGGCGGTACGACAATCTGATCGGAAAGTTTCTCGGCGAATCGATCCCGGCGGTCGGATTTTCGATCGGATTCGAGCGGATCGCGTCGATACTTCTTGAAAAGAACTATAAGATCCCGACGAGCCGGAAGAAGCTCGCGGTGATTTACACGGAGGAGAATTTCGGCGAGTCGCTGCGGCGGGCGGAGGAGCTTCGCGTGGAGTACGACGTGACGCTTTACGAGGCCGTGAAGAAAATGGGCAAGCTCTTTTCGAAGCTGGAGGAGAACGGATTCTACGGCGCGGTCGTGACCGGGCAGGAGGGAATGAAGGTTTTCGGGGAGTGATTCAGCCCGGAACCGCGGTGAGCGGCGGATCGGAAGCGAAGATCCGCCGCTCACGAAAAAAAATCAACTTTTTTCGCAAACCCCCTTGACAAACGCGTCTGAATGTGATATAATATTATACGTTCCGGTGAGGAGCGCGAAAATATGCGAGAGTGGCGGAATTGGCAGACGCGCACGTTTGAGGTGCGTGTGGTTCACCATACGGGTTCAAGTCCCGTCTCTCGCACCAAAGGACAGGTTTTCCTGTCCTTCTCTTTTCCACGGATCGCGCGGCGCATTTTTTTGAAAAATTTTGCAAAACCCCTTGACAAACCCCGCGAAATGTGCTATAATATCTACGTTGCAAACGGGAAACCGCGAGCGCGTCGTCCGGAGGGATGTCCGAGCGGTTTAAGGAGCTGGTCTTGAAAACCAGTGACTCTTTCGGGAGCCGTGAGTTCGAATCTCACTCCCTCCGCCATCCTTTATGGAAATTTAATACCGTAGTTCGGCAATTTCTGGAGAAATACTCAAGTTGGCCGAAGAGGCGCCCCTGCTAAGGGTGTAGGTCGGGGATTCCCGGCGCGAGAGTTCAAATCTCTCTTTCTCCGCCAAAAGCTCACTGGTTCAGTGAGCTTTTTTCTTTCATTTGAGCCGGAATTGTCAGGTGGGACGGGCGTTTTCGGGTTGTTGGTGTGCGATACAAGAATAACGCTTTTGGCGACCCAAAATCGTACATAGAACCTTTGGGGAACCTTTACGGAGTCTTAGTGTCGTCAGATTGTCGTCAGATTTCTTTTGTAGTTCGCGAAAAACGTCTGGTACCTCTTGTTGCTGAACGCCTTGTTATCCAAAACTCCATACGGAGGTCTGGTGGAGTGCGTAATATATTCATCCGGCCGGCCTCTCATCTTATCGACGTGATCCGCGAGCGATTGCGAGATCGGCAGTACGCGATTACTTGTATCGGACTTAAGGATATCCGAAATGATGATCCGTCCATCGTCTGACGTGACTGTTCGATGAATCCAGATTGTTTTGCGTTCTGTATCGATGTCTTCCCATTTCAGTCCAAGCATTTCCGATACCCGAAGACCCAGTTCAAGCATCAGGCGTACGGAGAGTCCATATTTATGGTTTTGCGAAAACGCGATAATGCTTTCGGTCTGAGCCTGATTGTACACCCTTTTGATTTGCTTTTGCGGAATGATTGATCGCTTCTGAACCTTGATATTGCTGCTCGGATTTCGATCTATCAGTCCGTTGTCGATTGCCGTAGAAAAGATACCATCAAGACACAGCTTGATTTTACTACACATGGATTGCCCGAGTTCTTCTTCCATTTTGGTCATAAACCGTTGTATGTCGATGGGCAGGATGTCGTCGATCATCTTATTCCTGAATGCCGGAATAATGTACAGTCGTACAGGCCGCTCGTAACTGCTCCGATATGTCGTGATTTTGACGTGATCGTATTTATACGTTGATAGCCACTGCTTAGCCCACTCCGCAAAGGAAACCTCGGGCTTTGTCGGTGCTTCCACTTCGCCAAGCATGGATTGCGCCTTATGTTCGGTCAGCCATTGGTCGGCGATCTTTTGCGCGTCGGATCGGCTTTTCGTGCTGTAAAAGCTCTTGCGCATAATCTTGCCGTCCATACCCTTGCCGATTGTCACCTTTACCTCGTAGCGGTTGTCGTTGCGTGCGGTTGTTTTCTTTTTTGCCATAAATGACACTCCTTTATTATGATATGTAACTATTCAAGGAAGCGTCTGCCTGTATACCATAAATAAAACGTGGTCGTTGGAATTTTGAACGCGCGGTATCCGCGTTTTTCTTTTTTCCACGAGTAGCCGAACGGGCATTTACCCTGCTCTATTGCTGTGCGGAGTGATTCGGCGTCTGTGTTGAGAAAAGTCGATGCTTGTTCTATCGGGATGTAATCGGGGTACTGCGAGACAAGCTGAGACAGAGCGTCCAGCTTGTCCGCGACAACGCTTGGGATTGTCATTATTTCCCTGTACTCCCGAATCCGCCGGTTCTGATTCTGTCTGTGCTCTCTCCGATCGGAAGGTAGTTGACGAGCATTCCCTGCCCTATGCGGTCTCCAGCCTTAATACCATACGGTTCGTGTCCGAGATTCAGGAGCCGGAATCCGATGTTGCCATCGTTACCTGAATTGTTTGCGTAATCGCTCTCAACCCATCCCTGTGCGTTTGCCGGAATGATATGAGCCTTGCCCATAGAACTGCGAACGTTCAGGAGGAGTGCCTCGTTTGGCTCAAAAATTGCCTTCACGTCCGTCCAGATCATCGCCGATTCGCCCGGGAAAATCGTGACATCCTCCGGCGCGAAAAAGTCACAGGCGACCGAATGGGCTGTGCCTCTTTCAGGGAGTCTGATTGAAGCGTCCGGATGCTTTCTCGCGTCATCTCTTACAATTTCAAAGTGTGCCATCGTGTTTATCCTCTTCTTTCTGATATTTATGCTTTACGGCGGCTAAGAAACAATCCCTACAGTGCCGGAATGGCTCTCGAAAACGGCAAGTATTACATCGAGGACGGCATTGTTTATTACTGCAACCGGGACACCGGGATCGCGGTTTACAATAAGCTTTCGGAGCTGGTCGGGATTTATGTAATCGTCGCTGAATAAATTTTGTCCGATCATTGACAAATTCCCGCTGATGTGTTATAATAATAACAAGACTATTACATATCAGCGGGGTTGTTATG
>CAKSVM010000086.1 GCA_934503195.1 uncultured Eubacteriales bacterium
CGTCCAGACCGCGCCGCCCCATGCCGCCGAGCAGTAATTCTCCTGCGTCTCGTCGTGTTTGGGAATCGGGAGGATTCCGATGTCGTCGTTCATAGCGCGGAGCTTGTAGATATCGTGCGGGACTCTCTGCGAGAAGAGCGCGTGTCCGTTCTCGAAGAAGTTCGCCGGGGTCGCGTTGTGAAGGCTGTCGGCCTTGTTGTATTCATAGCCGTTTCCGACGCTCCACGCGTCGACGAGCTTTGTGACAAGATCAATTCCGCGCTCATTCATATAGAGCGTGAACTCGTCCTCGCCGCGCTCGTTCTTCTCGGTGAAATTCATCCCCGAGCCGCAGAGGAAGGAGGCGATGTAGCCCTTGAATCCGCGCCCGAACATCAGTCCGTAGACATCGTTCTCATCCCACTCGGCGTTTCCGTTCATGTCCTTGTTGGTTGACTTCGCGATCGAGAGGAACTTGTCGACCGTCCATTTGCCGTCGCGGACGAGTCCGTAGAGATCGGTACGGTCGCCCAGCTCGTCCCAGATACGCTTATTGAAAACTGTGCAGACGGCTCTTGATGCGGCCGAGAGAGTCATGTTTCCGGCGAGCGCGGTCTGCTTTCCGGCGAACTCATAGACCGAGGTCGCGGCGGGATTCCACCACGGCTCGTCGAGTCTTAAGTAAGGGATATTGTGCCAGTCGAGGTTGTAATACAGGAATCCGCTTGACGATCCCTCGCTCATCGCGTAGATATAGTAAGAATTATCGCCGGCCATAACGTTCTGTTCGAGATATGACATTGTGTTATCGACTTCGTCGACGGCGAATCTGAAATCAAAGCGTTCCTCAAGGCTTGTGTTCCGCTCATAGATCGCGTCGTCAAGGACGTCTCCGGTCTGCTCGTCGACGAGAATCCGCGTGTTGCACCACGAGATCGAGTCCTCAGTGTAGTTAAGAATCTTAAGCTCCCAGCCGTCGAATTTTATGTCGGGAAGTCCGTCGCCCTCGGGAGCCGTCGTCTCTGGAGTGGTGTCGCCGGAGGTTTCATCCCGCCCCGGATCGGCAGTCACGTCACCGCACGAGACGAGAAGAAGCGCGAGTACGAGAAGAAGTGAGAGTCTGCGTTTTTTCATTGGTCAGTCTCCTTTTATTTTGATGTCATCATTATACCACACTTTTTCGCGGATTCATATACACAAAATCGACTTTCATATGGACAAAATCGACTTTTTTAAGAGAAATCCGTCAGAGGCGGCAAAAATTCAGAAAAATATTCCAGAATCGCTTGCTTTTTTGAGAAAAATATGTTATACTATAGACATCAAAAAAAGAGAGGAAATCTTATGTCAGTCTTCACATACGAAAACGATAAATTCACGCTTGACGGCAAACCGTTTCAGATCATCTCGGGAGCGATGCACTACTGGCGCATCGTGCCGGAATACTGGGAGGATCGCTTGAAGAAGCTCCGCGCCTGCGGATTCAACACGGTTGAGACCTACGTCGCGTGGAATCTCCACGAGCGCAGGGAGGGCGAATTCGACTTCTCGGGAAATCTCGACATCGAGAGGTACATCTCGATCGCCGAGAGTCTCGGACTTAAGGTCATCGTCCGCCCCGGACCCTATATCTGCTCGGAATTTGACTTCGGCGGACTTCCGTCGTGGCTCCTCGCGTATCCCGACGTCCATCTGCGCTGCAACGACCCGAAGTACCTCGAAAAGGTGCGTCCCTACTACCGCGAGCTTCTCTCGCGCGTGAAGCCGCATCTCTGCACGAACGGCGGCGGGGTGATAATGCTCCAGATCGAAAACGAGTACGGCTCGTACGGCGACGACAAGGAATATCTGAGAGCCGTGGCCGAAATGTACCGCGAGTACGGGATCGACTGCCTTCTCTACACTTCTGACGGACCGATGTTCTGGATGCTTTCGGGCGGAACGCTTCCCGAGTACCCCTGCGTGGCGAATTTCGGAAGCCGTCCGGAGCAGGCGTTCAAGCTGCTTTCTGAATTCAGACCCGGTCAGCCGTCGATGTGCGGCGAGTTCTGGTGCGGCTGGTTCGACCACTGGGGCGAGGAGCATCACACGCGTACGGCCGAGGAAACTCTCCGCGACTTCGTTCCGATGCTCGAAATGGGCGCGTCGGTCAACTTCTATATGTTCCACGGCGGAACGAATTTCGGCTTCACGAACGGCGCGAACCACACCGGAACCGAATATCTGCCGACCGTTACGAGCTACGACTACTGTTCGCCGCTCTCCGAGTCGGGGGACATGACAGAAACCTTCTTCGCGGTCCGCGACGCTATCGCAAAGCGCACCGGAATCACGCCGCCGCTCGACGTCAGCGACTCGGAAAAGGCGGCTTACGGAAAGGTCGGACTCACCGGACGCGCCGATCTCTTTGAAAACCTCGGAAAAATCGGCCGCGTGACACACAGCGCGGCACCGCTCCCGATGGAGGAGGTCGGGCAGGACTTCGGATACATTCTCTACTCGTCGACGCTTACGGGGCCGTCCGAGACTCGTCCGCTGATTCTCGAACACGTCCACGACCGCGCCCTGGTTTATCTTGATGGCAAGCTTGTCGGAATCCGCGAGCGCACGGGGCGGATGGACGAGATAACCGTGCCTTTACAGAAGGATGTTATCACGAAGCTCGACATTCTCGTCGAGAACCGCGGACGGATCAACTACGGTCCGAAGCTCTTTGACAAGAAGGGAATCTTCGGCGGAATCCGGCTCGGGCAGCAGTATCATTTCGGCTGGGACATAACGTCGATGACGATGGACGATCTGTCCGGTCTTGTCTACGCGGACGACACGGCATACGCGGGGAACCCGGCGTTCCTGCGCGGAAAACTCACGATAAGCGGAACCCCGGCCGACACCTTCCTGCGGCTTGACGGCTTCCATCGTGGATTTGTGAAGGTGAACGGATTCAATCTCGGTCGGTACAACAACGATCAGGGGCCGCAGAAAACGCTCTACGTCCCCGCGCCGGTTCTGCGCGAGGGCGAGAACGAGATCGTCGTCTTCGAGACCGACGGCTGGAAAAAGCCGGAAATCGAGTTCTTCGCCGAGCCGGATCTCGGTTAAAAAAGCCATAACGGACTGCCGCGAATGCGGCAGTCCGCTTTTTCGTCTCTCCGCGCCCAAAAATATACGCCGATTCAAAAAAAGTATTTGCAATGTTTACAATTATATGATATAATACTTGTATACTCGCTGACAATACCCTCATGAAAGGATAAGAAATGACAAGAAAAGAATCCGATTCCCTGACATGGAATCCCTCTGAAGAAATCAAGGAGCGTGAGCGGAATGACTGAGAAACTCTGGTCGCTCTTAGCCGACTCCTTCTGGAAAATCCTCCTCCCCGGACTCACCGCCACGATTCCGCTGACCGTGATCTCCTTCGCGTTCGCGCTGATAATCGCGACCGTGACCGCGCTGATTCAGTTCGCAAGGGTTCCCGTGCTGAGAACCATCGCGCGGTTCTACATCTGGATAATCCGCGGAACGCCGCTTCTGGTGCAGCTCTTCGTGATCTTCTTCGGTCTCCCGAAGATCGGAGTCGTCCTCAGCCCCTTCCCCGCCGCGATCATCGTCTTCGCGATCAACACCGGAGCCTATGACGCCGAGACGGTCAGAGCCGCGCTCGAGTCGGTTCCGCGCGGACAGCTTGAAGCCGGAGAATGCGTCGGAATGACCTATTGGCAGACGATGCGCCGGATCGTCCTTCCCCAGGCGATGCGGACCGCCTTCCCTTCGCTCTCAAACTCGCTGATCGCGCTCGTCAAGGACACGTCGCTCGCCGCGAACATCACGGTCGCCGAGATGTTCATGACGACTCAGCGGATCGTCGCACGGACCTACGAGCCGCTCGCGCTCTACATCGAGGTCGGACTCATCTACCTTCTCTTCTCTACCTTCCTCACATGGCTTCAGGGCTGGGGAGAAAAGAAGCTCAACGTCTACGAAAAGCGGGAGGCTTAAGTATATGCTCGAACTGAAAGGAATAAAAAAGAATTTCGGTAAGCTTGAGGTTCTCCGCGGAATCGATCTCACGGTCGAAAAGGGCGACGTCGTCGCGATCCTCGGCCCGAGCGGATCCGGAAAGACCACTCTGCTTCGCTGTGTGAACTTTCTCGAAAAAGCGAACGACGGCGAGATGATCTTCGACGGCGAAAACTTCACTCTCGCTCACATGACAAAGAAGGATATCGCCCGCGTCCGCCGCAAGACCGCCTTCGTCTTCCAGAACTACAATCTCTTCCTCAACAAAACCGCGCTCCAGAACGTCACCGAGGGACTCATCGTCGCCCGCAGGATTCCGAAAGCCGAGGCCGAGGAAATCGGCCACAGAATGCTTCGGAAGGTCGGAATGGAGGATCGGAGCGATTATTATCCGAGTCAGCTCTCGGGTGGACAGCAGCAGCGCGTCGCAATCGCTCGTGCCCTCGCGACAAATCCCGAGATAATCTTCTTCGACGAGCCGACCTCCGCGCTCGACCCCGAGCTTACCGGAGAGGTGCTTTCGGTCATGCGCGACCTTGCCGAGGAGGGCATGACGATGCTCGTCGTCACGCATGAGATGGGGTTCGCCCGGAATGTATCGAACCGGGTCGTATTCATGGAACACGGCGTAGTCGTCGAGTCGGGGCCTTCAAAAGAAATCTTCGAAAATCCGCGGGAGGAGCGCACGCGCGAATTCCTGCGAAATTTCAGCGGCGAAATTCCTGTGCCGGCTGAAAAATCACATTAAAGGAGTATCAGAATCATGAAAAAGAATCATTTAGCTGCCGCACTGCTCGCGCTCTCGCTCGCCGGAACTGCCGTCACCGGCTCCGGATGCGGATCGAAATCCTCAGGTGACCAGCTTGAGGCGATAAAGGAAAAGGGCGAGATCATCATCGCTATGGAAGGCACATGGGCACCGTGGACCTACCACGACGAGAACGACGAACTCGTCGGCTACGACGTCGAGGTCGGAAAGGCGATCGCCGACAAGCTCGGAGTCAAAGCGACCTTCATTGAGGGCGAATGGGACGGCCTTCTCGCCGGACTTGACGCCGGACGCTATGATATCATGGTCAACGGAGTCGGAATCACCTCCGACCGCGAGGAAACCTACAATTTCTCGACGCCCTACGCCTACAACCGCACCGCGGTCATTGTCCGCGGCGATTACGACGGCATAAAGTCGATGTCCGACCTCAAAGGCAAGAAGACCGCGAACACGATTTCCAGCACCTACGCCACTCAGGCCGAGGCCTACGGCGCGACCGTGACCGGAGTTGACGATCTCAACCAGACGATCGAGCTTCTTCTAGCGGATCGCATCGACGCGACGCTCAACGCCGAGGTTGTCTTCAACGATTACAAGAAGGTTCACCCCGAGGCGAACATAAAGATCGCGACCTTCACCGACGAGGTCGAGCGAATCGCGATCCCAGTCCGCAAGAGCGACGATTCGAAAGCCCTGCTCGAAGCGATAAACAAGGCTCTCGACGAACTCGCGGCGGATGGTACGCTGACAAAGCTTTCGGAAAAGTATTTCGGGCTTGATATTTCAAAGGAATCCTGAGTATTATCTGTTCTGCTGTCTTCCCCGTCGGGTCGGCTTTGCCGATCCGACGACGTTTTTTTTCGCTCCGAACCGCATAAATCAACGCCACGCGTTCCGCGTGGCGTTTTTGCTCCGGCTATGCCTCAGCTTATCACCGTCGGCATCTTCCGCTGCATATTCGTTATAAAAATCCCGTACCCGCGGCTCGGATCGCCGATCATCACGTGCGTAACCGCGCCGACTATCTTGCCGTTCTGTACTATCGGGCTGCCGCTCATCCCCTGCACAATCCCGCCGGTCTTATCGAGCAGCTTCGGGTCGGTCACCGTCACAACGAAATTCTTCACGTCGCGTCCTGAATGATCAATGTCGCTGATCTTCGCTCTGTATCTCTGCCGCCCCTCTTCGCCGATCGTGCAGATCAGTTCAGCGTCGCCTTCCGTGATCTCAGACGGCTCCGCCGTCTCGATTCCGCAGCCTTCAAGTCCCTCCGGAATCTCGCTGAACACGCCGAAAACCCCGCATTCGGTGTTTCCGATCAGCGATCCGCGCTTGCCTGACAAAAAGCTTCCTTTAAGCTCGCCCGGAACTCCGGCCTGACCCTTAACAACGCCGCTTATCCTCACATCGGTCACGATTCCGCGGAAGAGCGGCATAAGCTCGCCTGTCTCGGAATCGCAGATTCCGTGTCCCAGTCCCGCGAACGCACCCGTCGCCGGGTCGATGAAGGTCACCGTTCCGATCCCCGCCGTGCTGTCACGGACCAGAATCCCGGTCTTCATTCCCCCGTCGGCCGACGCGACCGGAGTCACCTCAAATTCGAGCTCGCCGCCGTCACGCCTCACCGAAAAGCTCAGACTCTTTCCCTCGCTCCGGCTCACCGCGACGACAAGCTCCTCTACCGTCTTCACCGTCACGTCATCTATCCCGACTATAACGTCGCGCGGTTTTATTCCCGCTTCCCTTGCCGGGCTTCTCTTCCCAGCTGCCGTCTCGACCTCGCCGACTCCGACCACAAGCACTCCGTCAAGACACAATCTCACTCCGAACGGCATTCCGCCCGGTATAACCTTCCCCGACGCCTCGACCGGACTCAGAATCGTAGTCAGGACAACTGTCACGAGTATTAAGGCCGCAAACCTCTTTATCTTTCCAAGTCTCATTTCAAATCTCCAAAAAAATCGATTTCGTCTCCGAGTAGTTCGCTCCGAGCCGCATATCTAATGTGCCAAACCCGCGCGAAAAGATGAGTAACAATTTTTGTCCGGGACTCTGAGCGCACGATATTCCGCGCCGCGCGGGACTTTTTGCCGTTTTTTTCTATCATCCGATAAAATTCACAGTTTTTTAACCAATCCGAGGCGGCAATATTATATAATGAAAGGGAACATTTTTCCGATTTTTGCGTCTTACAGTTAAAGGGGTGACTCATATGCAAAAAAAACGCAGACCCTACAAGGGGATAAAGAAAAAATATATAATAATTCCGGCGGCGACGCTCGGCGCGGTTCTGATTCTCTATCTGACCGCGATCTTCGCGCCGATTCCGTTTGTCGTGAAGTGGCGGGATATCTGGATTGAGACCGCTATGACGACTGCCGATCATCAGTGGCTGGCGACGGCCTTCATACCGAAATTCATAATCGACCGCGTGATGGAGAAGAAGAACACGACCTCGGACGTCATCGGCGGTGGGGATCATCTTAACGGCTCCGACAAATCCGACGGCACTAAGGTTCCCGATTATCCGGTCACCGAGCCTGACGACACAACGTCCGGGCTTCCCGACACGCCGAAAGTTCCCGACGAGGATGACAAGGATGACATTCTCGGTCAGAAGAAGCTTAAGGTCGGCGACACCGATTACGCCGGGTACAGGGTTCTCGTGAACGACATTGACGAGGGGATCGTGATCTCCGAGATAACAGGGGACGGATACCGCGGGAAAATCATGCTTATCGACGATCCTTCGCGCGTCTATCTCGGCACGACGACGATGAAGAACGAGGAAGGGCTTCGCATCAAGGCGATGATGAAGCATTACGGCGCGGTCGCCGGAATCAACGCCAGCGGATTTGCCGACCCGAACGACTCGGGGACTGGCGGCGAAGTGATGGGAATGTCATATGACGGCGAGTTCTGGGGGGAGTATGTCGATTTTTACGGTTCGATTCTCATCACGTCGGACGACAGGCTTGTCGTCGGAAACGTAAAGGACTGGGACAAATACGACATACGCGCGGGAATCCAGTTCGGTCCGGTACTGATAGCCGACGGAAAAGCCGCGATCGAGGGAACGGGCGGATACGGAATCCAGCCGCGCACGGCGATCGGTCAGCGCGAGGACGGAGTGATCGTCTTCCTTGTGATCGACGGGCGGAAGGTCGGATGGAGTCTGGGATGCACGATGGACGATCTCATAAGCATTCTTACGAAATACGAAGTTGTGAACGCGGCCTGCTGTGACGGCGGTTCAAGCAGTGTTCTGGCATACAAGGGCGAGGTCATCACGAAGAACAGCTCGCTGAATCCTGATTTCGGAAGGCGGCTTCCGAACGCGTTTCTCGTGAAGCCGAAGGAAAAATCCTCAGCGGCCGGCTGATATTGCATATTTATTGAAAGGAATTCTAATGGACGACGAAAAATTCATGCTTCGCGCACTCGAGCTGGCGCGGCTTGCGGCATCGCTCGGAGAGGTGCCGGTCGGCGCGGTCATCGTAAAGGACAGAAAGATCATCGCCGATGGATACAACCGCCGCGAGGCCGACAAAAACGCGACGGCTCACGCCGAGCTTATCGCGATTGACAAGGCCTGCCGCGCACTCGGCGGCTGGCGGCTCTTTGACTGCGAGCTTTACGTGACTCTCGAACCCTGTCCGATGTGCGCGGGAGCGATTGTCAATTCAAGGATAAAGCGTGTAGTCTGCGCTGCGAAGGATCCGCGGGCTGGGGCGTTCGGTTCGCTTCTGAATCTGAATTTTTATCCGTTAAATCACAAGCCGAAAATTGAGTTCGGGCTTTTCGGCGGCGAGTCAGCGGAGCTGCTACGGAGCTTTTTCGGGCGGCTAAGGCGGAAATGATCCGGGGTTAATTTTCCCGATTTACTGGAGTTTGATACAGAAAACGCGTCCGGGCGGCCGAATGGCCGCCCGGACTTTGTCGGTTTTGAAAATATTGCGTTTTGGACGGACGATATTGGGGACAGACGAAGATATAAACGACGATGCTCTGGCGGCCGAAGTCCGCAGGCGGCGCGAAGCGGCGTCGACCTCGCCTGCGAGGTCGATTGCGCGCGGAGCGCGCAACCTGCACTCGCGTCCGGGCGGCTTTGCCGCCCGGACGCGAGCCGTTCCGGCGCGCCGGAACACGCGAAGCGCGGCTTCAGCTGCGCTTCGCGCCCCGCACGAACGCCTGCTGCCGACTTCACGTCCATAGTAGGTTTCCGGATCATTCGTGAACCGTGCCCGAAGCTTTAGTCCCGTCAGCTGACATCCCGCGTTTCGCCGATCAAGACACTTTTTTCCGCGATTTTCATTTAACCGGAGAAGGAGTCTTCCAGCAGCCGCGGCAGCCGCCGATAACGTAAAGCTCCCCGGTCTTCGGATTCGTCTCAATAACCGAGGCCTCGATTCCGCCGTCCATTCCCGGAACGCCGTTCGTAACCGTCTTTGTCAGATTCTCCCAAGTGTACCCGCCGTCCTTCGAGCGGATTACGCTCGCCTCGCTTTTCGCGATATTGAGCGCGTTTCCGACGTAAATTATATTCCCGTCCTTCGGGTCGCAGGCGATCGAACGCGGCTTCATCTCGTCTCCGGTCGGGAGCTTTACCATCTTCCGCTCGCCGTCAACAAAACGAAAAAGCAGTCCGTCGCCGTTCAGAACCCACAGCGTGTCATTCTGATTGTCATAAGCTATCGACTTCGGCTTGCTGCCGACCTTTCCGACGCTCTCCCACGTGAGTCCGCCGTCGATTGATTTCACGATCCAGTTGACGCTCGTTCCGAATATAGTGCTTCCGTCGAGCGCGTATGTCATCACCGAGTCAAATCCGGGAATTCCCTCGATTTTCTCCCAAGTCGCGCCCTTGTCGGTCGAACGCAGTCCGCCGACAAGCAGGATATTCTCGTTCCCGACGACGCCGACTATATGCAGATCGCCCTCGACCCTGACTCCGGTCGACTCAAACGTATCGCCCCCGTCGGTCGAGCGCAGAATCACGTCGGCCTCGCTTCCCAGTCCGTACTTATCCGAATAATCGCGGCAGATGAAGATCACGGTATCCTTGTCCACGACATACGCGCCGAAGGAATATCCGCCCCAGCGCGCGTAAATATCGGTATATTTCCAAGTTATCCCACCGTCGGTCGTGAAGGCTCCGCTGTAGTCGCGGAGCGGAAGCGCGATCAGATCCGGGTTATTTACATTGAAAACGATATCGGTGAACGCGCCGCCGTTGAATCCGCTGTTCGAAAGATAGAAATTCTCTCCGCCGTCGGTCGAGCGCATGATATAGTCTCCGCCGAACGAGATGCAGATATTCTCGTCGGTCGGATGCCAAGCCAGGTTATTCTGTCGCTGGTTATACGGTATGAACGAGGATTCGTCGTGGCGGCCACTCATCTTCCATGTTTTTCCGCCGTCGTGCGAGAAATATGTGTCGCTGAGATATTCACCACGGCTCATCATGTCGTTCTGGAGGACGATGTAATCGTGATTCGCCGGGCTGACTCTGATATGCGACGGATTTCCCGACGACGGATAGCCGATCCCACTGACCTTCTCAAAGCTCCTTCCGGAGTCCGGCGAGACATACAGCGCGTCCTGCTTTGTGACGTATAGATATCCCGGCTGATTATAAACAACGTCGAGCGAAAGGCATTCGCCGTCAAGTATAAGCTCGAAATTCTTTCCGCCGTCGCGCGAGACGAAGGTTCCGTTTTCGTTTCCGGCGTAGAGATCGCCCGACCCGGGGTCGCAGAAGATCATCGCTCCCGCGAGCTTCTGATCGGTCTGTATAAGCTCCCAGCTCTCGCCGCCGTCGTCCGAACGATAGAGCGCGCAGTCGGAATATCCACCGTTTTTGTAGAGCTTGCTCTCGCGCGACCAGTAGACGACCTTACAGCCGCCGAAATCCTCGTCATAGCTCGACATATCCCAAGCGATCTGCGGTCTGAAATCGCGGTGGCCGACGATATTCATCTGAAGCGTTCGGTGGAAGGTATCGCCGCCGTCGGTCGAGAGATAGAGTCCGTTCTCGTCAAAGGGTCCGGAATTTACACCGACGACGATCACGCGGTCGGAATTCGTCGGGTCGACCTCAATTCCCGCGCCCGCGCTCGCGCGGATTCCGACCGTCGCGGGTTCCCAAGTGACTCCGGCGTCCTTTGAACGGTAGATTCCGGCGACGTCGGATCCCGCCCAAGCGATGTTTCCGTCAGAATACGCGAAGCTTATGTAGAGCATCCACTGACAGCCCTCGCCACCGGCGATTCCCTTTTCATACTGTTCGGCCGTTGTCAGCGGCACGGGAGTCCAGTCGACGTCCTTTGCGCCGGGGAGATCAAGCGCGTCCATTATGACCGGCTCGCGGGGTCCGGATTCGGTTCCGGAGGTCGTTCCGGGCGATCCGGAATCAAAAGGCTCTGTCGAATCGCCGTCGGCCGTGTCAGAGCAGCCAAATATCAGCGATAAGGTCAGAGCCAGTGCTGTAAAGAGGGGGATAAATCTTTTCTTCTTCATTTTTTCATCCTTTCTTGCATTTATTATATCACAAGCGGCGGATTCTGTCAAGGAGAAACTTCGCCCGGAGATTCTCCTCACGATAGAATTTTTAATATAACAGGTCATTGACTCTATCGCGGGTTTGGTGTATAATATAATCACAACGAAAAGCAGACCAAAAGGAGAATTCAGATGAACGAATCAACCTTCCGCGAAAATTTAAGAAACCTCCGAAAGAAATCCGGACTTACACAGATCGAGGCGGCAAAGCGCATCGGCGTCTCGGACAAAACTCTCTCAAAATGGGAGACGGGCGAAAACGATCCCGGACTCTCCGACATTATAAAGCTCGCCGGATGCTTCGGAGTCGAACCGTCAGAGCTTTTCGCGCAAAGCCCAACTGACACGGCGAGCGGAATCGACGAAGAACTCGGAAAGCTCGCGCCGCCTGAGGCGATAAAAAGAGCCTTCGGAATCCAGTTCGCCGCCGTCCGCGCGCTGGCGAAACGCGCGCTTCACGACGAGGACTTTGAGTCGCCAAAGCTTACCCCGCCCGAAAATCTCGTAAATCCCGCCCGCGACAAATCGATCACCGCCTACGCCTGCCCCGGCGCGTATCTGATGCAGTACAACGGATCGGACGCGAACGTCGGACTCTCGCTGCTCCCGGCCGAAAATCCCGGCTGGCTCAGGGATGAGCGCGAAAGACTGGCGGATTATCTCTCGCTCTTCGGCGAGGTTGATTTTCTGACACTTTTCACGGCGACGCTCAGCCTTTCGGAGGGCGAGCGTTTCACGGCCGATTACATGGCCGCGAAGACCGGGATTTCAGAATCCCGGGTAAATGAGCTTCTGACCCGCGCGGAGTCGAACGGAATCGTCTCTTCGTCCGAAACCCACATCGGAGACAGAACGCTCAGACTCTTCCGCCTCTCGGCCGATCAGCTTCCGCTCGGGATGCTGACGCTCGTCCACCTCGCGCTCCCCGGAGCGGAAAAGAACGGCTGCTGGTATGTGAATTCTCACGCCGGACAGCTTTTAATCGAAGGAGACGTAAAATGACGCTCGGTGAAAATATAAGGAAATTCCGGCTCGAAAGGAATCTCACGCAGGAGGAACTAGCCGGGAAGCTCAGGATCAGCCCGCAGTCGGTGTCAAAGTGGGAAAGAAGCGAAAGCCTTCCCGATACCGCTATGCTGCCTGACCTCGCCGATTCGCTCGGAATCTCGCTAGACCGTCTCTTCGAACGAGAGAATCCGACTTTTGACGACGCCGGATATCTGATCAGACGCTATTTAAGGGCTCTTCCCGACGACGCGAAATTCGACGCCGCGCGTAAAATCGCCGCCTACTGCGAGAAGTCGATCTTCTCGGATCCCGAGGATCCGAAGGTGCGGGAATTTGAGGAAAAGCGCGAATTCGACCCGGATAATATCTGCAAATCGACGAGAAACGAGACCGGATACGGCTTCACGTTCGGCTCGGAGCTCGCGCCCACGTTTTTTTCGATATTTGTCGACAATAGCGAAGGCTTCGGCCGGGTGATGCGCAAGGACAGGAAATTCCGCGCGTTCTTCTCCGCCCTCGCGGATGAGGAAGCGTACAAAGCGTTGCTGACGCTCTACAGACTTCCGGACGGATTCTCGTTTGACGAGAGCTTCGCTATGGAAAAGCTCGGGATAGACGAGCCGGAGAAGACGCTCGGGAAGCTGAAATCGCTCGGAATCGTCCGCTCGGAGAGAATAATCGTCAACGGCAGACCGACGACGATCTGGTTCTTCATCCGGAGATGTGAAATCGCGGCGATATTCACGCTGCTTGACGATTATTTTTACTCAAAGGGCTTCGCTCTGCAATCCAGCGGGAGAAAGTCAGCGTATATAAAATAGGAGAACTTGCTCGCCGTGTGCGCGCTCACGGCGAGCG
>CAKSVM010000087.1 GCA_934503195.1 uncultured Eubacteriales bacterium
GGTCGGAGTGAGGTGATTCGAACACCCGACCTCTTGGTCCCGAACCAAGCGCTCTACCAAGCTGAGCCACACCCCGGATTATTTATCTCAGATCGAACCGTTCGTTCCGGCTCTCTCATCAACGGATAATATTATATCACATTCAGACGCGTTTGTCAAGGGGTTTTGCAAAAATTCCTCAAAATTTTTTCCGGCAGGGAGAGTCCCTGACGTCCGCACCAGTTGCTACGCAACTGGTCGGGGGCTCCCCGCCTTTAGGTGAGGGCGATAAGCCCGAACGGATTCAGGAGTCACCGCGTAGCGGTGACTCCTGAATCCCTCCTGACAGAACCGTGAGAATCGATTCAGCACATACTAGCCCTGACGTCCGCCCGCGGGGGCTCCCCGCCCTGACGTCCGCCCGCGGGGGCTCCCCGCCCTGCTATTACGTACGCCGCGATCGCGAGTCCTGCCGCGGGCGGTACGAAGCTCACTGAGCCGGGGATATGCCGCGTCGTTTTGCCTTCGAGTTCGGACTCCATCGCGCTTTTTTTCGGCTCCTCGTCCGAGAAGAGAACCGGAACGTGGGTTATCCCGGCCTCGCGCAGCTTCAGGCGGATCACCTTCGCCAGCGGGTCGGTATGCGTCTTCGTGATGTCGACTATCTTGAAGCGCGTCGGGTCGAGCTTATTTCCGGTTCCCATCGACGAGACGACCGGGATTTCGCGGCTTTTCGCTTCCTTTATTATAATGAGCTTCGACGTCACGGTATCGATCGCGTCGACGATGAAGTCGGGCTCCGCCTCGTCGATTATGCCGCCGATATTTTCGGCCGTCGCGAAGACAGGGAAGCGGTTTACCACGCAGTCGGGGTTTATCGATTTTATTCTTTCCGCGATGACGTCGACCTTGCTTTTACCGATCGTATCGCGCGTCGCGATGATCTGGCGGTTCAGGTTCGTCACCGAGACGGTATCGTTATCGACGACCGAAATTCTCCCGACTCCCGCGCGCGTCAGAGCCTCGACGACGTATCCGCCGACCCCTCCGACGCCGAAAATCAGCACCGACGTTTCGCGAAGCCGTTCCACGGCCTCGTCTCCCAGCAGCATTCTTTCTCTATGTAACCAATCCATATAAATTCACCTCTGACAACATTATACCACACAAGTAGCCTTTTGTCAAGGCAGGGCGCGGCCCTGCACTCTAACGTCAGGGTTAGACTGTGCGGAATCGATTATCACGGTTCTGTCAGGAGGGATTCGGAGTCACCGCTACGCGGTTACTCCTTCACCCGTTCGGGCTTATCGCCCTCACCTAAAGGCGTCCCCGCCGATAAATCTCTTCACTACCAGCTCCCTGAACTCGGGCGTCAGCGAGACGAAATAGGCCGTGAAGCCGGTTACGCGCACCACAAGGTCGGGATAGCTTTCCGGATCTTTGTCGGCCGCCAGAAGCTTTTCGCCGTCCAGAATGTTTATGTTTATAAGCGTTCCTCCGGCCGCGAAATGACCCTTTATAAGGTCGACGACCGTCTGGACTCCGTCCTCGCCCTCGGCAAACTTCGGGTCAAACTCGATCTGGAGCGGCGCGGTGTTTCCGTATCCCGGCTGTACAGACGCGATTCCGAGCGACTGAGCCGTCACCGCGCCGTCCTTTCTGAAGCCCGGAACCGGATTCGCGCCGTGCGAGATCGGCTCGCCTTTGCGCCTTCCGTCCGGCGTCGCGCCGACTTCCTTGCCGTACTCGATCGACCTCGCCCACGAAAACCAGCCCGGGACGAATTTCCGCCCGTCCTTAAGTTTCGTGCCGCGGATTATTCTCACAAAGCTGTCGGTCAGTCTCTTCGCCCACTCGTCCGAGACGTTTCCGCCACCGCAGTATTTCGGCGCGGAGGACATTATCGCGCGGGTTCGTTCGTCCTTGAAATTATTATCGAGCGCCTCGAAAAGCTCCTCCCACGTGAGGACTTTTTCTTTTTCAATCCGCGTCTCGATCGCTCCGAGCGAATCGGCGACGATCGCCAGTCCCGCGCCGTCACAGCCGATCGTATAGAGCTTCGCGACTCTCGACGCGTCCTCGCCCTTCTCGATCGAGTCCTCGAACATCAGGTTCATTATAAGCTCGGGCGTAACGTCGGCGATGTGGTCGAGATGCAGATCGACTCCGGCGGCGGTCACCCCGGCGGCCTTTGTGAGATGCTTTTCATAGAGCGCGAAGAGCTTTTCAAGGCTCGGCTCAGGGTCGTTTTTAAGCTCTCCGAGCGCGACGTCAAGCACCTTCGCGATATTTATCTTCACGGTGTCGTTCATCGGGAACTCGCGCCCTGGGACGCACATCCAGTTGCATCCGACCGCGATACGCTCGCGCGCCGTCGCCTTGTCGACGCCGTTTTTCATGTAGCCCTCGCAGAGCGTCCTGTCACAGCAGAAGCGCGGATAGCCGTTCTTTTTGCGTAAAAGAATCTCCACCGCGTGACGTAAAAACGCCGGATCGCAGTTTTCGTGGACTCTGACGGTCAGGTTGCACGAGATGTCGATCGACTCGGCGGCGTCGAGAATCAGCCACGATAGGTGATTTGTGAGATCCCTGTCGTCCTTGTCGACGCCCGAGATCTGATAGTAATGCGGGTCGATGAGGAGAAGATCGGCGATTATGAATTTCGCCGTCTCGTCGTCGAGGATTCCTTTCTTTATGTCATTTTCGTAGTAGGGTAAAAGTATTGTGTCGAGCTGGAACCCGGCTCCGTCGCGCGTGTAGATCCGGGCGAAGCAGACGAAGAACGCGACGAACTGGCAGGCCTCGTGAAAGCTCTCCGGCGGCTTATGACGGACGTTTTCGCAGACTTCAAGCATTCTCTCAAGGCTAGTTTTTATCTCCGGCCGGGTCTCGGCGGCGATCAGTTCCTTTATCCTTCCGATATGCCGGTCAATGAAGCGGAGCATGGCGTGAACGCACTTCTCCTCGGCGTCGTAGAATTCGTCCTTTCCGGGATTCAGACTCCGGTACTTTTTTATCTTTTCGAGGAAGCCGGTAAAGCCGAGCTTAAGGCCGATCCGGTAGTCGCAGGCGAAATGCGCGTCGCCGTCGATTCCGGTCGAGATGTTGTACTTCTTTTGCAGCGGCTTGAGGTCGTCGTAAGGGAACCGCTTCTCGTCCCAGCGTTTTGACCAGAGAGCCGTCGCGCCGTTCGAGACGAAATCGCGGAGCTTCGGATTCTTCCTCATCCAGTCGGGCATATAATGAATATCGCCGCGGTAGTTGACAAGCATATCGCGCCAGCGTCCGCAGAGCGTCTCCATCGGGTCGACGTAGGCCGGATGCGCGTCGCAGACCCGGCAGAAGTTCTCGGCCATCGCGGAATATCCGTAGAAGCTCCCGTTTTCACTGTTGTAGAACGGCATAACCTCATAGCCCTCGGGAAGCGGAACGGTTCCGAAGTCGTCAAGGTCGGTACAGCCGTTCTGCTTTTTCTTTTCTAGCGTGTGGCGGATTTTCGTCTCGCGCATCGATTTCAGTCTGTCAGCGTAGGAAAGCATATTTTTCAAGTTCCTCCATCATTTCTCTTGTCGGCGGCGAAAAGCGCGTCTGACTTTTCCCCAGAGCCGCCGCCTTCGACGTTCCGAGCGGGTGGTAGGGCAGAAGCTCGTATTTATACACGGCGGGAAATTGCCGCAGAAAATCGCTTATCGCCGGGATATCGGCATCGTTCACGCCGGGAATCACGGGCGTCCGGGCGAGCATCGGAATCCCGAGCGACGCGGTTTTTCCGATATTTTCAAGGATCCGCGAAAGATCCGCCCCGGTGAACTTTTCGTGCTTTTTTCCGTCGATGAATTTGAGATCGAACATTATGAGATCGAACGAACTAAGCGTCTCCTCGTCAAAGATTATAAGCGACGTCTCGACCGCGCTCGTGATTTTCGAGGCTTTCGCGGCCTTTGATAGAGCCAGCGTGAAGTCTTTCTGCAAAAGCGGTTCGCCGCCCGAGATCGTGAGTCCGCCGTTTTCGCCGTAATTCGGCTTGTCTGAAAGGACTTCGGAAAGAACCTCGGAGACGGTCATCTTCCGCCCGCAGACCACCCTCGCGCCGGAATAGCACCCCTCGGAACACTTCCCGCAGTGAATACACTTTTCGGGGTAGAAGAGCGTCTCAGGCTCTGGGCTTATACACTCGGGATTGTGACACCACGCGCAGGAGAGCGGACAGCCCTTTTCGAAGACGACGGTTCGGATTCCGGGACCGTCGTGAGTCGACGCGCGCTCGATGTCGGCGATGATTCCGATCGGTCCGGTCAAGGTCTTTCCTCCCGGTGAGTCGAATTCGATCTAATCGCGGCGTCGAGCATACGCATAACGTCGAGGTTGAAGCTCAGAGTCAGCGGTTCGAAGAGCGGTTCGCCCTTCATGTGAGAAGCGATCTGCCACGGCATATTCTTCATCGAGTCGGGGACTTCGGTCTCCGGGAGATCGAGTCTTTCGCCCGAGAAGTCGTAGCACTCGGTATGCTGACCCGAATCGGCTCCGCCCTCGCAGACGATCGCGCCGTTCTCGCAGAGGAGCTGAGGCCCCGCCGGGACGATTACGCGCGGAATAGTCCAGCTCCCCTCCGCGACCGACATACGTTTGTCGTCAAAGCGGAAGATCGCGGCGGCGTTGTCCTCGCAGTCGGCGTAGGGCGTTCCGAGATTCGCGCCAAAGGCCGAAACCCCGTCGGCCATTCCGAGGAGCCAGCGCGTGAAGTAGCATCCGTAGCAGAGGATATCGAGGAAAGCCCCGCCGCCGCGGTCGGACTTGTACCACCAGACGCGCGAACGCTCTTCGTCGGTCATCTCCTCGGCCGCGGCCGAGACTCCGCGGTGCTTCGCGCCCTTTCCTAAGGGGCCGGTGTGGCCGTTTATGTAGCGCAGTCTCAAAGGCTTTCCGGCGACCATCGCGTCGGCCGCGGCCTTGAATTTATGAAGATAGGGACGCCAAGCGACCGGCCAGTTGACGGCGACCTCGATTCCGAAGCGTCCGGGGAGTGAAGCGATTTCCTCGGCTCCGGAAAGATCGGCGGCCATGGGCTTTTCGACGACGACATTCACGTGACGCTTCGCGCACCCGGCGGCTACCTCGGGCTTCATAATGTTCTCGCAGAGGATATAAGCCCAGTCGGGGCGAAGCTCGTCGAGCATCTTTTTATAATCGTCGTAGACCGGGGCCTTTGAGATTTCCGCGACGTTTTTGAGGTTCCACGCGCGGGTGTAGCGTTTTTCGGTATCCTCGGGGGACTTTGGCGGGACGTCGGCGATTCCGACAAGCTCGGTCTCGGGCTGACCGCCTATATAGAGCGCGACCTCGTTTACGTGCATATGCGCGAAGCCGATTATTACTGCTTTGATCATTTTGATCTTCCTTTCGGTTTTTTTATATTATACCACGAAGCGTCGTCTTCTTGAATGGACGATAGTGACCTTCTTGTGGACAAAATTAACACTTTACATAAGTATATCACATTTCCCCGGCCGAATCAATGGACGATATGACTTTTTATTTGTACAATCCGATTTTTCCGTGGCGGAGTCTTTCGCGCGGACAGGAACTCCGGCATATACTCATCACAGGGAGGTGACTGAAAAATGGAGAACGTCACGATTTCGATGGGTTCGGTGACGTGGGCGAGGCGGGCGGAGGCGACGCTTGACTCGGCGGGGATCAGAGTGAGACTCAGAAAGCTGCGTCCGGGCGAGTCCCCGAGGGGCTGCGCGTGGGGAATCGAACTTCCGGAGGGAGAGCTTGACGCGGCGAAGGACAGACTCGTGCGCGCCGGAATCCCCTTTTCGGCGATATGGAGGAACAAGATTGAAAGCTGACGCTTTAAGTAAGCATTTTGTGTCTCTATCGCGGTTTTACAACCGCGATTTGGCTGCGCCAACCGCGCCCCAAAAAGCAAGAAAGGAAGCTTTTGCTACGCAAAAGCCATGGTCATAAAAAATGATTTACTTTGACAACGCGGCGACGAGCTTTCCGAAGCCGGAGCGGGTCATCGAGCGGGTGGACTTCGCGCTCCGCGAGCTCGGAGGGAATCCGGGACGGTCGGCGCACAGGCTCTCGATGATCGCCGACCGCGAGGTTTTCGCCTGCCGGGTAAAGGCGGCGGAGCTTTTCGGAGCCGACCTTTCGCGGGTGATCTTCGTCCCTAACACGACTTACGCTCTGAATATGGCGATCCGGACGGCCTACAGGGGCGGCGGGATTCTTATCTCGGATCTCGAACACAACTCGGTTCGACGTCCGTCGCTCGCGGTGACAAAAGACGTGCGGATATTCGATTCGCATATTGAACTTTCGGGAGAGGAGCGGACGCGGGCGATAATCTCGTCGGTGAAGTCAAAGCTTCGCGGCGCGTCGCTCGTCGTCTGCACGGCGGCTTCGAACATCTGCGGCGCGTCGATGCCGATCCGCGAGCTCGGAAAGCTCTGCCGGGAATCCGGCGTAACCTTCATCGTCGACGGCGCGCAGGCGGCGGGAATACGGAATCTGAGCGTCCGGGGCGACAATATCGGCATCCTCTGCCTTCCCGGCCACAAGGGTCTATACGGTCCGGGCGGGAGCGGGATGATGATTCTCTCGGACGAGATAACGCCGCGCCCCTTCATCTTCGGCGGAAGCGGAGTCGACTCGCTCGACGCCGGAATGCCCTCCGAGCCGCCCGAACGCTACGAGGGCGGAACGCTTCCGGTCGCGGTGATCTCGGGGCTTCTCGCGGGACTTGAATTCGTCTCGGAGCGGGGAACCGACAGTATCCGCGCGCATGAGGTGAGCCTTTCGGAGCGGCTTATCGGACGCCTTTCGGACATAGGGCGGGTGAAATTATTCCTGCCGGAATGCGTCGACGAGCCGACGATGGTGCTTTTCAGGATAAAAGGCTCTGACCCCGAGGAGACGGCGGCGAGCCTTGACGAGCGGGGAATCTGCGTCAGAGCTGGCTATCACTGCGCGCCGCTCGCGCATCAGAGACTCAGCACGGGTCAGGGCGGCGCGGTCAGGGTCAGCTTCTCGGTCTTCAACACCGCGGAGGAGGTCGACGCGCTCTATGAGGTTATAAAAGAGCTTGCCGTGCGGTGACCGCCGGGACGCGAAAAAGGCGCACAGGATTACCGTGCGCCTTTTCTTTATACTCTGACAACCGCGTACATCAGGCTGTTGAAGTCGGGAAGCGAGCTTGTGATTCCTTTCTCGATGACTGTCAGTCCGTTTCGTGCAAGCTCTTTTTCGAACGTATTCCACGACACCATCCTGCACGACGTTCCGGCGACCATCATCCTGCCGGATTCGTGGTCTCTCTCCTGCAACGTGAACGCGGTAGAAATGTCGCTCCGCGTCTCGGTTTCGCCGTCGCCCATCGTGCAGATCAGAGCGATTCCGCCCGGGTTCAGGTGGTCGCGGATAAACTTATAAAACCCGTCTCTGTCCTCATCAGGAACCAGCATATGAACTACGGCTACGGCAAAGATGAAACCGAACCTTTCTTCAAGCCGCGCCGACAGGCAGTCAAGAACGCCGAAACGCTCTTCGTACCGCGGCATACGCTTTTTGCAGTATTTTATCGCTTCCCCGGAAATATCGGTCGCCGTCAGCGTAAAGCCGCGCTCCAGAACCGTACGGGAATCTCTGCCCTCGCCGCATCCGATTTCGAGGAGCTTATCCTCACGGCCGATTTTATACCTGTCAATCACGTCCATTACAACAGGTGTGCTTACGTCGCTTGACCAGCTGACGCCCTTCGCGTGGGCGGTTTTATAGCGTTCCTCATAGGCGGCGTAATACTTGCGATCGTCTTTTTCCATAATTTATGACCATGACTTTTGCGTAGCAAAAGTTTCCTTCTTTTTCTGTTTATCAGCCCTTCTCGCTCACATAGGTCGAAACACGATCCTCAATGAAGCCGCAGACCGTGTCGATATCGTGATTTTTGTCGCCGATCTCCTCGCGGACAATCGAGATGATGTCGGCCGTCTTTTGCGACTTTGCGCGCGCTCTTTTGATTATTTCCTTTATATCGGCGGCGAAGGTCTCGTCGGCCTCGAAGTAAAGCACGCTTCCGTTTTTCGCGAAATCCGCCTTCCGCTCGTCGCCAAACGGCTCGGACGAATGGGCGTACGACCTTCCGTAGACCGCGTGATATCTGTCGAGCGAGTCAATCGCCGCGTCGAGTCCGCGCTTTGTCAGGAAGGGATTCTGACTTCCGTCGAAGATCGATTCAAGGAAGCCGAACAGCTCCGGCTTGTACTCCGACTTGTCGGTGACGCCGAAGTATTCGTAAGGCTCGAATACGACTCCGGCTCCGGCGATATGATAGTCCTCAAAGTCGCTCTTGAGGTTCAGAAAATCCTGCCCGAAGGGGCGGTCAAACTTGACGCAGAAGACTTCCTTTCCGAGCGGCGTCTCGTCGTCAAGGCTCATTTCGCGGCAGACCTTCACGAACCGCCTGAATAAATCGCCGTCGAAGCCCTCTTTGAGAAAGACGTCGAGCGATTCGGGGAGAATACCGTCTATGAGCTGATCCGACGAAAACGGGCGGTTCCAGCGCGGCTTGTAGGGCGATCTTCCCGACTCGATGAGGTCGAGGATCACATCGAGCGTCATTGTGCCGTCAAAGTCCTTTTTCTCGGTGACGACCATACTGAAGCCGCCCGAGAGCGCGACATAGGGGAGATATTCCGCGCCGCCCCGCTTTGACGTGAAGGATTTCGTCTGGCAGTCGAGGAGTTCGCTCCGGTCATATCCCGCGTCGTCCATCAGCTTATAGAGATCGGTGAAGAGTCCCTGACGCGCGTAAACGGCCGGGTCGACGCCGAAATTCACCGACACATAAACCCCGTCCGGGATATTTCCGCCCGCGAGTTCGGCCGCTATACGCGTTCTGAAGGCGTTTAAGTCCTCGTTTTCGCCGAGAACCCGGGTGTCAAGGGCGATTCTGACCGATTCGCTCCTACGGTTGAAGGTCACGACCTGACGCTCAAAGGTCTGCGACGCGCCGCCAAGGCAGAGAACGCGGATTTCGCTCCTCGGGACATATTCGTCGGCCGGGATCGCGTCCGCCTTCCAGAGCGTCTTCCAGCCGGGATCGCCGTAGCTTTTCGTGTAGTCGTACTCGAAGAACCAGAATTCCGACGCCGAAACGGCCGCGACGCTTCCGAGCGACGAGCCGGAGATATCCGAGCCGACGAAATCAAATATCAGCTCGGGGACGAGATTTCCCGACTCGTCGAAGTTCATGCCGTATATTCCGTCCGATTTTTTCGCGGCGATATCATAGCCCTCAAGCGCGAGCGGCTCGAACCTGAAATCCGAGACGAAGCCGTCGGGAAAGGCGATTCCGGACGTCTCGAACGAGGAAAAATCGAATTCCGAGGCCGTCATCCGGTCGTTCTTTTTTGAGATGAGAAGCAGTCTTTTCCCGGCGAAGACCGCCGAGGTCAGCTCGTCGCGCGACGAATAAATCCGCCCCGAGACTGAGACGCCGAGATTTGAGACGAAGACAAGCTGTCCGTCGTGTTCGCCGACCGCGAGCATCGAAAATCCGCCCTCGCCAGCGAGATTCGGTTTCAGTTTCGAGATGTCGACGCCGAAGATTTCCGAAGCGTCGAGTGTTTCTTTCAGCTTATCGCCGTGAAAACGGCGAATCGTGACCGACTCAAAGGAAGCTTCGCCGATAACCGCCATGACCTCGAAGCGGTCGCCGGCGGCCGTGAAGACTCCGAGCGTGCGTTCGGGCGAGTCGTTCGATTCGGTCGAGACATTGCCCTCCGAATCGACTCTGAGCGTCAGCCGTTTGCGGTCGGTACGGCCGTTTTCGTCGGTGAAGGTCTCCTTTGTGAAGGCCTCGATCAGGAGATCGCCGCCCGAAACCCGGAGATTTGAGCCGAGAATCACGTCGTCGGGCGCGGTGAATTCCTCCGCGCGGAAATATGGTGTGAAGTCACGCTCCGGCTCGTCTTTGCCGCCGCAGGACGAGAGGGTGAAAAGCGTTGAGAAAATAAGGATGAGAGTAAATATGATTCGCATTTTGTCTACCTCCATTCACCAGTATATTCGCGGGTAAATATGAACAAACAGAAACGATATGCTGAATTTATTGTAAATACTCCTTAATTTCTGGCAAGTCTTCCGACCGCCATTCCGCAGGGCTCGACCTTAGAAAGCTCGCCATAGATCGGCTCGAAGCTCCATCCGTCGGCGAGAACCGGCTTTGAGTCGCGCTCCTCGTTTATGTAGTTCACCGCGACGGCGTAGTAATTTTCGCCGTCGGGATGAAGGGTCAGCGAGACCTCTGGGTCGGAGAGACGCATCGGCTTTTTGTCTAAGATCTCCTTTGCCGCCGTCTCATAGATCATGCTGTAGTCGGGAGTCCCCGGCTCATACGCGCCCTGACGCCGCCAGAGCTGATTTTCGACCGGGAAGCCGAGGAAGTATACATATCCCTCCCCGAGCTTATTCTTCGCGAAGACGACGTTTCCCGACGCGTCACGCGCGAGGACTTCGGCTCCGGAAGGCTCAAGGCTGAATTTCTTCGAATACTCGATTCCGAGTGTCTCGCCGCGAAGCTTCATCTCGCTTCTGCCGCCCGACGCCATGCCCGACGAAATGAGTCCGGTCACCTTCTCGAACTCGCAGATGAGTCCGCTGTCGACCGTGATCAGCAGAGTCGCGCCCGACCTCACCTTTCCGATGAGGAAATCGTACGGCTCCTTGTAGAGCGACGCCCAACCGGTCAGCGACGGGAGGATGTAGAGCTTCGAGTCGGGGATTTCTCTCGCCGAGCTCACGATTTTCGGCGTCAGTCCGGCGCGCTTCGCGAGGATGAACGAGGTCATCGCGACCTCCTGCTGCCTCTGCCCGCGCGAGAGGACGATCACCGAGTCAGTCTCCTTTTCGGGAAGCTCCGGGAGCGACGCTATCAGCTCTCCGAGCCGCTTAATCTCCCCGCCGACCGGCTTCGGCTTTCTTTCGAGGTCGAGCATTCCGAGCTCGCGTTCGATCATCGACCAGCTGTAGGGCGGGCGTTCGAGCCTCAGATGCTCATGCGAGCACCACCAGAAGTAGCCCTTGTAGCCGTTCGCGTAGGACGAGCAGATGTTGACGCGTAAAAATCTCGACGCGCCGACGCGGTTTATCAGCATATCGCTGAAGGTCCCCTGCTCCTGAATCATCACCGGACGCCCCGAAAGTCCCGAGTAATACTCGCACTGCGCGGTCGGGATCATCGTGGTTCTCGGGCGGTCGGCAGGGTCGACGTCGCCGCCGACGGTAGGCGATGGGTAGGGATGCGGAGTCAGAAGATCGCAGAGAAGCCCCTGATCGTGAATCGCCCACGGCTGATACTCGTCAAAGCCGAGCGCGTGCATTCCCGACGAGATTTTCCGCGTGTTGTCGACCGAGAGGATCGCGTTGCGGATAGTCGACGTCCAGAGCCATGTCTGCGCCTTCGTCCCGGCCTGACCTAAGGAGTTGCACTCGTTTCCGAGATCCCACATCACGATGTTCGGAAGATCCTTCGTATAGGTTACGAATCCGCGGACGAAAATTTCCTCGAACATCAGCGCCTCGGGGTCGCAGATGAGATTCTTCGAGTCGAGCGCGGGCGGGCAGAAGAGACGTCCGCTCATCCATCCGGTCAGGATCGACACGACGAGTTTTATTCCGCGCTCGTCGCACATTTTCGCGAATTTGCGGAAGCGTTCGATCATCACCGGCTCGATGTAGAACTCGTTTTCGGGGAAGCGGTCGCCGGTCAGACGGTATTCCTTGAGTCCGCCGCGCCATTCGCGGAGCGCGATTACCGGCTGAAAATCCCGCCAGTTCGGGAAGCATCTCATGGAATTCACGCCGCTTGCCGCCAGCGCGTCAAGGTCGGAGCGGAGCGAATCCTCGTCGAAGTTCGCCCACATATCGGTTCCGGACGCCGAGTCCCAGAAGTTGCAGCCGAGAAGAAAATCTTTCATTTATAAATACCTCCAGAGGTTTTTTCAGATTATACCATAAATAAGCGGTCTTGTCAAGGCAAAGTTTTCCGGATTTTTCCGCGAAAGTTTGCATTGTTCGTCATAACAGACAAAAAAGCGACATTGGATCAAGGAAAAATTTCCTTATCAAAAATGTGAAAAGCCTTGAAAAAAACATATTTTTGCGGTACAATATACTGTGGAAGAATTTCATCCGCATAAAAGGAGATTTTATTATGACACTCAAACTCAATGATAAATACGTAAAGGGCTTCCTTGGCGGCGAGGATTTCGCCGGGATTGATCCCGCGATAAAGACCGCTTTCGCCGAAGTGAAGGAAAAGAACGGACTCGGCAAGGATTTCCTCGGCTGGGTCGATCTCCCGGTCGACTACGACAAGGAAGAGTTCGCCCGCATCAAGGCCGCCGCTGAAAAGATCAGGAAGACCTGCGACATTCTCGTCGTCATCGGCATCGGCGGCTCCTACCTCGGCGCGCGCGCGGCAATCGAGTTCGTCAAGAGCCCGAACTACAACGCTCTGAAGAAGGACACCCCCGACATCTGGTTCGCCGGAAACAACATCTGCTCGTCCGCGCTTTCCGAGCTTCTTGAGGTCTGCGAGGGCAAGGACATCTGCGTCAACGTCATCTCGAAGTCGGGAACCACGACCGAGCCGGCTGTCGCCTTCCGCATCTTCCGCGAGCTTCTCGAAAAGAAATACGGCGAGGAGGGCGCGCGCGAGCGTATCTTCGTCACGACCGACAAGGCGAAGGGAACCCTCAAGAAGTTCGCCACCGACAAGGGATACGAGACCTTCGTCGTTCCGGACGACGTCGGCGGACG
>CAKSVM010000088.1 GCA_934503195.1 uncultured Eubacteriales bacterium
AGAAAATCACATCCACCCTGCTTCTCATCGCGATGCTGACCTCGCTCGCCTCCTGCGGCGGCGAAACCCTCGCACAGGGAAACAACACGCCCTCTCAGACGACCGACGCCGACACGTCCCCGGCCGGGCTTTCGGAATACGATAAGTATCCGCTTCCCGACAAGACGATGGACGGCTTCGAGCTTCGCTTCTACAACTACAATAACAACTGGCTCAGCTGGGTGATCAACGAACTCGACGCCGAGGAGGAGAACGGCGACAACGTGAACGACGCGATCTTCCGCCGCAACCGCAAGATCGAGGACAAATACGACTGCAAGATAAACGTCACCACGGTCGACAACACCGGAACGCAGTTCCGGAATCTCATGATGTCGGGCGAGGATCTTTACGACATCGCGATGGTCTACGACGAGGATGTCAGCGGATATTACTGCGAGGGACTGACGAACTCGTTGGACGTCCTCGAATACGTCGACACCGACCGCTCGTGGTGGAATTCCGACGCGAACTCGGTCTTCAGGGTAAAGGGTAAGCAGTTCGCGGCCATCGGCGACTTCACGCTCGGAATGATCAGCCGCGGCTTCGTAATGCTCTTCAACAAGGATATCATCGAGAACGCAAAGGTTGAGAATCTCTATGATCTCGTCCGGAACGGCACATGGACGCTCGACAAATTCGCGTCGATCGCGAAGGGACTGACGGTCGACCTCAACGGCGACGGAAAATTCGACTCGGAAGACCAGTTCGCGGTCTCGGGCGCGGTGAAGCTTCATTTCGGCTTGCTCGTGACCGGCGCGGGCGTGAAGTATATCTCGGTCGACAATGACGGAAATCCCTACTTCGCGATTCCCGGCAACGCCTACGCGTTCGACGTCTTCGAAAAGGTGTTCAACATCCACAACGGCTCGAATATCTATCTGAAGGTCAAGGATAACGTCCGCGACGGCTCGACCGAGTCGCGCGGGATGTTCAAATCCGGACGTCTGGCATTCCACGGAACCGCGACCAAGGGCATTTCGAATTTCCGCGACATGAACTTTGACATCGGAATCCTTCCCTACCCGAAGTACGACGAGGAGCAGGAGAATTATTACGTTCTGACCTCGGGCGCGGGCGTCGCGGTGATCCCGATCACGCTCTCCCCCGAGAGATTCGAGAACGTCGGAATCCTCATCGACGCGCAGAGCCGCGACTCGCGGCAGAATCTCCTCCCGACCTACCGCGAGGTGGTGCTGAAGACAAAGTACACACGCGACGAGGACTCGGCCGAGATGCCCGACATCATCTTCAGGTCTGGAACCTACGACCTCGGACTTTCGGTCTGGCCGCAGGTGACCTACTGCAAGTACATGGAGAATTATCTGAACATGACCGACAATTTAGCCTCGATGACCGAGTCTCTCAAGCCGCAGGTCAAGGAGAAGATAAATGACCTGCTGACGACGCTGGAGGAGAATTCGTAAAACCATCTTCTGAAATATAAGTTCACGGTAACCGCCAGAGGGGCGCGATCAAGGCAGAGCCTTGATCGCGTGTTCCGGCGCGCCGGAACGGCTCGCGTCCGGTCGGCTGCGCCGCCCGGACGCGAGTTCAGGTTGCGCACTCCGTGCGCAATCGACTTCGCTTCGCAAAGTCGACGCCGCTTCGCGCCGCCTGCGGCCTTCGGCCGCCCTCCTTTCCATTCATCACCCTCATACCCCCATAAACACCCCGCCACCCCCACTCCCCCATCTCCGCTCCAAATCCGCGTCCACCATCCCCAAAACACGCAAAAGAGCCGCCGCTCACGCGGCAGCCCTCAATTCTTCCCACCCGTAATCTCCCGGGCGTCAACCCATATTCTGAAACCGTAAAAGCAGTCCGAATAAAAGCCCCTCGACCTCTATCTCACCCCCGCGGACCTTAACCCGCGCACTCTCGCTCTCGCGGATCTTTATGACCTCCGGCGCGCCGAAGTCGAGCGGAATAACCGCGCCGACCGTGACCTCGGCTTCGAGATCGCGTAAAACCCGCCGCCAGTTCACCGACTTGTTCCGCAGATACCCGATCGTCACCGATTTTCCGCGGAGATACAGGAAGATAAGATCCTCGTTCTCCCATACGCCCGGAACGAATCCCTCGCGCGCGAAATCAACTCCGCCGATCAGCTTTTTGAACGGCCTGTAGTACCTGTAGAGATTTTTCGACTCGACATAACGCTCGTCCCAGTGCCAGATGTGTCCGCAGCCCGCCGCGCCGACAAACAGCGGCGTGTAAACCAGATCACAGAATAAAATCCCGTCGTGATCGGCCGGATAATACCTGAACGGCCCCGAGTGCCGGTCGTTCACCGCCCCGGTCTCGGCGACCAGAAACGGCTTCGTCCCGTCGGCGAGAATCCCCGCACCGTCGCGGATAAGCTCAATCGGCGACTCGCGGCAGACCTCGTACGCCGCGCCCTGATCAAGATAACGGTGCATCTGCTTTATCTCCGAAAGCTCCCACGGGAACTCCTCGTAAGCCGCCAGACTCCACTTCGAGTCGAAGCTCCCGAGCGAATTCATCACAAGCTGACGCGGGAAAAGCTTTTTCACCTCGGGAAGCATGATTCTGTTCCATTCGAGAGTCTCTTTCCACGGAAGACAGCTCATCTCGTTCCAGAGTTCGATTCCGAAAAGTGCCGGATCGCCCGAAAAACGCTTCGAAAGCTCCTTTATCTTGTAAAGCCACGCCGCGCGGAAGCTCTCGTCCGAAAGCCACTCCGACGGACTTTCGCAGCGTTTTCCGCCGATATGAAGCCGCTTGTTGAACTTCCTGAAAACGTCGTCCGAATACGAGTCCGAGTCGGCGACCCTCTCGTAATCAAAGAACCTGAACTGCTCGACCGTCAGCTTTACCCGGATTTCATACCTCCGCGCCAGTTCAAAGAACGCCTCAAGCTTCGAGAGCTGAACGCCGTCAAGCACTCCCGCCTCTTCGGTGTCGGGACAGAAATATTCGTGTCCGAGCCAGATTCTGACGAGATCGACGCCGTTTTCACGGCAGGCGCGAAGCCAGCGTTCGTACTGCCTCAGCCCCAGAAACCTGAAGCCCGAGCGGCCGAATTCCTTTCCGTCGGATTTCCCGAACGGCGAAATGAACGCGAGATTCATTCCGACCGGACAGTATGAGCTTCCGTCAGAAAAGGCGAAGTAGCGCGGATCGTCGCCGCTGACCTTGACATACCCGCGAAGATCTCCCCGAGTCACCTCGAATTCCCCGCCGTCATAACGGTAAATTCCGACCTCGTCCGGGAAGAATCTCACAAGCTTCTCCGGCTCTCCGGACGCCTTCACGTCCTCGCCGCCGCGGTCGTCGTAGGTGATCTCGATCGGCTGACTCTCAAACGCCTCAAGCGTGATCAGCTTTCCCGACGGCGAGGTGAGAACCATTCCCGCCGATTTCATCTCAAATTTTGAATAGAGCGTCATAAATTTTCCTTTCACGAAAGCTCCGCGTTGTATCTCGCAAAGAGCTTTTCCGCCGGCTTTCCCTTGATCGTGAAGCCCGAGTTTCCGGCCGGGTCGGCGTCAAGGAAGGGACGCGGCATCTGTTCGTCCCATTTCCACTGACAGAGTCCGCGCCACCACGGCTCGCCCCTGAAGGTCTCGATGACCGCCTCAAAGAAGGCCGCCTGTTCGTTCCCGTCATAGGTCGGGGTCGTACTCCAGCCCGACGGCCTTGTCGCGCCGCCGACACTCGATGTGCATCCGCACTCGCCGAAGAGAATCGGCTTTCCGTAAAGCTTCGCGTAGCCCCTGAAGCGTTCGAGCTGCGACACGAATCCGGCTCTTATCTCGTCGACCGTCGCGCCGGGATGACTCACGGCTCTGTGATAGCAGCTTATCGAGAGCATATCGAGATCGTAGAACCAGTGATCCTTAATTGCCAGAGCCGACTCGAAGCCGACAACCCCGGTGTGACTCGTGTGGCAGGAGGTCAGCGGATTGTGATAGACCGCGCGGACGGCCTTTATGACCTTCTTCCACTCCCTGTTGTAGCAGATGATCCGGTCGAGTTCGCTGTCAAGGCAGTAGAGTTCGCATCCCGTCCGCTCGGCGATCTTCGCGTAGTGAACGGCGCGCGCCTTCATCGCGGCAAACCAGTTCGAGCAGGAGTGAAGCTCCAGCCCCGGAATTCTCGACGTCACGTCGGGCGGAAAATTCACCTGAAGCCGCCCGGTTCCGTCAAGGCTTTCAAGCATCGGCCTCAGCTGTACGAAAAGTCCGAGCGAATGAAGATAATTGATCATATCGACGATTTCAAGATCCGACGGCGTCCGCTCAAAGTCGGCGAACTGCCGCTCGGAATAATAATGCTCCTGATACACGGTCGGGACGAGCGTGACCCATTTTATCCCCGCCGCCGCGATCGAGTCGGCCTCGGCGCGGCCCTCCGGCGATTCAAAATACCCCGCCTTCGCGCGGAAACCGAAGGTTACGCCGATCTGTGTGCTTGTGAGCGCGAGCGTGTTCATTTTCTTTAACTTTCGAGCGACATTATGTCGTCGAGATATTTTTGAACCGCCGCGTTCACCGCGCCTTCCTTGGAAGCCCATGTCGATGCCCAGGTTCCGGTCGGGTAGCATATTTCCACACGCAGGAGCGTTGAGATATTCTCCATCATCGGCCCGTGAACGACGCCGAAGTCGAAGCTGATGTGTCCCTTTATGAGATCGAACATCTGCGAACTCGTGTCGTCACGCGAATACTTGACCTTTAGTGCCTTCTCAAAGTAGGCCGGGGTAACCGAGCGGTAGTTTTCGCTCGAAATAGCCTCCAGCACAGCCGCGCAGTCGTCCTTGTCGGCGGTGGTCAGGATTCCGAAGAGCGAGTAGGTCGCGCGCGAGGACGAGATGTAGTCCTCCTGCGCCTCGTCGGCCTTCGGGTAAGGAAGGATTCCGAAGTCAAATGTCATGTCGCGGAAGGTCTCGGCAAACTGGAATTCTCCGGTCATGAAGAGTACGTGTCCGTCGATGAATGGCTTTGTGAGCGTGTTCGACTGATTTTCGTTCGCCGTGAAGGAGTCCTGACTCATCATCGTGTTGAGCTTTTCGATGAGCGAGACGACCTTGTCGGTTCCTAGCGCGTATTTCGGGAGTCCGGCCGCGTCGTTCTCGGTGAGTCTGAGTCCCGAAGCGAGCAGGAAGTTCGGCGCGTGATTGACGTTTGAGATCAGGAATCCGAACTGATCCGCCTCGTCGACCGCGGTATTTCCGTTGAGATCGACATAGGCCGACGACGCGAGTTCGTTCAGCTTGTCAAGCGTCCATTTTCCGTCAGTGACGAGCGAATACACGTCGCCGAGATTCATGTCCCCGGCCATGTTCTTGTTGAAGTAGAAGCACATCATTCCCTTGATGACTCCGAGGCACCCTTCGCCCGACGCCATATACATTCTGTCATTGACCGCGAGTTCATCGGTCAGCTCGGCCGGCCACCACGGCTTGTCGAAGTCGAGGTATTTCATGTCGCTTCCAAGGAGATTCACGAACATTCCGCTCTGCGCGAGACCCGGCATTATGTTCGAGAGTCCGACCGCGATATCCATCGTGCCGTCGTTCGCGAGAACCGCCGCGCGGACAGTGTCCATGTAGATGTTGCGGTCGCCCCAGAAATCCTCAGACGTGTTCGCGAAGTATTCGAGCTTCACTCCGAGTCTTTCCTCGATCCTGCGGTTGCGGTCATAAATCGCGTCGTCAACGATGTCTCCGGTCGACTCGGCGTCAAATTCGGTGTCGTTCGTGTCGCCGCGCGTGTAGATCGTCACAGTGCGGCCTTCAAGATTCAGGTCTGATGGGAGCGAATCCTTCAGAAATCCATTCGCGTCGTAGGGAGAATCAGCCGCAGAGGTCGTCTCATTGCCCTTTGTTGTCCCGGGCGTAGTTTTTCCGGAGTCGCCGCAGGAAACCTGCGTCAGGATCCCCGCGAGGATCAGAACCGCGAGTAAGCGTTTTGTTTTCATTGTTTTATCTCCTTTTCGTTATTCCTCAAGCAGACCCTTAAGATATCCGAGCGCGAAAAGCCGTCCGAGCGAGTCGTACCCAGCGTTTTCGATCGACTCTTCCCTGTAGGTCGGCACGTGGTCGACGCGGATCGGAATCTCCGCCGCGCCGTTTTTGCAGTACTTTTTGTAGAATCCGATTGTCCTTTTCATGTCGATCTCCCCGTTGTCGTGGAAGGTCTCGCGAAAATCGCGCTTCGTCCCATATACGTTCCGGAAGTGTACGAAGAAAATCTTATCTGAAAGCGTCGAAATCGCGTTTTCAAGCTCCTCACCCATCAGCCTGTAGCAGGCCTGACAGAAGGTCACGCCGAGATTTTCCGACTTCACGACGTTTATTCCCTTCACTACCGCGTCAAGCGAGGTGAAGATCCGTCCGACACCTCCGAGTGAGTCGAGCGGCGGATCGTCGGGATGGAGCGCGAGCTTTATTCCGTACCGTTCGGCGTAGGGAACGGCCGCCCTGACAAAATACGCGTAGTTTTCAAATACCCTCCCGCGGCTTATCTCAAACCCGTCGGGAACGAAATCGTCGAGCCTGAACCCAGTGACCCGCGCCCCGCCGCGCGCCGGAATATCAAAAGCCGTCCGCGTCCAGCCGTAGTGTGCCATGAAATTGAAGCAGACCGTCGTCACGCCGGCCTCGTGAAGATTCTCCATAAGTTTTATGAACTTTTCGATCGACTCGTCGCGGAGTGAGTCTCCCAGCTTTATGTGGTCGTGAAGCGAGTTCGGAAGCGGCTCGACGACGACCGGAGTGATTCCGTGCGACCTGAACCGGTCGGCGACGTATTTCACCTGCGATAGGTCGGCCGGATCGAAATCATCGTCCTCAGGAAGCCTGATCGTCCCGTGCGTGACGCCCGACTGAATCGCGAAGCTCCAGCTCGTGTCAGGCTCCGAGCGGAAATAATCGGTTAAAAGCATAGTTCTCCCTGTGGTTTTGAAAAAAATATTCGGTAATCTGAAAAAAATGTATAGACAAATCCGGAAAAATGGTGTATCATTATTATAGCACAGACGCGCGGCGTTTGTCTTTACAAAAATCACAAATTTGATTTCATATTTTTCAAATATTCAGGAGGAATCAGGCTTGAAAAAGGATTATCTCACCGAAATATCAAATTTCTTTCTCTTCTCTATGTTCACAAGCTCAAAAAAGTCAAAGCGTGAGGTTTGGCGCGTCCATAAGCATCCCGAAATAGAGATCGGTTACATAATCGAAGGCAGCGGAAAATACGTACTGGAAGAGCGCGAATACGCCGTCTGTGCCGGGGACTATTTTCTCGTCCGCCCTAACGAACAGCACTGCGTCCCGACGATCACCTCGCCCGAACTTAATTCCTTCAATATTTATATTTCGCCCTATTTTCTCTGGAACTTCTGCGTCAATTTCGTCCCGCCCGAAAAGCTCCGGATGCTGATCGACGGAAATCTCCCGATGACCCAGCGTTTTCACGCCGAGGGCGAGATCCGCGGGATCTTCGATCGGCTCCAGAAACTCCTCCCGTCCGGCGACGACGGCCGCTTTGAGGTCCGCCTCCTCCTCGCCCGCCTTGTCACTGAGATAACGAAACCGATCCCCGCCGCGAACGAATCAGGAAAGCTCGCCTTCCGCGCCCATCTCGACGACATTCAGAACGTCATAAGCTTCATAAACGAAAATCTCGGCGAGGAGATAACTCTCGAAGACATGACCCGCGCGTCGAATATGTGCGGCACGTCGCTCTCAACCTCCTTCAAGGCCGTGACCGGAATGACGCCCTACCGCTACCTCGTCCTCCGACGCATCGAGACGGCGGTTGAGCTTCTGCGCGAGACGCCGCTTTCGGTCACAGAGATCGCGATGAGATGCGGATTCGGAAACAACGTCACCTTCAACCGCTCGTTCAAATCGGTCACCGGACTGACTCCGAGCGAATACCGCGGCCAGCGGAAGACAAAATGATTGCGGATTCTTGCAAAAACCGTGATTTATAACCCCCAAACTTGCGAAAAATTGCATTTTTTGTGTTTTCCTCTTGACCTTTACGTTTTTTTCTGATATAATATTCTAAAAAATAGAACCAACGGAGAAAAATTCATGCCAATCATCTTTGACAGCGAAAAACGAATCTTCAAGCTCGATACCCCCTCTTCGAGCTACGTCTTCCGGATAACGCCCGCCGGATATCTCATCCACCTCTACTACGGCGCGTTCGTCCCGGATATCGACCTCGATTACCTCAGAAACGGACTTCACAACGCCTCCTTCAGCGCGAACGTCGCCGAGCCGGAGGAAAAGGGTCTCACCCTCGACACCGCGCACCTCGAATACCCGACGAACGGAATCAGCGACTTCCGCGTCTCCGCTCTCCAGATAAGAGGCGAAAACGGAAACGCCGCCACCGACATCCGCTATAAGTCGCACAGAATCTTCGCCGGAAAGCCGAGGCTTGAGGGCCTCCCCGCGACCTACGTGAACTCTGACGACGAGGCCGACACGCTCGAGGTCGTCTGCGAGGACAGCCTCACAAAGGCCGAAATCACGCTCGTCTACAGCGTCTTCACAAAGCTTGACGTCATCACCAGAAGCGTCCGCGCCGAGAATAAGGGCGAGGCGGCTTTCGATATCGAGCGGATCTTCTCGACCGCCGTCGATCTTGACGGCTACGACTTCGAAATGCTCCACCTCGAAGGACGCTGGGCAAAGGAACGCACGCTCGTGAAGCGTCACCTCGAACACGGACTTCAGGGCATCCAGTCGAAGCGCGGATCGTCGAGCCACAACAACAATCCCTTCATCGCGCTCGCGCGCGACGGATACACCGAGGAATCGGGCGAGGTCTACGGCTTCTCGTTCGTCTACTCGGGCAACTTCAAGGCCGACGTCGAGGTCGACTGCATGGACTCGACCCGCGTCATAATGGGAATCAATCCCTCCGATTTCAAGTGGAGACTCGAACCCGGCGAAACCTTCACCTCCCCCGAGGCCGTCATGGTCTTCTCGGACGGCGGCGTCGGAAAGATGAGCCGCACCTTCCATAAGCTCTACAGATATAATCTCTGCCGCGGCGAGTGGAAGACCAGGAAGCGTCCGATCATCGTCAACAACTGGGAAGGAACCTACTTCAACTTCGATGACGACAAGCTCGTCGCGATCGCCAAGGACGCGGCCGATCTCGGAATCGAGATGCTCGTCATGGACGACGGCTGGTTCGGCGTCAGAAACAACGACGATTCGTCGCTCGGCGACTGGGTCGTCAACGAGTCGAAATTAAAGGGCGGAATTAAGAGTCTCGTCGACCGCGTAAACGCGCTCGGACTCAAATTCGGAATCTGGTTCGAGCCCGAAATGATCTCGCCGGACAGCGACCTCTACCGCGCGCATCCCGACTGGTGCCTCCACGTCGACGGCCGCGAGAGATCGATCGGCAGAAGACAGTACGTCCTCGATATGTCGAGAAAGGATGTCCGCGACAATATCTTCGACCAGATGCACGCCGTCCTCTCGTCCGCGAACATCGAATACGTCAAGTGGGACTTCAACCGCAACTTAACCGAGGTCGGAAGCGCGCTCCTGCCGCCCGAAAGACAGGGCGAGACCGCTCACCGCTATATGCTCGGCGTCTATGAGCTGCTCGAAAGACTCCTGACCGCCTTCCCGAAGCTTCTGCTCGAAGGCTGCTCGGGCGGCGGCGGACGCTTTGACGCCGGAATGCTCTACTACAGCCCGCAGATCTGGACGTCCGACGATACCGACGCGCTCGAAAGACTCGAAATCCAGTATGGCACGTCGGTCGTATATCCGCCGTCGTCGATGTCTGCGCACGTCTCGGCGTCGCCGAACCACCAGACCGGACGCGCGTCGTCCTTCAAGACGCGCGGAGACGTCGCAATGGCCGGAGCGTTCGGATATGAGCTCGACCTGACGAAGCTGACCGAAGAAGAGCGCGGACTTGTCAGAAAGCAGGTCGCCGACTACCATAAGTACTACGACGTGATCCAGAACGGCGATTACTACCGCCTCATTAACCCGACCGAGGACGTGAAGAACATCACCTCTGCGGCGGCGTGGGAATCGGTCTCGGCCGATAAGCGCGAGGTTCTGTTCACCTACGTCGTGATGCGCACGCACGTCTGCGTCAGCCGTTTCGTGAGACTGAAAGGCCTCGATCCGGATCTCGTCTATATCGACGAGGCGAGCGGAAGAAGATATTCCGGCGCGCTCCTTATGAACGCCGGCCTGAACCTGACGTCGAACTGGAAAGACGGCGAAAGCCGAGTATGGCACTTCATAGCTGGCGGGGAGCCCCCGCGGGCAATCGTCAGGGATAGTCTGTGCTGAGCTGATTCTCACGTTTCTGTCAGGAGGGGTTCGGAGTCACCTCTTCGAGGTTACTCCGAACCCCGTTCGGGCTTACCGCCCTCACCTAAAGTAACTTTCCGCGACGGTGGATGTTTGATGGGCACGAAACTGGCGGCGGCGCAGGAAGAAACAATGACGTCCGAGTGCAGGGTCGCACCCTGCTGAACGCGCAATGAAATATCCCCCTCCGGTTTTCCGAAGGGGGAATTTTGTGTTCAGACTTTGGGTTTATGACAAGTTTACAATAAGTTCACGACAAGCTGTACTGAGCGGGTAACGCATACTCCCGCGCGTAGGAGTCAAACTCGGCTTTGAATCCCGCGTCGTCGTGACGCGCCGCGCGTAACGTCTCGTGAAGATTCAGATTGTGCTTCGCGGCGTCAATCACACACCCGGCGATGTTCGAACAGTGATCCGACGTCCGCTCAAGACCCGTCAGAAGATCCGATAACACAAACCCCGTCTCGATTCCGCACTTCCCTTCGCGCATTCTGAGGATGTGACGCGTCCGCATACTCTCCTTAAGCCCGTCAATCACCTGTTCGAGCGGCTCAACCTTCGCCGCGAGCATAACATCCTGATTCCGGAAACATTCGCGCGACATTTCAAGGATCTTCCGGATCGCCGACGAAAGCACTTCAAGCTCGGCCGCGGCATCCTTCGAAAAACTCAGCCTCTTCGACCGCATCTCCTCGGCCGACTCGATTATGTCGACCGCGTGATCCGAAATCCGCTCGAAATCTCCGATCGATTTTAACAGCGCGGTCGCTTCCTCGCTCTCCTCGATTCCGAGTCTGCGCGCGCTCAGTTTGACCAGATACGTGCCAAGAATGTCCTCGTAGTGATCGCACTTCTCCTCGTCCGCGCGGACACTCGCCGCAAGTTCCGGCGTGTAGGCGAAGACCGCGGTCAGCGAGTCGTCGAGAGACTTTATCGCGTGATCCACCATCTCGCAGGCAATGTCGCGGCTCTGCTTAAGTGCCAGCGTCGGAGTCGCCAGAAGACGCTCGTCAAGCTCCGTGACAGTCTCAACCGCGTTCTTCTCCTTGCCCGGAACCATCCGGATCGCCAGCTTTTCAAGCAGCCCGCCCGCCGGAAGAAGCATCGCTGTGCAGAGAATGTTGAACGCCGAATGCGCGACCGCGATTGAGGATCTCGTCGCCGCCTCGTCTAAAATCGCCGGCGCGAAAACCACGCGCACGATACAGAATACCGTCAGAAGTGCCGCCACGCCGATGACGTTGAACATCAGATGCACAACCGCCGCGCGGTGCGCGTTCTTGTTCGTGCCGACCGATGAGATAAGCGCGGTGACCGTCGTTCCGATGTTTTGTCCCATGATGATCGGGATCGCCGCGGCCAGACTGACTGCCCCGGTCGCCGAAAGTGCCTGTAGAATTCCGACCGACGCCGAGCTTGACTGAATTATTCCTGTAAGCACCGCGCCAACCAGAACGCCCAGAATCGGATTTCTGAACGCGAGGAAAAGCTCCGCGAACGCCGGAACCTCCGAAAGACCCGAAACCGCGCCGCTCATCGTCTCCATGCCGAACATAAGCGTCGCGAAACCGAGAAGAATCGTTCCTGTGTCCTTCCGTTTCCCATCCGCCGTGGGAAGCATATAAAGTATGATTCCGATGAGCGCGAGAACCGGAGTGAACGACGACGGCTTGCAGAGTTTTAGGAAAATACTTCCGCCGTCAATTCCGCCGAGACTCAAAAGCCAAGCCGTGACCGTCGTTCCGACATTCGCGCCCATAATGACGTTTATCGCCTGACGAAGCGTCATCAGTCCGGAGTTTACAAAGCCGACAACCATGACGGTCGTCGCCGACGAACTCTGAATTATCGCGGTAACTCCGAGTCCGGTCAGGAAACCGAGAATCGGCCGATCGGTCATTTTTTCAAGTAAAGAGCGCAGCTTCGAACCCGCGCGGCGTTCGAGAGCCTGTCCCATGAGGCTCATTCCGAAGAGGAAGAGCGAAAGCCCGCCAAAGGCAGTCAGAAGATCAAAGATATCCATTCCACTACACCATCCTTATTATTGTCTGCAATAATTATACCAGATGAATGTAAGGCGACAGAGCAGTTAAGTGTAAAATCCAGGTAAAAAGCGGGGAGCCCCCGCGGGCGAACGTCAGGGT
>CAKSVM010000089.1 GCA_934503195.1 uncultured Eubacteriales bacterium
GTGACGTATGACGGAAAAGACGCAAGCAGATGCGTGCTTAAGGCGTCAGCCGCGAATTGTGCGGTATTGCCTTAATTGTTGATCGGTTCGAGCTTCTTGTTAATCGCGTCCTTGTTTGCGGCGACGACCGAGGCGTAGCTTCCGGAGGCTTCGGTGATCGCGGTCTGGAGCTGATTTGAAAAATCCTTGATTATACCCGTGTAGAGGTACGAGAGGTCGGGCGTGATGCCGTCTAAGATGATTCCGAGCATTTCGATCGAGTCGTCGTTGCGGAGTCCCTTCGATTCGAGCGTGATCTCCTTGTAGACCGGGAGGACATCGCTTGCGCTTATGTACGAGAGCGCGTCAGCGGCCGCGGCCGAGAAAGCCTTGTCCTTCGCGGTTTTCGGGATGGTCAGCATCGGACAGCCGTCAAAGGGCGACGCGTAATAACTCTCCTGCGACTCGTCGAGCTTGGGCATCGGAACGATTCCGTAGCCGAAGTCCTTGTTTCGCATACGGCTGGTTTTGCAGATCTCGGCATTCACGAAGAGCGCGCGCTCGACCTCGAACATTGTGATGTAATGTCCGGGATCGCCGTCCTTAAGGCCGCCCGTATAGTTGTTGAAGTTGATTCCGTCGTTCTTTGAGACGTTTTTCGCGATTTTTTCGCAGGCCGAATAGAAGCGTTCGGTTCCGGCGGTGAAGAGCAGATCGCCGTTTTTGTCCTTGTCGAGGATGGGTTCGCCTGCCCCGGCGAGGAGTTTTGTTACCATCCGCCCCGAAAGGCCGTAGACGCTGGAGCCGCTTTCATTCCATTCGAAGGATTCGTCGCCTTTCAGGTCGGCGGCCGCTTTCTGATAGGTAAGCAGCGTGTCGAGCGTCCATTTACCGTCGCGGACGAGGTCGTAGGGCATTTCGAGCTTCAGGTCGGTGATCTTATCCTCGTTGAAGAAGAGACACCAGAGCGAGTCGATGTACATGAGGTGCGCCGGGCTGACGGCGGCGTAGAGCGAGCCTTTCATTTCGCAGAGCTTATTGTAATTCGTCTGCCACCAGCTTTGGTCGAGATTCAGTCCGGAGAGGGTTTTGAGATCGGTCAGGGCTTCCTGCTCGGCGAGCGAATAGATTCCGTTCGTGCTGACATACATTATGTCGTACTGATCTTCTCCGGCCATGATCGTTTTGAGCGCGAGTTCGTTGACTTCCTTGTCGATTTTTGGCGTGTTGTCCTCGACGATTTTTATGCCCATTTTCTCTTCGAGCTTGCGGCAGCGATCGTACATCGCGTCGTCAAGCGGCTCTCCGGTCTGAGTCTCGCGGTCAAGCTCGGAGTGCATTGAGTAGATGTCGTAGGGGTTGAGGATCGTGAGTTCGCGTCCCGACCATTTTTCGGAGAATTCGTATCCGTCGGCTTTCGCGGTTGTTTCGCCGGAGTTTTCGGTGGTTTCGGTTTGATTTTTTCCGGAATCGCCGCAGGAGATCGTCTGCGCCGCAAGGAGCAGCGCGAGGAGGAGTGCTGAGTATCTTTTCATAATTCTGCCTCACTTTGTAAAAGATTTATGAAGTACTTGTATTATACCATATTCTGTGATATAATACTTTATATATATTTGCCAGAATCAATGAAAAATTGGCATCTTTGAGGTGAGGAGAATGCTCATTTACGAGGATCGGTTTGACCTGAACATTTTCGGGCGGGTCAGCCTTACAAAAAACCGCGGATTCAACGACTGCCGCCAGCATTTTCACAGGCAGATCGAGCTGCAATACATAACCTCCGGGACGGTTGATTTCACGGTCGACGGGCAGGATTACGAGTGCCGCGAGGGGCTTCTGATGATTTTTCCGTATCAGCTTCACTCAAACCGCGCAAGTCCCGGGGCAAAGCACATCTCGGCGATTGTCTCGCCGGATTCCTGCGGGGTTTATTCGCGGAATTTTCTCGAATACCGTCCGGTCGCGCAGTTCATTCCAAGGGACGCGCTCGGGGATGATTTCGGGATGATTTTCGATTACTGCGCGTCGCTTTATCTGGAGGATCGCGACAATAATTCACTACTCGACGCGGCGATCACCTGCGCGGCCGGCGAGGCTTTACGTCATGTTGAGCTGATTCCTGTCGGCGCGGGGACGAAGCAGAACGCGGTCAGGCGGGTCATCGACCATTGCATGGCGAATCTCTCCGGCGAGTTGACGCTTGACTCAGTCGCGTCGGCAGTTTTTCTGGACAAATATTACGTCTCGAAGATCTTTTCGCGAAAGTTAGGGATAAGCTTTTCGGGATTTGTCAACGATCAGCGGATCTGCCGCTGCTGCGAGAAGCTGCTCTCGACGTCCGAGCCGATCACCGAGATCGCCTTTTCGAACGGATTCCGGAATCAGTCGACCTTCAACCGCGTGTTTTTTGAGCGGTGCGGCTGTACTCCGGGCGAGTTCCGGCGGCGCGGCGTGCGGATCGGACCGCCTCCGGTAAGATGAAAAAAGTCCGTGTTTGAGCGGACTTTTCCGGGCTTATTGGATTTCTTACGCGGATTTCCGGGCGTTTACTTTTTCGCGACGAGCATGACGGTATTTTCGACGCGGAGAACCTCCTCGACGTTTGAAAATCCCGCGGTTTTCAGAAGAGCGAGCTGGCCTGAGACGGTTATCGGAATGTCGAAGTGGAATTTTCCGTCCGAGCCCTCGCCGCCGTTTTTCGCGAGTTCGCCGAGCATCCAGATCTCCTGCTCGTCGGTTTCGCACATATAGTCGCACTCGATGTAGACTCCGCCGGGCGCGAGGGCGTCGCGGAGCTTTTTGTAGAGTCCGAGCTTCTTTTCGCGTGTGAAGTGGTGGAGGGTCTGGAAGGAGATCGCGGCGTCGAAGTTCTTGCCGAAATCCTCTTTGAAGTAGTCACCGTTGATCAGGTGAAGCTTTTTGTCGGGGTGCTTTTTTTCGAGTTTTTCGAGCATTTCGCGGGTAAGGTCGATTCCGGTGACCTCGATTCCGGGGCAGAGCTTATAGATGAAGTCGAGTTCGAGTCCGGTTCCGCAGCCAAGGTCGAGGATATTCTTCGCGCCGAGAATTTTCATGCCCTCAGCCATTTTTTCGTAGCATTCCCTGCATCCGCCGACGTCGTTTATCATATGTTCGTCGTAGCCCTCGACGCGCGCGGCGAAGAAATCGTCCATTTTTTCGAGCATTGTCATTACCGCCTTTGTTTTTTTTAATAATTGTACCATATGATCGGGATTTTGTCAAGTTGTTAAAACGATTTTTATTTATTGTAAATTCATGTCGGAAAGGGTTGACAGAGGATAACTTTTGTTATATAATAATGAAAATACTTTTTTGGGGCGATAATATGAGCTGTCTTGGAAATATAATCTGGTTTCTTTTCGGTGGGTTTGTCACGGGGATTTCGTGGCTTCTCGCGGGGATTCTGTGGTGCGTGACAATTGTCGGAATACCGGTCGGGATGCAGTGCTTCAAGTTCGCGTCGCTTTCGTTCTGCCCGTTCGGAAGGGAAGTTACATACGGCGGCGGGGCGGTTTCGATGGTTCTCAACATAATCTGGCTGATCGTGAGCGGCGTTGTGCTGGCGATCGAGCATCTGACCTTCGCGCTTGTTTTCGCGATAACGATAATCGGAATCCCCTTCGCAAAGCAGCATCTCAAGCTGGCAAAGCTCGCGCTGATGCCCTTCGGAGCGTCGGTTTCGTGAAAAAAACGGCCTTTTGGGCCGTTTTTTTTACTCATCGATTTTTCCGACGTGACGCTTGATCGCCTCGAAGGATTCGTCCGAGAGATCGTGTTCGATCTTGCAGGCGTCGCAGACCGCCGTGTCGGGGTCGACTCCGAGCTTTGTCAGAATCGACGTCAAGAGCGTGTGACGCTCGTACATCCGCACCGCGACCTCCTCGCCCGCCTCGGTCAGCGTGAGGCGTCCGTCCGGCTCCATGTTGAGAAATCCGCCCTTTTTCAGAATTCCGACCGCGCGGCTGACGCTCGGCTTTGAATAGCCCATGTAATCGACGACGTCGATCGAATGGACGTTCGCGCTCTTTTTTGAAAGTATGTATATTGTCTCGAGATACATCTCGCCCGATTCCTGTAAAACCATCATGAACCTCCAAAAATAATATACATATATTATATCACGAATTTGTGAATTTTTCAAGCCCTTATCAGAAGTTTTTTTGCGAAATGCCGCCGGGGGCGGCTTTTTTCCTGAACGCGGCCGGGGTTTCGCCGCAGAGCCTCTGGAATGTACGGATGTAGTGCGCGGGATCCGCGAATCCGCAGCGCGACGCGATTTCCTCAAGTCCGAGTCCGTTTATGAGGAGGAGTTTTGATTTTCCGACGCGGGTCATGGTGATATATTCGCCGACGCTCATTCCGAGTCCGGCGCGAAAATCGCGGGTCAGCTTCGCGCGGCAGACGAAGAATTTCGCGGCGAGGTCGTCGATTGTGATTTTCGACGCGATATTCCGCTCGATGTGGCGGCAGACCTCGCAGAGATAGCTGTTTGACGACGGAAGCGATCCGGACGAGTTTTCGCGGATGTCGGCGAGTTCGGCCAGAATCAGCGTCAGAAGCGACTCGCGGCGGGCTTTTGTGAGGTTTTCGGAGCTTGTCGGCTGATTTTCGGTGAGGTCGAGGAGAAGCGCGGCCGGGCGGACAAGGCGCGAAAGCTCGGATTCCGAGAGCGGCAGGACGAATGGGGTCCGCGGGATTTCGACTGGGCGGGAGAAATAAGACGGGTCAATACTGACGCAGTAGCGCGAGTAAGGGTGCTGATATTCATTAAGCTGCTGATGAATTATATTCGCCGGGCAGAAAATCGCGAACGCGCCTTTGGCTTTTGTGATATGTTGATCGATAATTATTGTTGAAACGCCGCGTTCGACGATCACGACCTCGGAAATATTGTGCATGTGCAGTCGGCCGCTGTAAAGATTCAGGTTTATTTCGCTTGATGCGTAGTCAATATGAAAATTCGCGTAATAATGATAGCGCGGGTCGAGCCGGGTATTCGGGTCGTTTAATGTCATCGGGTAGGAAAGCTGATCCAATTTATCACATCCTTCAAAAATATTATAGCACAGCCGGAGTTTTTTGTCAATAGCCGTATCCGATTGTACAATTTTTATATCCGTGTATGCTTTGACAGATTGTGAAAAAAGCGGTATAATAAAAAACAGAAAAATATTTCGGAAGGGTAAAAATCATGAACAAAAAACGTATAATCTGCGCGATTCTCTTATTTTCGATGCTCGCGGCAACCGCCTGCGGCGGCGAGACGACGGCAAACGACGAGACGACGACATCCTCCGTCACGACTGACGAGGTGACGACCGAGGCCTCGGAGTATTCAAAGCCGTCGGTGAGATACGACGGGCAGACCGTCACGATAGCCTCCTACAGCTATTCGAGCGGCCAGGTGATCAACAGCTACAATATTCTCCTCGACGAGGAAAACGGTGATTTCATCAACGACGCGATCGTCGAGCGCAACCGCAGGGTCGAGGAAGAACTCGGCGTAAAGCTTGAACTCTACGCGCTGACAGGAGACGACCGTGGAAACACGAACAGACTCCAGCAGTCGATTTTAGCCGGAGACGACGAATTCGACTTCGCGCTGACGATGAACGCCGGACTCGCGACGATGCTGACGACCGACGGAATGCTCGTCGATCTCAACTCGGTGAAGACTCTCGATCTCACCCACTCGTGGTGGAATCAGCACGCGAACTATGAATACACGCTCTACGGCAAACAGCTGACCGCTGTCGGCGATATCTGCTTCTTCAACATCGCCGCGCCGATCGTCAATTACTTTTCAAAGGAGCTTGTCGAACGCTATAAGCTCGACGATCCGTATAAGCTCGTCTATGACGGCAAGTGGACGGTCGATGTGATGAAAAAGATGGCTACCGAGGTCGCGTCGGATCTCAACGGAAACCAGAAAGTCGATGACGCCGATCAGTTCGGTCTGGCCGGGGAAACCGATTCGCTCGGCTACTTCCTGATGGGCGCGGGAGTCAGACTCTCCGAGCACGAAAAGAACGGCGAAATAAAGGCGACGCTCAACAGCGAACGGACGATTACGCTTATCGAAAAGCTGGTCCCATTCTTCTGTGACGACAGTCTCGTGCGCTTCTTAAACCGCACAGAAAAGACCTACACGAGCGTCTTCACCGAGTATTTCGAGCCGAAGCTCGGACTCAACGAGATACTTTTCTATTCGAATCAGCTGCTTGTCGCGCTCAACCTCAGAGCGAACGAAGCCGATTTCGGAGTTCTGCCGCTGGCGAAATACGACGAGTCGCAGGAGGATTACATAAGCTTCGCGAACACTTGGTGGTCGGATCACCTTGTGATTCCGGCGACGAACACGAACCTTGACCGCACGGGTCATGTGATCGAGACCATGGGATATTACGCGCAGCAGCTGATCGTCCCGGCTTTCATCGACACTACGGTTCTTGGTAAATCAGTTCGTGACGAGGATTCGGCGAACATGATAAAGCTCATCCGTGAAACGCAGACCTTTGATATCGCGTACATCTTCAACTGGGGCGGAATCCGCTCGATATTCACTACCCTCATGTATTCGAAATCGACCGATTTCGCGTCGAAATACGCCGGAATCGAGAATTCTATCGCTGACGCACTCGCCAAAACCGAAGAACAGCTCAAAGGCTGATACGAAAGTCGTCAGAATGACTATTGACTTTTTGACAAAAGTATGATATAATTATCACGGCGGTGAAAATTTTCCCGCCGTGATTCTGTTTTGGGAAAAGAAAAGCAATGTTTGGACTTGGCACAATTATAAATTCGGCCGCGATTATCGTCGGCGGCCTTGGCGGACTTCTGTTCGGAAAGGCTCTGAAACCGCGGCTTTCCTCGGCGATGACCTTCGTTATGGGACTCTCTACGACCTTCATTGGCGGCGCGGGAGTCGTTTCGGGGATGCTCCGCTTTGAGGATGGAAAATTTTCGACCGGGGGATCGATGATTCTCATCTTCTCGCTCGTCTCAGGTACGCTTGTCGGCGAGCTTATCAATATCGACCGCGGCTGTGAAAGACTCGGCGAATGGCTCAAAAAACGCTCGGGAAGCCGGGATTCGCGATTTGTCAACGCCTTCGTCACGGCTTCGATGACGGTCTGCATCGGCGCGATGGCGGTCATCGGCTCGATTAACGACGGGATTCATGGCGATATTTCGGTGCTGGTGACAAAATCGGTGCTCGATTTCATGATAATCGTGATCATGGCGGCGTCGATGGGCGTCGGATGCGTGTTTTCCGCGCTTCCGGTCTTCGTTTTCCAAGGGAGTGTGACGCTGCTTTCGCGCTTTCTGGAGCCGGTAATGACCGAGGCGGCGACGGCCGATCTTTCGCTCGTCGGCTCCGCGCTGATCTTCTGCGTCGGTCTGAATCTCGCGTTTGACAAAAAGATAAAGGTCGGGAATATGCTCCCCGCGCTGATTTTCGCGGTGGTTTTCGCGTTCGTCCCGGCGTTTGGATGAAGCTTTCGGAGGGTGACTTTGAAACGGATGATTTTAATTCTTCTCGCGGCGATGACACTGATTTTCGCGTCCTGCGGCGAGACGGCGGCTCTGGCCGAGATTCCGTCAGGCGGCGTCGTTTACAAAACGGTCGGCGAAAGGGAGCTGAAGCTAGAGTTCCTCGCTCCGACCGGGCTTAAACGGAAGAGTCCGGCCGTGATCGTGCTTCACGGCGGCGGATGGGTCTCTGGGACGCCCGAGGACTTCACGCGCGATTTTTCGCTCCTCTGCGACGCTCTGCGCAGTGCCGGGGTCATGGTGATCCCGGTTGAGTACCGCTTAGCTGGCGGCGGCGGTGGCTGGCGGAACTGCCTTGACGACTGCGAGGACGCGCTGAGCTTTATTTGCGAAAACGCGCGGGATTATGGAATCGATCCCGAAAATATCGGAGTAATCGGCTATTCTGCGGGCGGTCAGCTCGCGCTGATGACGGCGATCGAGACGCGGAATCAGGTGAAATACTGCGTCTCGATGTCGGGTCCGACCTGCCTTTCGGTCAATTCCGAGAGTCCGTTCTACTCGGAATCGCTTGATTATTATCTCGAAATGATTTTCCCGGCCGACGACCACATCGGGATGTATCAGGCGAGTCCGGTGATCCGGGTCAACCGCCGCTGTCAGTCTGAATTTCTGCTCGTCTACGGAACCGGCGACAAGGTCGTGCTTCCGGCTCATGCCGAGACCTTCCTTCGCGAGGTCGACACCTTCGGAATCCCGGCCGAACTGCTTGAATTCGACGGGCTGACGCATTCCTATACGGCTTTTCCGGACTTTCCGGAGCTTTGCCGCGAGGTGGCGTCAAAGGTCGCGTCGAAGCTCTGCGCGTGATTTTTCGCGGAGTCTGTCTTGAATTACACTGATTTATTAGTGTTTTTCTTGACAGCTCCGTTTTTTTGTGGTATAATATTCTGAGAAATATCTGAAAGGAAATTTGATTTATGAAACTTATGATCGCTTCCGATATTCACGGCTCGGCTTTCTGGTGCGAAAAGCTCCTTGAGGCTTACAAAACCGAGGCTCCCGACCGTTTTCTGCTGCTCGGCGACCTCCTCTATCACGGCCCGCGCAACGATCTTCCAGACGGTTACGCGCCGAAAAAGGTGATTCCGATGCTGAACGGCCTCAAAAACGAACTGATCTGCGTCCGCGGAAACTGCGAGGCCGAGGTCGATCAGATGGTGCTTGAATTCCCGGTGCTGGCTGACTTTTCGATGCTTTTCGCGAACGGCCGGACGATCTACGCGACGCACGGACATCACCATTCGTTCGACAATCTCCCGCCGCTCAGATCGGGCGACATCTTCCTTCAGGGTCACACACACGTGCCGAAACGCGTGGAGGCTGACGGAATTCTCTGCCTTAATCCCGGATCGGTTTCGATTCCGAAGGAAAATTCGCCGCACAGCTACATGATCTTCGACGAGAGCGGCTTTGTCTGGAAGTCGCTCGATAACGGCGAAGTCTACATGGAATGCGGACTTTGAGGGATTCTGACGCCTTCGGGGAGCTTCATCCGGCGGTCGGATTTCTGTTTTTCGCGCTGGTGATCTGGATTTCGATGACGGTTTCGCATCCGTTAATCCTCGCTTTGTCGCTTTTTTCGGGGATTTTCTACCTTTCGCGCGCGTTTCCCGGGGAATTACGGCCGACGATGCGGCTGACGATTCCGCTCGCGCTTTTCGGCGCGGTGATAAATCCGCTTTTTTCGCACGAGGGCGCGACGATTCTGACCTATTTTCCGGACGGGAATCCGCTGACTTTCGAGTCGATAATCTGCGGAATCTCGTCCGCGCTGACGCTTTCGGCGGCGATTGTGTGGTTTTCGGCGGCGCGGAAGGTTATGACAACCGACAAATTCGTCTGGCTTTTCGGGCGGATCGCGCCCGCGCTTAGTCTGGTTTTCTCGATGACGCTGAGATTCGTGCCGAGATTCTGTGACCGGATCCGCGAATCGTTCGCGGCTGAGAGTCTGGTTTCCGGGAAGAATTCCGGAAAGCTTGGAACGGCGAAAACGGCGATTTCTGTTATCTCCGGCTCGGTGACGTGGGCGATCGAGAGCTCGCTCACGGCGGCCGACAGCATGAAAAGCCGCGGATACGGTCTTCCCGGGCGAACGGCATACACGAACTATTCGCTGCTCTCGCGCGATATCCGGATGCTGATTTTTCTCGGCGCGACCGGGATCTTTGTGCTTTCGGGGCAGATCTGCGGCGGGTTTTACTGGAGATTTTATCCGACGGCGCGGTCGGTGGAGTTTGGCGCGTTTCCGGTTTTCTTCGCGATTTCCTTTTTCGCGCTGTCGCTGACTCCGGCGATTTTTGATATTCTCGCCGATCGGCGTTGGAGGTGAGGTTCTGTGAACAAGCTTGCGGTCGAGTCGCTCGGATTTATGTATCCCGGCGGCGCGAAGGTGCTTTCGGACGTGAATTTTACGCTTGACGAGGGGGATTTTCTCCTTCTGTGCGGCGTGTCGGGGAGCGGAAAATCGACGCTTCTTCGCGCCGTGAAGCCGTCGCTTACGCCGCGCGGGGAGCTTTTCGGGCGGATTTTGCTCGACGGCGTCGACGTGCGGACGCTTACGCCGCGCGAAATGGCGGGGCGGATCGGATTTGTGGCGCAGAGTCCGGATGATCAGATCGTGACCGACAGGGTGTGGCACGAGCTGGCGTTCGGGCTTGAAAGTCTGGGAGCCGCGCCGGACGAAATCCGGAAGCGGACGGCCGAGATGGCGTCGTTTTTCGGGATCCGCGACTGGTTTCACAGGGACGTTTCGGAGCTTTCGGGCGGACAGAAGCAGATTCTGACGCTGGCGTCGGTGATGACGCTCCGGCCGGAGCTTCTGATTCTCGACGAGCCGGCGTCGCAGCTCGACCCGATCGCGGCGGCCGATCTGATTTCCGCGCTCGGGCGGATAAACCGCGAGCTCGGGACGACGATCATCGTCACCGATCACCGTCCGGAGGACGCGTTCGCCTTCGCGAATAAGCTCGCGATTCTCGATTCGGGGAGACTTTCGGCGTTCGGAAGCCCTTCGGAGGTCGGGAAGATTCTCTTCGAAAACAAAAGCGATTCGTTCGGCGTAATGCCGGCGGCGGCGCGGATCTGGGCGGGAGTCGGGCTTTTTGAGTGTCCGGTGACGGTAAAGGACGGGCGGAAATGGCTTTCCGAGGTCGCGTCGGCGCGCGGGCTTCTGCCGGTTCCGGAGAAAAAAACGGATTCCGTCGGGCGCGAAACTGTGCTTTCGGCCGACGAGATCAGCTACAGATATGAAAGAAAGCTCCCGGACGTTGTGAAGGGGCTTTCGCTTGAACTCGGGCGCGGGGAATTTCTGGCGGTTCTGGGGCCGAACGGAAGCGGAAAATCGACGACGCTGAAGCTTCTCGCGGGGATTTTCGAGCCGTGGGAAGGGAAGATTTCGCGCGGCGGGCGTGTCGGGTTTCTGCCGCAGGATCCGAAGCTGCTGCTTTTGCGTGACAGTGTGCGTGAGGAGCTGTGCGCGGACAGAGCCGGGAATTTTCCGGAGATTGTGAGGCTTTGCGGGCTTGACGGGCTTCTCGACCGGCATCCGTACGATCTTTCGGGCGGCGAGCGGCAGCGGGTCGCTCTGGCGAAGGTTCTGCTTTCGGATCCGGACGTTCTGCTGCTCGACGAGCCGACGCGCGGACTTGACGCGTCGTTCCGAAGGGTTCTGGCGTCGATTCTCGGCGAGCTGAAATCGCGCGGGAAGTCGATTCTCGCGGTGAGCCACGACACCGAGTTCTGCGCGGATTACGCCGACAGGTGCGCGCTTTTCTTTGATGGGCGGATTGTCTCGGAGGGGAGTCCGCGCGGATTTTTCAGCGGGATGAGCTATTACACGACTCCGGCGAGGAGGATCGCGGGGGAGCTTTGCGGCGCGGTGACGGTCGGCGAGGTGATTCTGGCCTGCGGCGGCGAGGTGCCGGAAGTTCCGGAGAGTCCGCGCGGGGGTGACGCAAAGGCGGCTGTCGATTTGAGAAAAAAGCTTCCGGCATGGCGGCGGATTGTCGGCGCGTGCGGGGTGATTTCGGCGGCTGTGAGCTTTATTCTGGCTCTCCGGACGATTGATTTTACGGATGTCGGGTCGCTCGGGAAAGGAAATTTCGCGCTGACGACAGCCTTCATTCTCTCGCTTATAGTGGCGGTATGCGGATTCGGGCTCGGAGAAAAGCGTTCCCCGCGGGTGAAGCGTGAATCGGGGAAGCTTTCGTGGCGGTCGATGATCGCGGCGGCGGTTTTACTCGCGCTGGCGCCGATCACCGTGATTTTCGGGACGGGACTGAAGTTTTCGCGGAGCTATTATGTGATTTCGCTTACGGTAGCGGCTGAGTGTCTTTTACCGTTTTTTGTGATTTTTGAGGGGAAGAAGCCGTCGGCGCGGGAGATTTCGCTTATCGCGTCGCTCTGCGCGCTCGGAGTTGCGGGGCGGGCGGCGTTCTTCATGTTTCCGCAGTTCAAGCCGGTGCTGGCTCTGACGGTGATTGTCGGGGCGGCACTCGGGTGCGAGCGGGGATTTCTGGTCGGGGCGATGACGATGCTGATTTCGAACGTACTCTTTTCGCAGGGGCCGTGGACGCCGTGGCAGATGCTCGCGATGGGGCTTTGTGGATTCTTCGCGGGGATAATCTTCCGGCGGGGGTATTCGCGGGTCGGGCTGATGATTTACGGCGGGCTTTCGGCGGTGATTTTATACGGCGGGATCATGAATTTCGCGTCGGCGGTGATCTGGCAGTCGGAGCCGTCAATCGGGACGATACTGGCCTACTACGCGACGGGGATTCCGATGGATCTCGTTCACGCGGCGGCGACGGTGCTGTTTCTCTTTATCGCGGGGGACGCGATGATGAGGAAGCTTGAACGGGTTTTGAGGTGAGCGGCCGAAGGCCGCTCACGGCAGGCGGCA
>CAKSVM010000090.1 GCA_934503195.1 uncultured Eubacteriales bacterium
ATACTTGTCAACGGCGTTCCATGCGTCGTCGCCGTTCATTCCGCGAAGGTCGATTTCATTCCGGAAATCGCGCGAAACCGTGACGCGGTACTTTTCGGCCGCGATCTGCTTCTTCTGCGCGTCGGTGAAGATCACCTTGTCCTCGTCAAGCAGCATCAGATTCGAAATCTTCGTGCGGGTCTTGATTATCCCGGCCTGAACGTTGACGTTTCCGTCCTTGTCGGGCGCGTCGAGAACGACGCCCTTCTTGTTGATGTTGATTATCAGAACGTCGTCGCCCTTCTTAAGCGGGCGCGGCAGGACATACCCCTCGGCGACCCGCTCGTGAACCGGATTGACCTCGGAATCGCTCTCTTTGAGCTTCTTTCTGATATTCCGGCGTCCCTCTTCGAGCGCGGACGCGAGATTCGCGCTCTCACGCTCCTTCTTGACCTTTTCGAGCTGCTCCATGACAAACTCGCTCGAAAGCTTCGCGCTCTTGATGATCGACGAAGCCTCGGCGCGCGCCTTTTCAAGCTCGCGCTCGGCGATCGCAAGCTCGTCGGCGATCTTCTTTTCGTTGACCCGTTTGTATTCCTCAAACTCGGCGCGCAGCTTCTCGGACTCGGCGCGGTTTTTGTCCATTTCGAGACGGCTCTGTTCGAGCTTCGCGATGACGTCCTCGAACTGCTTGTTCTCCTCGCTGACAAGCTCCTTCGCGCGGTTTACGATCTCGTCCGAAAGTCCGAGCTTTGACGAAATCGCGAAGGCGTTCGACTTTCCGGGAGTTCCGATGATCAGGCGATAGGTCGGCTTCAGCGTATTTACGTCGAACTCGCAGGACGCGTTGACAAATCCCGGAGTTTCGAGCGCGAAGGCCTTCAGCTCGGCGTAATGCGTCGTGGCGGCGCAGAGCGCGCCGACCGAATGCACCTTTTCGAGCACCGCGACGGCGAGCGCAGCTCCCTCGACCGGGTCGGTTCCGGCTCCAAGCTCGTCGATGAGGACAAGCGAACGCGCGTTCACGTTGTTCGTGATCGCGACGATATTCACCATGTGCGAGGAGAATGTCGAGAGCGACTGCTCGATCGACTGCTCGTCGCCGATATCGGCGAAAATGTCGTCGAAGATGCAGAACTCGGACGAATCCGACGCCGGGATGTGAAGTCCCGACTGAGCCATCAGCGAGAAGAGTCCGATCGTCTTCATCGTGACGGTTTTACCTCCGGTGTTCGGTCCGGTAATGACGAGAGTCTGATTTTCGCCGCCGAGAGTAAGCGAGATCGGAACGACCTTTGCCGGGTCGAGGAGAGGATGACGCGCCTTTACGAGAGTAAGCTTGCGGTCTCCGGTGATCCGCGCCTGCGCTCCGTCCATTTTGAACGAGAGATCGCTTTTCGCGAAGATGAAGGCAAGCTCGGTGATATTCTTGTAGTTGAGATTGAGTCCCGACTCGACGGCGGCGACGTCGGCCGAGAAATCGGCGAGGATCTTTTCGATCTCGGCCGATTCCTTTACCTGCAAAACGCGAAGCTCGTTGTTCGCCTCGACAACCGAGAGCGGCTCGACAAAGAGCGTCGCGCCGGACGCCGACGTGTCGTGAACGAGACCCTTGACCTCGTTCTTGTTCTCAACCTTTACCGGGACGACATAGCGTCCGTTGCGCATTGTTATTATGTTTTCCTGAAGATATTTGCTCGACGCCCCGGTGATGAAGTTCTGTAGGGAATCCTTGATCCGGTTGTTCGCCTGACGCATCTTGCGGCGGATGTCGGCGAGCGCGGGACTTGCCTCGTCGGCGATCGTGTCCTCAGAGACTATCGCGGTGTAAATGCGGTCCTCGAGCTTTTTGTTCGGAATCAGACGCTCGAACATCTCGTCGATCGACGTGACCTCGCGGCGGTCGGAGCGCGAGTAATCGAGGAGCGATCTCGCGGTGCGGAGAACGTTCGCGATATCAAGAAGCTCGCGCGGTGTAAGCACCGCGCCCTTTCCGGCGCGTTCGGCCGCGTCGCGGATATCCTTTATCAGTCCGAACGACGGCATTCCTTTGACGGCCTGCATCGCCTTCGCCTCGGTCGTCTCGCGCTGGAGACGGAGAATCCGGTCAGGCGAGTTTGTCGGGCGGAGCGCGAGTGCCAGCTCCTTTGAGCCGGCGGTCGGCGCGCGATCGGCGAGCATCGCGAGGATTTTATCATATTCAAGCGTTTTTATCGCTTTTTCGTAGTTTTCCAAGTTGATGATCCTTTCAAATTTTGTTGATCTGAATTATTATACCACAGATCTGTGGAAAAATCAAGAGAAAGAACGGCAATAATCAGTTTCTGATCTTATATCTTAAGAAAGCGTAGCTTCTCGGCTTCTCAAAGCTTACTCTGAGCGTCTTTCCGGCGTCAAAACCAAATCCGCCGCTCGACGCGAGAACCTCGAAATCGGCTTCGAGATCATATCCGAACTCCCTCTCGCCCGACTCGCAGAGAAGAACGAGATATCCGCCGCCGCAAAGCTTCGCGTCGAATCCGGTGAAGGAATAGCCGTCGGGCTTGGCTCCGATCGGCTCGACCTCGGCCTCAAAGAGCCTTTCGCGCTCTTTTTTCCAGATTCTGACGATTCCGGCGAGCTTTTCGGTCTGCCCGGACGAAAGATGCTGCATCTCCATCCATAGAAGCGGATTTGAGACCATGACCGACGCGAAAAGCCAGTCGATATCGTAATTTGCCGGAGCAAGCTCGTCGCCCGGCGCGGCCGACTCGTATTTTTCGGCGTTTCTCAGGTTATTCAGCAGCTCAAACTGGAATTTTCTCGCCGGGAAGTACTTTGAGAGCGTCCAGAGATTCTTAAGCGTCGTGTGCGGATAATAATTCGTCCAGTCGGTGTAGCGGTTTTCAACAAAGAGCGTGCCGATCTCCTTGTGCGGCAGATATCCGAGTCTGACGCCAGAGGTTATGTCGAGATTGAAGCTGACGTCTCCCGAGAGCTTTCGAGTCTCGGTCATGAAATCGACGATGTTTTTCTCGCAGAGCTTGTTATTGAGAATCGTTCCGTCGAGCTTGAACTGCTTTACGTTATATTCGCGCGAGAGCTCAGAAAGGCGTTTCGCGTCGCGGGAATGCGCGGCGTAATCGTCCTCGCCGTCCGCGCTGAACCAAAGCGCGAGCCCGACCTCGTCCGACATGAGCTTTCCGAGCCCGGACGGGAATTTCACAGGGTTCACGTTCCAGAATTCCGGATCGTCCTTGTAGAATCCGTTCGTCCAGACATTCGACTTCGAAAGCCCCGAGTTCGCAGAAATTCCCTTCTGCCAGCCGTCGTCAAGCTGCATTATATCGACTCCGAGTACCTTCGCGCATTCAAGCTCGCGGAGCATGAAGCCTTCGGAAAGCGCGGTGTCGCGCGAGCGGTCGCCCCATGTGTTTGACATCGCGAAGAGCTTTCCGCATCCCTTGCAGACCTTCGAATAGTGGCGGCGGTAGAGACGCCGCAGTTCGTCCGGCCTTCCGACGCCGACCGTCGAGCCGTAGAGCGGGAGCGGTATCTCCCCGACCTCATCGGCCGATATGCCGCTTCCCGAGAGATAAGCGAATCCGCCCTTTCTCGGCTTCACGAAGAGGTCGTCCCGCGTTCTTGAAAGCTGCGCGTCGACGCAGGGAGCTTCCTTCACGATCATGAGTCCGTTGTCTCCTGACGAGATCATGAAAAGCGAGCCGGGATATGACGAGACCTTATTGACATACGGCTCTTCCTCCGACTCGGCGGCGTAATTGTCGTTTCCGTCGGTTCTGTCCGAGAGGATGACCGACATGACCTTAAGATGCGGATCCGAAATCGGGAGATAATCTATCGTGTCGGGCGGCGGTAGGATACGTTTTTCCTCGGTCGACGCCGGGGAAGACTCGACGCCGTTTTCCTTTTTCGCGCCGATTTGCTCATTTTCTTTACTGACGCTGCCCTCGATCGTCATATATGAGCTTATGAACGGCGAATCGTCGTAGATCTCAAAGGTCTGAGTCAGTTTAGCGCGGTCGGATTTCCAGACGATCGCGGCCGCGATATGCGTCTCGGAAAGGCCGTTGTTGTCGGAAAAATATCTGCTTACCGAATACTCAGAAAAGACAAGGCAGAAGATGTTTATCATCCCGGTATCGTTTCCGCTCCAGCGTTTGCCGGAGGTTTTGTCGAGGATATATTCGCTGACCGGGTATTTCGAAAGCTTTATCGAACGTTCGATAAGGTTGTTTCCGATAACAAGGCGTCCGCCTTCGTTTTTTACGTATGAATTCATATGATTTTTTCCTTTCGTCACCCGGAAGCCTTGCCGGACTTTGTGTCGAACAGTGTCGGACGATTTTTCTTTACTTTTTCATAAGAATATGCTAAAATATATATATCCGTAATATCAAGGATAAAATATTATCCACAAGGGGGTTAAAGCGATGAAAACAGCTATGAAATGGGAGAAACCTATGCACCACGTATTCTACAGCCGCAAGGCGCTTGACAACTCAACGGTCATCGAAACAACGGTCCGGAGCGAGCCGGCCACGATCGAGGGCGAGAACTCTGAAGTCTATTCCTTCAGAGTCGACCTTGAATACGGCGACGAACTCAGTCACGATGAGGTGCGCGGCGTGACGAGCGTCCGCGAAACCGCGGAGAAGCTTTTCGATCTGCTAAGCTCCTGCAACGTGTTCCCATGCCATTTACGCGAGGTGACCGAGGATTTTCTCGTGTCTTGCGGAAGCTGATCCGGACGGCGGTCAAAGGGGACGCGGCGGTTTTGCCGCGCCCCGGCGTTTTTTCTCCGCGCCGATTCGCGCCCGCAGATTACCGATCACAGTTTTCTCAGCTTTTCATAGAGTTTAGCCGTGACCTCCGCGTCGTCGAGGGCGCGGTGAGCGTTTTCCTGACTGATCCCGAAATGCTTTGCCAGAGCCTCAAGTCCGAGTCCCTCAAATCCCGGCTCCCCGCCGAGTCTTTTGGCGAAGCGGAAGGTATCAAAATACTGATTTTCAAGCGCGACGCCGTCGCGTCTCGCCGCTCTTTCGAGAAAAATCATATCCGAATCCTTGATCCCGTGTCCGAGCAGGATGTCATCTCCGATAAAAGCGATGAATCTCTTCAGCACCTCTGAAACCGTAGGCTTGTCCGCAACCATTTCGTCGGTTATCCCCGTAAGTTCGACAACGGTCGGTGTGATCGGCCGCCCGGGATTGCAAAGCTCGGAAAATCTCCCGGTGATCTCACCGTTTCTCACCCTGACCGCGCCGATTTCGGTTATCTCCGGCCTCCCGTCGCCCGAATAGACTCCGAGCGATCCTGTCGTTTCGAGGTCAAACGCGACGAAGCTGCCAAAATCGGCCTCGAGGTGTTCGGCCGGGCGCGGCGGCGTGCCGTCCTTGACAAGCGTGACCTTCGCGCCGAGGAGCCGCATATCGTCGATCATCCGGTCTATGTTGCCCGAGCGTCCCTCGATCTTCACGACCTTGTAGCCGACGACATTGTCCTCGGGGCGAGTCTCGACCTTCGCGCCCGAGATGAAGCGCAGCTTTTTCCGGTATTCGGCGAGTCCGTCGACGCGGAAATTTTCAAGATAACGCATAATAAGTGCGGGCGCGTCGGCGTCGTCCTTAAGTGAGTTTATCACCGAGGCGGCGCAGTCGAGCTTTTTATTTATCTCCTCGCGGCAGAGCTTTGAGGACACTGACTGCGAGTCCCATCTCTCCTCCCAGAACGCCGGGCTTGAAATCACGATCCCCGAAAGCGTGCCGAGCGACGCCGAATTCTTTCTGGCGTAACTAAGAAGCTCGCGTCTGCGTCTTCTCACCTTCTCCTCGGCGCAGAACTCAAGATACTCATGCACGAGTGCTATGGGGTGATCGAGCATCGTGATGAGCGCGTCGATCTGTTCCGAAGCCTCGGCGTTTTTTTCGCCGCGCTCCTTTCCGCAAAAGCGGATCCGCCCCTTCATCCGCTCAAAATAGCTTTTTAACTGATTCAAGGAATTCCTGTCCTGTCTTGCGGCCGACTCGCTGTCGGCCATATATATCACGTCTCCGAACCGCGCAAGCTCCGGCGAAAGCCGGGTCTTCACCTCGTCGAAGTTCAGAATCCTGACCTCGCCGTTTTCCTCGACGATCGTGAGTCTGAAATTTTCCATCCGATATTTTCACTCCCGAATACACTTGATATTTTATTATATCATATCCGGATGAGATATGCAACAGGGAAATGTAAAATCAGCGCGAAACTTCATTTCTCGCGTTCGTTCCGACGCCATCGTTCAGAAATCCGGTCGGAGTCTGTCCGGTCTTGCGCTTGAAAACCTGAACGAAATAGCTCGGGCTTATGTATCCGCATTTTTCGGCCGTCTCGCCGACCGACATTCCGAGAAGCAGCATACGTTTCGCTTTCATTATCCGGACGTTCTGGATATATTCGCCTACGGTTATGTCAAGAATCCGCCTGAACTCGCGCACAAGCGTCGCGCGGCCGATGAAGAACTCGCGCGAGAGGATGTCAAGCGTCAGCTTTTCGGAAAAATGCGCGTCGATGTAACGGCAGACGTCGAAGACGCAGCGATTGCCCGACGAAATCAGCTCGGAGGTATTCTGCGGGATCAGCGGAATGAGATCGGCGTATATCGAGGCGATCAGGAATTTCCGCCGCTTGTCAAGAGCCTTTGTCTGCTCTTCCTTCATCGCGTCAAGGAGCAGACCAAAGACGACTCGGAATCTAGCGACAATCCTTTCGTCAAGGTTTACCAGAAAGAAGGAGTCGGTCACGCGGTCGCCGAAGAGATCTCGAAGGAAGTCGGGATCGAAACTCACCAGCCAGCGGGAATATTCAGTCTCGGGATCGTTAATCTGCATATGGAGCATTCCCTCGGGGTACTGCATGACGAACGGTCCTTTTGCCGGATATTTCCCGGTTTCAGTAATAACATTACACCTTCCCTTCTCAACAAATACCAGTTCTCTGAAATTGTGAAAATGAAAGAAATCCATTATCGGCGTGGCAGTCGTGTGGTACGCTGAAATCACTTCACTATTCATGCGTTTGCAATATTTAATTTTCTTTTTCATGATATCTCCTTTCAGCTAGATTCTACCATATTTTCACACTCATGTCAAGTATCTGAGCAGATTTTTACATTTTCTGAGCCGATATATTGTTGCAGCTTTGTGAATTTCATGGTATAATACATATAAATCATTCCAGTCGGAGGTAATATATTATGAAAAGCACAAAAAGTCTACTCGCGTTTCTTCTGGCGATTCTTACATTATCATCCGTCTCGTGCGGCAGCGAATCAAGCCCGGACGCCGAAACCACCCCAATGAGCAATAATAATACCGAAACCACCAGCACAACCGACCAGTACGGCCGTACGATCATTCCGCACGGAATCCCGGCGGATCTTGATTTCGGCGGACTTGAACTGAACTGCCTTGTCCGCGAAACTCCGCAGTACGCGATCGACTTCGGGGTCGAGGCCTCAAACGGTGACGTCGTGAACGATGCCGTCTATAACCGCAACGTGAAGGTTGAGGAAGAGCTGGGGGTCAGACTGAACGTCATATACGCCGCCGGTACGAACACAATGACAAGCGAATCGGTCGGAGATCAGCTCAGACAGTCGGTAATGGCTGGGGACGCGTCATACGATATCTGCGGGTTCTATCAGTTCTACGGCGCGGGACTCGCCCTTGACGGGCTTCTGATGAACGTAAACGGGCTTAAATATCTCGACTTCTCAAAGCCGTGGTGGAATCAGGACTTCGCAGATGAGCTGACATACAAGAACCAGCTTTATTATATGGTCGGTTCGATGAATCTTTCGAGAATCTCGTCGCTCATGGGTGTTTTCTTCAATCAGACAAAAGTAACCGATTACCACCATAATTATGATTTTCTCTATAATGACGTCTATGACGGTAAATGGACACTTGACAGATTTTCAGAGCTTGTAAAGGATGTTTACACCGACCTCAATGGCTCCGGAAAAGCGGATGAGGGAGATTTCTACGGACTTTCGGTCGTCGAGGACAGTCAGGGGCCGTGGACAGCCGCGCTCGGTATAAAGCTCTGTTCAAAGGATGACAACGGGGTTCCACAGCTCAGCTTCTACAACGAGCGTACAGCGACCGCCTATGGAAAGCTCTACGCGCTCTTCAAGAACACGAACGGCGTCTATTTCGGCGCGAAGGGATTCGACCCCGGACTCGCCTTTGCCAACGGTCAGTGTCTCTTCACAATACGCGAACTTAATGTCGCCGAAACGCATCTGCGTGACATGAAAGATGGCTATGGCCTTCTGCCGATGCCAAAATATGATGAGTCGCAGGAAAACTACTACAATGCCGCGCATGACGAATCTAATCTCGTCGGAATCTCCTCGAACTGTGAAAAACTGGACGCCGCCTGCGCCGCGCTTGAGCTTCTCAATTACTATTCATATCTCGATGTGATCCCCACGTACTATGAAGTCGCGATGAAGGCCAAGTATCTCGCCGACTCGGATTCGGCTAATATGTTCGATCTGATCCTTGACGGTGTCAAAGTCGACTTCGGCGAGGTCAACACGCTGACAATAAGCGGCGGCAAATACACAATGGAAGGCGCGTTCTCGGTTCAGCTCCGTAACCTTATACGCCTCGGCAAGGAAGAGATCGGCTCGAACTACGCGAAATACGAGAATATCTACAAAGCCGGACTCGCGCAGGTTCTCGCGAAGTACGACGAACTGGCAAAATAAATCCCGGCAAAAAAGGAACGTCGCAAGACGTTCCTTTTTTATTCATGTGATAAAATTACTTGATATCAACCGACTTTCCAGTTCTTGCCGACTCATACAGAGCTTCGAGGATCTTCATGATCACAACGCCGTCCTCGGCCGGAGACATACACTTTGTACCGTTCAGGCAGCAGTCGACGAAGTGATCCATCTCGGCCTGGAACATTTCCTTCTTCTCGGTCCACGTGTTGAGATCCTTCAGCGAGACGTCGGTCATGAAGCCGTTCATTTCGGAGTAGATCTTCATCGTGTCAAGGCAGATGCCGCCCTTTGTTCCGTAAAGGCTGCGCTCGTTTCTTCCCTCGCAGTTGAGCGCGTAGGAAGCTTCGAGAAGGGTCGACGCACCGTTGGCGTAGCGGATGATTCCGACCGCGTTCGACTCGACGTCGCACTTGTCCTTCTTGGGATCGGCTCCCTCGGGATGCCAGCCGACGCTCGTCTTAAGCTCGGCGCGCTCCTTGTGGAGAAGGTCCGACGTGACCGCGTAGACCGATACCGGAGTCGGGTTGCCCATCAGATATCTCGTGAGGTCGAGCGGATGAACTCCGATGTCGATGAGAGGTCCGCCGCCCGAACGTTCCTTGTCGCAGAACCAGCCGCCGGGATTTCCGTTGCGGCGCATATATGTAGCCTTCGAGTAATAGATTTCGCCGAGATAGCCCTTGTCGATGAAATCCTTCGCGATGCGCGCGTCGTCCGAGAATCTCGTGACGAAGCCGAGCATCAGGAGCTTGCCGTTCTTCTTCGAGGCTTCGAGCATCGCCTCGGCCTCGGCAGAGGACATTGCCATCGGCTTTTCGCAGAGAACGTCGAGTCCGGCGTTGAGAGCCGCGATCGTGCAGGACGCGTGAGCGCAGTTCCAGACGCAGACGTCAGCCGCGTCGAGCTTCACGTCAGCGAGCATAGCCTCTACGCTCGGATAACGCTTTTCGATGCCGTATTCATTCGCGGTGCGGTTGCAGCGGTCGAAATCGATATCGCAGATCGCCGCGATCTCGACGTCCGGATTGTGTCTGTAAGCGTTCAGGTGTGCGTGAGCGATATTGCCCGCGCCGATAAGACCTATTCTGAGCTTTGCCATTTTAATTTACCATCCTTTACTTGTTAATGATTTCTCTTAAGAACTTCGCGGCGAGTTCGATATCGCCCGCGGGATCCGAGCCGCACTCGCGCTCGATCGTGAGGAAGCCCTTGTAGCCGATCTCGTCGAGAGCCGCGAGGTAGGTCGGGAAGTTGACGCTTCCCTGTCCGAGCGGAACCTCCTCGAAGTATCTGACGCCCTTGAATTCCTCGGGAACGGGATGAACGACGCCGTAGATGTACTCGGGATTACCCTTCGCAAGCATTCTTCCGTCCTTAGCGTGGGTGTGGACGATGTAATCCTTCAGATTATGAACGGCGGCGACCGGATCGTCTCCGGTGACCATGACGAGGTTTGCCGGGTCGAGGTTGACCGCGACTCCGGTCGAGTTGAGACCGTCGAGGAACTTCTTCAGGGTCGCGGAGGTCTCAGGTCCGGTCTCGATCGCGAAATGCGAGCCGAGCGAATCGGCGTAGGACGCGAGTTCGTGGCAGGCCGCCTGCATGATCTTGTAACGCTCATGCTCCGGATCCTCGGGAACGACGCCTATGTGAGTCGTGACAATATCGCACTCAAGCTCCTTTGCGAGGTCGAGGATGCGCTTGGATTTTTCGATGAGTCCGGGATTGAGTTCGGCGTTGCCGAAGCCGCGTCCGAGGTCTCCGCAGAGTGCGGAGAATTTGAGTCCGCAGTCCTTCACGAACTTCAGAAGCTCCTTAGCCTTTTCGCCCGAGAGATTTTCAGGCGCGTTCTCACCGCTCGTGGCGTACATCTGAAGACCCTCAAGGCCGAGCGAAGCGGCCTTTTTTATGGCCTCTCTTGTGGGAAGACGGAAGGATTCGACCATTCCGCCGACAGGAAACTTATACATATCAGCATTCTCCTTTTAGAACTATTTTGCCTTCTTGTAAATTTTTATCTTTTTCACTTGCAATCAGTCTGGTTATATTATATAATATATTCTGAGGATTTTCAATAAATAATATTGCTGAGATTTAACACAATATTGCTCTGAAAGGTATTTCACAATGTCGAACAAATGCTACGAAAAGCACATAGTCCCGGATCCGTCAAAGCCATATATATTTCACAAAAGGCGGAGTACGCAGTATTTTCTGCCGCATTGGCATGAGAATATCGAGCTTCTGCGCTTCTATGGCGAAAGCCGCGTGATCTGCGACCGCGAGGTTTACACGGTAAAGCCGGGCGACATCGCGATATTCAGCTCAAACGCGCTCCACTCGATCCCGCAGGAATCGGCGGCCGACTATGAGTGTCTGATCGTAAACAGCAGTTTTCTTTCGGAGAACAACATTGACCCGGCGTCGCTGAGCTTTGAGTGCGTGATAAGCGACAGCTCGGCGACTGAGCTTTTCGAAAAAGCGGTTGAGGAGATCGGGGCAACCGAATCCGGGCTTCCCTTCGGCGCGGCGGGCGCGAAGGCGGCGATACTGACGCTTATGGTATTTCTCTGCCGCGGGTGGTCAAAGACGATTTCGGTACGAGAGACCGGAAGCATTGTCCGCCGCGCGATCGGATACATAAATTCGAATCTCACATCCAACATGACGATCGACGAGATCGCCGACAACACGACGGTAAGCAAATACTATCTCTGCCGAGAATTCAGGCGCGAGACGGGATTCACGGTTGTGAGATACATAAACGATCTGAGGTGCCGTGAGGCCGAGCGTATGCTGCGCGGAAGCGACGCGACGGTGAGCGAGATCGCGCGTTCGCTGGGATACGACAATCTTTCGTATTTCACGCGCACCTTCAAGTCGATCACGGGGAAAAAGCCGAGCGAGCTGCGGCAGAGTCAGGCAAAGGAATGAGCGTGGCGCAAGTGAAATACGAAAATGGGTGTTGCTTTCGCGGCAGTTCATTCGTGTTTTATAGTGATGAAGAAAAGGGGGTGTCTCTTTCGCGGCGAACCCTCCGTGATTCTATGGTATTGTAGAAAAAGATATGTCGTTTTAGTGGCGGACTCTTCTTGGTTCTTTAGTGATGAAAAAAGGATTGTCGTCCTCGCGGCAACCCTTTCGCGGTTCTATGGTGTTGAAGAAAAAATGGTATCGTTTTCGCGTACCAGCGCAACCACGCGTACCCCCAAAAAAGAATCAGCCCACCGCGTCTCAGCGGTGGGCTGTATTGTATCAACATCTCATCTCCGGCGCAATCGGGTAAAGATTCTGACCACGGAAGTAAGTCGTCTGTGAATTCAAGATTCGTATCCTCCATATGCTCAGGGATCTTCCCAAGCAGATATTTCAGATACTCGTAAATTTTCAGATTATTGGCTTTCGCGGTCTCAACAAGACTGTAAATAACAGCACTGGCCTCGGCTCCGTGAACAGTGTCAATGATGTGCCAGTTGGCCCTGCCGATCGTAAACGGACGTATCGCGCGCTCGGTCGCGGAGTTGTCTATCGGCACCATACCGTTTTCAAGAAACGTCTTTAACTGTCTCTC
>CAKSVM010000091.1 GCA_934503195.1 uncultured Eubacteriales bacterium
CTCGCGAAGACCAGCGCGAACTCTATGGACGCGCTGTCCTTGATGAGATCGAGCATTTCGGATGTCTTATCTCCGTTTGTGTACTTGACCTTGAGCGCGGTCTCGTAGTACGCGGGAGTCAGCGACTTGTACCCCTCAGAGCTCAGCGCTTCGAGCACCGCGCCGACGTCCTCGCGTCCGCTGCTAGTCACCGGAATCTGGAACACCTCCATGCCGGACGACGCGCGGGAATGGTATTTATCCTGCGACTCGTCATATTTCGGATACGGTATCACGCCCCAGTCGAACTTCAGGTCGCGCATTGTCGAGGTCTTCGCGAACGAGATCGTGGCAAAGAGCGAGTTCCCGCTTCCGAACGCGGATTCCGGCACCTGTATGCTGTCCTGCCCGTAATACACGACATCCTCGTTCTGGTGGGCGAGCTGTACCAGCATATCAAAAACCTCGACGTTCCGCTCACTGTCATAGACGAACTCATATTTGCCATTCTTTTTCACAATGCAGGGTGCTTCGCAGGAGGTCTCAAAGCAGGAGATACTGTTTCCGCCAAAAATCTCCAGTCCCCAGCGGTCTTCCTTGTCCTTCACCGCGGTCGAGTTGCCGTTGAGATCGCTGTAAATTCCCTTTATCGTGCTGTTGAGGCAGTCAAACGTCCATTTGCCGTCAAAGACAGTGTCGTAGATATCCGGAATCGAGAAATCCGTCGCGAGCTTCTTATTGAAAGCGAGGCAGTTGATTCCAGTCAGGAACGGGAGAGTTCCGTCGCCGGCAGCAAGATAGGTCTTGCCCGAGATAGTCGCGGTCTCAATGAAATCCTCCGACCACCAGGGCTTTGAGAAATCGACGTGCGGCAGTGAGGACAGGTCGCCGAAAAGCCCCTCGACTATCATTGTGGAGACAAAGTATGTAGGCATACAGATGATGTCAAAGCCCTTGTCGTCAGCCATTATTCCGCTCCTGACGGCGTTGTACATCTGATCCTTTTCAGCCCAGCTGAAAGCGAACTCGGTGTATCCTAGCTTTACGCCGAGCCGCTCCTCGACCGTACGGTTGCGCCTGTAAACCGAGTCGATGACGATATCCCCGGTCTCCTCTTCGGCGCAGAAGTACCGGAATCCGTTGCTGTCGTTGTAGTTTGTACAGAAAATGTTTATCTGCTTCCCGTCGAAATTCAGTCCGTCGAGCCCGTCCGAAAGAACGTCGGCGGTCGCTTCCTCGTTCTGAGTCTCCTCTTCGGTGACCTTCGGATCAACATCGACCGTTCCGCCGCAGGAGCATGCCGAAGCAGACATCAGAAGAGCCAGCAGAAATGACGCTGTTCTGAGTTTTTTCATTTTAGTGTCCACCTTTCATGTGTAATATGTATAAATCATACCACATAAAAGCGGTCAAGTAAATGTAACCTTTGACTTTTTTATAAATTATGTTTCTCGTTTTCCCGCTAAATTCATGAACTGACCCGGCGGAGTGCCGACTCGCTTCTTGAAGACTGTCGAAAAATAGTACACGTTCTCAAATCCGGCGAGCTCAGCGACAGCCGAAATGCTCATCAGCCCGGTCGAAAGCAGGTCGCGCGCGTAGTCAATCCTCTTGCCGATGACATACTCCCGCGGCGGAACTCCGAAGCGCGTGATGAACAGCTTCTTGAAATACGAATAGCTCAGCCCGGAGATTTCCGGGAGCTTGCCATATGAGAACTCACGGCTCGTGAAATTCTCGTCAATATACCTCACCGCGCCGTCTATAGCTCCGAGCTTTGAGCTCTCAAGATAGCGTTCGGGACGCGAAAGCTCGCGCATCAGGCTGTAAAGCTCGCTCATACACTTGTAGTAATAGCCGTCCTGCTTTGACCTCCACAGACGCTCGAGCTTTATGAACAGCTCGCCGACCCTGCGGTTTGACGACATATCGCACGCAATCGCTTGCTCTGAGATGAGTCTGTCGCATTCGAACCAGATGTCGATTGAGTCGCCGTGCTCAATAATATCGACATCATACTGACTGTACATTCCGCGCGGCAGAAAATACGCCGTGCCCGCGCAGATATGCAGCTTTTGCCCGTTGAAATAGGTGTAATTCTCGCCGCCAAGACGATAGATAAGCTCGTTGAAATAAAGCGGAGTGGTATACTTTATGTACTCGCCGGTTTTGCCGCCCACCGCGTAGAATATCTTAGATACCGAGATAATGTTTATGTTCTGTTCCTTGAAGAGCATCTCTTTTTCCTCGCTTTCCGGTTTTATTATATCAGAAAAGAGTCCTTAAGTCAAGCTTTCGCGGGAAATAACAGTATCACAGATTATAAAAAACACAGCGGATGTATTTACATTCCGTGTGTCCGTGAGTATAATAGAACTGACCGGCAGGGCAAACGCGGGTTTCGCCGTATCAGAGCCCCGCTGTCGGCAAGTCTTCACAAAACCTTATGTCTGTGTACGGGAGGATCAGAATGGATTACACAAAAGAGCGAAAGCTGCTCTATGATTATTATGTTATAAACGGCGACGCCAGAAAAAGCGCGGAAAAGCTGAAAATCAGGGTTTACGCCGCAATGGACGAATTTGCCGCAAAGCACCCGGATTCAACGGGATTTCAGTTCAAGGCGGAACAATACCGCACCATCGCGTCGATGGTCGAGCCCGTGCTTTTTGACGGCATCCCGTTCTACTACGAGACCGGCGCGCTCGACCCATACTGCGACGGCGACTCGTGCCGCGGAATGGCTCACGCGAACGGCTGGGTTACCGAACATAACTCGCGCGCGCTGAGAAACGTTGACCCCGAAAACACCCGGCTGTACGAGGCTGACAAAGCCGAAAAAATCTATTTCGGGCACTGGAACTATTTCGACGACGAACACTACAAGATTCCGATGAAGAAAATCTTCCGGAATGGTCTTCGCGGCGTCATGGAGGAGGCAAAGGAGGCTCTGAAGGAATGTGAATCCGACCGTGAGCGCGATTTTGTAAACGCCGCGCTCGCAAGTCTTGAAGCCGAAAAGACAATGCTCGACAAATTCGCCGCGCTCGCCGAAAAAAAGCTCGGTTCAGAGTCCGACCCGGAAAAGCGGAAGAATCTCAGTCTCATCGCAAAAACCGCCTCCAGAGTTCCGTGGGAGCGTCCGGAGAGCGTCTATGAGGGGCTTTGCACGCTGGCTTTCATGCGAAAGGCGGTAGGCTCAATCGAAGGCGTCGGCTTCAACTCCTTCGGACGGACAGACAAGCTTCTGGCGCCGCTTTATGAAGCCGACATCGCGCGCGGAGTGAAGCGCGAGGAGATTTACGACCTCATCTGCCGCTTTATACTGATCTGGGATTCGCACGTCGACCGCCGCAGGAAGATGGAGGGCTACGCCGACTACGAATACGAAAACTCCCTGACAATCGGCGGCTGCGATGACGACGGAAACGAGCTCTTCAACGAGATCACAAAAATGTTCATCGAGGCGCATACCGAGCTTGACAGTATGTTCCCGAAGATCGCCTGCCGCTTTAGCGCGAAGTCGTCGGAAGAATACCTGAGGCTCATCGGCTCGCCTATACTCCGCGAGAAGAGCATCATGCTCTATGTCAATGACGACACCTACATTCCGGGGCTGCTGAAGCGCGGAATATCGCTTTCCGACGCCCGCGACTACACGATAAGCGGCTGCTGGGGACTCTCGATCGACGACGTTTACAAGAACGCCTGCGGATACATCAATACGCTGAAAGCCGTCGAGTGGGGACTGAATCCGCCGCTTGAAAAGCTCAGAAACCAGAAGATCTCCGACTTCACCGACCTCAGAAAAGCGAAGGACTTCGAGGAGCTTTACAAGGGCGTGCTCGACAACATCCTGCTCATAATGCGCCGCAAAGCGGTGCTTGAGACGAACGGAGTCAGGCACTGGAGCGACTATATCCCGGTTCCGGCGTACTCGGCGCTCCTGCTCGACAGCCTTAAAAAGCGGAAGGACTTCTCAGAGGGCGGAGGACGCTATAACTGGGAGGTCATGTACCTCGCGGTTCTCCCCGACACTATAGACTCGCTTCTCTCTATGAAGCGTCTCTGCTTTGACGAAAAGCTCTGCACGCTCGCCGAGCTCGCCGATGAATGCCGCGGCGACTGGAAAAACGAGGAGCTTCGCCGCGAGGCGATGAAAGCGCCGGGCTACGGAGACGGTTCGGAGGAATCGGCAAGACTCACCGCGCGGCTTCTGCATGATCTTTATACCGGCTCGAAGGACTTCCCGACGGCGTACGGCGGAAGATGGGAGCTCTCGAGCTTCATGTACACCGAGATAATCTGGTGGGGAAAGAATCTCGGCGCGACGCCGAACGGACGCCACGCAGGCGACTATATCTCGCAGGGACTCACTCCGTCAAGACTTCACAGGATAAAGTCGGTGACCGACGTCTTCTCCGGACTCAGATACACCGACATGACCGAGCTTTCGGCGGGAAGCGTCATCAACGTGATACTTCCGGCGGCAAGCATGAACGAACAGCTGCTCGAAGGCTTCTTCCGCGGGTGCGCTATGTCGGGAACGCATATCATGCAGGTGAACTGCGTCAAAAAGGAGGAGCTTCTGGCGGCAATGGAGCAACCGGAGAAATACGGACACATAATCGTCCGCGTATGCGGATTCTCCGCGCCGTTCGTGTCGCTTTCGCGGGACTTCCAGGAGGAGTTCATCTCACGGAATTTCTACGAATGACGAATAAGCGATTTATCTGAAGCCACAAGGGATCTCTTTTATCAATATTTTTGATATACTGGTCTGATTTTCGTGGAGCATTACACAGTAAAGCTTGGTTGAAGACACTATATCTGACAGCACAATGGCGAATGTACGTATGCGACACTTCCTGCGATAAAATTCAATCAAACAATTGCCGGATGGGACATGGTATTGAAATACTTGTCGCATCCGGCTATTTCTTTTTGTGCGCTTTTGTGATATAATACTGATAATCCGGGCGGCGGTACGAACCGGATCAAAGGTATCAAAGGAGTCGGCAAAATCCATGGAAAAAGAAAAATTCGCGGGTATTTTCCCCGCGCTCATGACCGCGTTCGGCGGCGACAGCGGAATCGATATGTACAGCATCGCGCGGTTGGTTGAGAAGCTTCGCGCCGACGGTGTGAACGGACTCTACGTTGGCGGTTCAAGCGCGGAGATGATACTCTGCTCAACCGAGGAACGCAGGAAGATTCTCGAAGGCGTAATGTCCGCGTCGGACGGTCTGACAATCATCGCGCACATCGGCGCGGCTTCGACAAATGACAGCCTCGAACTAGCGAGACACGCCGTAATGTGCGGTGTCGACGCCATCTCGTCGGTGACGCCGTTCTACTACAATTATCGCTTCGATGAGGTGAAGCATTACTACGAACGTCTCGCTGATGTGGGACTTCCGCTGATAATCTACAATATCCCGGCACTGACCGGCGCGTCGTACGGCTTCGACCAGCTCTGCGAGCTGCTAGAGATCCCCGGCGTCGAGGGAATGAAATTCACCTCGTCGGATTTCTATCTTCTGAACCGTCTCGCGGCGAAGTATCCCGAAAAGGTCTTCTACAACGGTTCGGACGAAATGCTTCTCTCGGGACTTGCGGCTGGCGCGGATGGCGGAATCGGAACCACCTACAATTTCATGCCCGACGTATTTGGCTGCATATGGTCGCTTTTCAGCGAAGGGAGGATGTCCGAGGCACTTGAATTGCAGCGGATCGCCGATCGCGTGATCTCCGTCGTGCTGAAATACGGCTCGGTCGTCGGAAGTAAGCAGATGATAGAATACTACGGCGTACCGTACGGAATCTGCCGCGAACCCTTTTTACCGCTCGATGAATCAGCGAAAAACGACCTTTACGAAAACGCATGGAAATTACTTGAATCATGGAGGAACACAAAATGAAAAAGAAAACATTGATTTGTCTTTTGCTCACCCTGACTCTTGTCACGGCGTCCTGCGGCAACACATCCGTCGGAAACGAGACCACCACCAACGATCCGGTCACGACCGAGCCCGAGGTCACGACCGAGGCCGAGATCCTGCCCGACCTTCCATCCGGACTCAGATTCGATGGAACGACAATACGGCTATTCGAAAGCACAGAACAGCTTATAAGCGGCCAGAACGAAGGTGAGGTTGTCTCTGAGGCAATCTACTATCGGACGATGGCTGTCGAGGATCAGCTCGGGGTCAAATTCGAGTCGATAACGCGCCATTACGCTGAAATTGCCGGAGTTGTCAGGAATTCGGTCAACTCGGGATCGGATGACTATGATCTTGTCTTCACAGCCGCCAGTTATGTTGTGCCGCTTGTGAACAGCGGATTATACATGCAGGTTTCCGAGCTTCCTTACATCGATCTCGACAAGCCGTGGTGGAACCGGAGCTATATCGAATCGGTCTCGCTCAATTCCGAAAACGCGTCGATTCTCTTCGGCGATATCTGCTACAACTCAATCGAGCGAATTGTTGGTGTCATGTTCAATAAACGTCTGCTGTCCGAGATCAAGGGAATGGAGGATAACGACCTCTATAAGCTCGTCCTTGACGGCAAATGGACGCTTGACAAATACGGAGAGATTTCAAAAGGCGTTTACCGCGATGTCAACGGAAACGGCGAGCGTGATAACGAGGATATCTACGCCACGGTTCAGGTGGGCTGCTCCGCGTTCAACTGGATGGCTTACAGCTCGGGACTCAGATTCACCGAGCGCGACAGTGAAGGCTATCCGGTTCTGAAAATGAACAGCGAGCGGACAGTCGATCTTGTTGACAAGCTCATCTCGCTTTTCGTCGGAAACGAGGACACTTTCGAATTCTCGGACAACCACGAACACACACAGAAGTTCGGAAACGGCGAGTCGCTCTTCCTTGTGAACCGCCTTTACACCTGTGGATGGGATGAACTCCGGATGATGAACAATGATTTCGGCATAATTCCGACTCCAAAGCTTGATGAGTCGATCGAAGAATATCACTCGGTCGTCGGAGAGCTGGTCGTCTGGGGCGGAGTTCCGATCACCGCGACGAATCTTGACGCGATCTCGGCGGCGGCCGAACTGCTGGCGTACGAGGGCAAGAAGCGCGTCACTCCGGTTTATTATGAAACCGCGCTGAAAATCAAATACGCCCGCGACGATATGTCCTCGCAGATGATTGACATAATCACAAGCGGCGCGCGCACCGATTTTCTCTTCATGAACCATCTCGGAGATCTCGGAATGATCTTCCAGAATATCTACGAAAACGGCGAGAATACCTTCTCCTCGCTTTACGCCTCGTATGAAAAGCCCGCACTAGCGAGCCTTGAGTCGCTCAAAGCTGAACTCGCGAAAAACTCTTGACCCGACACCGGAGTTGTGATATAATCTATGTACACGAAAGAAGACCTCAAAGCCGGCATTCTGAAATTCGGGATAAAAAAGGATGATCTCCTGACCTTTCACACCTCGATGAAGGCGGTCGGAAAGATCGACGCGGTAAACTCAACCGGAGCCGACCTGCTAATCGACGCGCTTTCTGAATGCGTTCCCGACGGACTTCTTATGATCCCGACACACACCTTCCGCAATATCCGCGAGGATAGCCCGGTGTTTGACATAAGGCGCACGATGCCCTGTATCGGCGCGCTGCCATGCGCCGCCGTTCTGAGAGCGAACCGCGCGGTCGATTCTGGCGATCCGACCTGTATCCGCTCGCTCCACGTCTCGCACTCGGTCGTCGCGATCGGAAAGGACGCGCGGGAGTTTGTCGAGTCCGACCGCTGTTCGCTGACCCGAACACCGATGACCGGAAGCTATGGAAAGCTGTACGAAAACGGCGGGAAGATACTCCTCATCGGAGTCGACCTCAGCCGCTGCACCTTCATTCACGCCGTCGACGAATATCTCGATCCGACGGTTTATGGAAAGGTCGTAATAAGGGTAACCGACTACGACGGCTCGGAATCCGACCGGGAGGAGTTTATCACGCGAGGACCCGCCGCGGCGTATTTCCCGCGCTATCAGGAGTCGCTGGAGGAAGCCGGAGCGATTATTCACGGAAAAATCGGCGACGCCGACTCGATGCTCGTAGACGCCGTGAAATGCTTTGAGGTCGTCGTCAGAAAACGCCCGGAACTCGGGATAAAATAAGGAACTCTCAAAAATGTCTACCGTAATTTCACAGCAGCTCAAGGATATTCAGCTCAACACGATACTCGATACCGGATTTTTCAGCGCGTTCACATTTTCTCCCGCGATACATTCACACCCCTGTTATGAATTCATCGCGGCGGTGAGCGGGGAATTTCACATCGAGACGCTGAGCGGCGAGCCGATAAAAATGACGCCCGGAAAAATCTGTCTGATCCCGCCCGGTCTCCATCACGGCACGATCGCCGACGGAGAAGACGCCGAAAAACTCGCCGTCCGCTTCTCATACTGCGGGAGAGGGGCTGAGACCGAATATTTTGATCTCTTTGACGGGATACTTGGAAAAATCACCTCGCCGATAATTATCGACAATGGTGAGAAATCGGTCGCGATAATGAAAAAACTGCGCGATGAGCTTTGCTCAAACCGACTTTGCGGGGAGGTTATTGTCGAGGCGATGCTTACGGAATTCTATATAGAAACTCTGAGGCTGATCTGCCGCGGAGCTGAGAACGAGTCGCGCGAAAAGTCCGAAGCCGTGGTCGATTCGGTTCACAACAGGTATTACAACATTGAAATGTGGTTCGGAAAGCGTTTTTCCGAAAACGTCACAGAGGAGGATCTCGCCCGCGAGCTGAATCTATCAAAGCGTCAGCTGAGCCGGAATCTTCGGGAGATCTATGGGATGAGCTTTCGTGAAAAGCTCCGCGATGTCCGCGTGCATAACGCGGTGAAGCTTCTGACCCGGACGGATTCGTCGGTCGAACGGATCGCGGCGATGGTCGGATACGAATCTCCGTCCGGTCTCTACCGTGCGTTTGAAAGGCAGCTCGGAATGAAGATAAGCGAGTTCCGCGCGGTCGGACGATGTGAAAGGGAAGACAAATGAAAATTAAAACCACCGAGTCGCAGATCCGCGACGAAAAATACGGACTTCTCGGCGCGACCTTCGCGTATTGTCCGTGCGGGGATAATGAGGACTATGGAAGTCTCATAATGAACGCCTCGGTCTCAAACGGATCAGACAGCGGCGTCGGAAACATGATGTGGCGGAGCTATGACGAGGGGCTGAGCTGGGAAGAGATAGGCTTTGTCGAGAAGTCGTTTCAGTACGACCGCAGGGGAAGCATGGTAAAGATGGGCGGAAACGCAGCACTCTATACCGACAGAAAGGCCGGAGTCATCCTCTATGTCAGCAATGAGATGTACTGGATCGCGAACAATTATTTAAGCACGAAGAAGTTCAGCCGTCCGTTCTATCGGCTCTCGTTTGACAACGGCCGCACATGGACCGACAAGCACTGCATAATCACTGAGGGGCAGACGAAAGACAACCCGATTCCGGATATGGTTTTCGGACGTAATTTTGCTATCTGCATGGCACCGCAGATAATTCCGGCTGACGACGGAAGTCTGCTTGTCGGAATCCAGTGCCAGATCGTCGACGAAAACGGCGAGCTGTTTGAGCCGGAGAAGTTCCATTTCTTCAAATCCGGAGCCTTGCGCGCGAGGTGGAACGAGGAAAATCTCCGCTATGACTGGACGATGAGTGAATATGTTCAGGTCACGCCTGAGGAATCGATCCGCGGAGTCTTCGAGCCGACCTTCGCGAGACTTGACAGGAACCGATATATGATGGTCATGCGCAACTCGAACTACAGGCACGAGAATGAGGTTATCGGGCAGAAGTTCTGTTCGGTTTCGGACGACAACGGCTGTCACTGGTCGCGTCCGGAGCCGTTGACCTATGACGACGGCGGAACTATGTATGCCTCTTCGACCGTCCCGAAGCTTCTCGCGCACTCGGGCGGCAGACTCTTTTATATCGGAGTTATAAACGACTCGAATCCGTCCGGAAACGGTCCGCGTTTTCCGCTCTGCATCGCCGAGATCGACCGTGAATCCCACAGGGTAAAGCGCGATACCGTGACCGTCATCGACACAGCGCGTCCCGAACACAACGCGAAAAGTCCGGCGGATTACACGAATCACGGCGTTTTTGAGGACTCAAAGGGACGGATAATAGTCTACGCGCCATTCTTCGGAGGACTGAACCGATATGAGATCGAGGTCTGAGATGAAGCACCTTGAAGAACTGATTGATCGGTTTCTGGCATACGGTATTCCGTCTGTCGACATATGTGTAATGCGGCACGGTGAGGTAATCTATCGCCGCATGGAGGGCTACTCGGACGCCGCGCGGGCAAAGCCGATAAACGGTACAGAACGTTATAATATCTACTCATGCTCGAAACCGATGACTGTAACGGCGGCGATGCGGCTCTTTGAGCGTGGAGAGATCAGACTTGAAGACAATATCTCTGACTATCTCCCGGAGTTTTCCGACATGGAGGTGAACGACAATGGTAATATCCGTCCGGCAAAGCGGAGGATCACAATCCGCGATCTGCTCTCTATGCAGGCGGGATTGACATATGACCTTCACAGCGATGGAATACGTCGCGGACAAAAAGAAACCGGCTGTCGCTGCCCGACTCGTGAGATGATGCGGTATATCGCGAGCGAACCGCTCGCCTTCGACCCGGGCACACAGTACGAATACAGTCTCTGCCATGACGTCATAGCCGCGCTAGTTGAGGTGGTATCGGGCAAGCACTTTGGTGAGTATATGCGCGATAACTTTTTCGAACCGCTCGGGATGCATGATACGACATATCTTCCGATGCCCGACGACATCGCAGGGCTCGCCGCGCAGTACAGATACGACGATAAAAGCGGCAGATTTATACCGATAGGCGGCGAAAATGAATATCGGCTCGGGAGTGAGTATGAGAGCGGAGGCGCGGGCTGCGTGACGACTGTAAACGACTACATGAAATTTCTTGAGGGCTGGCGCACCGGGAAGACCGTGAAGCGTGATACGCTTGAGCTCTTCGCCTCCGATCAGATGACGTCAGATATGCGGAAATATTTCGGCCAGCGTGCGCTTGGCTACACCTATGGGCTCGGGCTGCGCTGCGAGTATGAATATTCCGGCAGCAGCGATTTCGGCTGGGGCGGCGCGGCTTGCTCGTATCTCGCCTGCGACCTGAAGCATGACTTCACTGTCTTTTCTGCGCAGCACGTGCTGAATTCACCGAACCGCCATCTGCGCGATCTGATAGCGGGCGTGATACGGAATGATTTTTCAGGTGTCTGAAAGGCAGGGACGTAGATTGAGAAGTTAAGCAGATTGCGGAACTGTATACAAGTCACATAAGTGTACGGCGCGGCATGGTTGTATTTTGTTGGATATAAGAGATTGCCGTGATCAAATCCATACGAATCAGTCACTCCGCAATGAAGAGTAGTTGGCAAAAAGTAACCACTGGCTCTGACGTCAGGTATTGTGATGCTGTGAGCTTGGATGGGCACCCCCCATCTCGAGCTATCAGATCGAGTATTGTGATAATCAGCAGCATACAGATGAGTATTATAGCAACTTCGTTCTTATTGAAAGCGGAGGTGCAAGAATGGCAAAAGAATACGAAAATGGTAAATGCAAACTGTATCATTGTTTCGGTAACAGTCAATGATTGTAATAGCGTGTCTGCTCATCTGGTTTATTGCCCCTCACCAAATAATATTTTTCATTCAGAAATCAATGGCAGCCCGGACACAATTCTCTTAAATGAGGATCACTGTCTTGCGTTGTCGCGCAGGGCTGTTGTAGTCTCGTATGAAGAAACGTCTGTTATTTCAAAATAAAGTTCC
>CAKSVM010000092.1 GCA_934503195.1 uncultured Eubacteriales bacterium
CGAGTGGCCAAAGGGGACAGACTGTAAATCTGCTGCTTGATAGCTTCGGTGGTCCGAATCCACCCGCTCCCACCAGACCCTCAGGTTTTACCTGAGGGTTTTGCTTTGATTATCAGTTAGTCAACGCTAATCAGGAGGTATATCATGCGGATTCTTGTCTTCGGAGCCGGGGTGCTCGGCTGCAATCTGGCGAACGATTTTTTCCGCGCGGGAAAGGACGTAACGCTTCTCGCCCGTGGTGAGTGGGGCAAACGGCTGAAATCGGACGGACTCCGGATCAAATCGAAGTTCAGTCCCTTCACAAAGGTCAGCCGGATTCCGATAATCTCATCTCTGTCGCCAGACGATCTCTATGACGTGATCTTCATCGCGGCGCGCTGCACGCAGATTCCGGAAATCACCGGAATTCTCAGTCAGAACCGCTCCGAAAATCTCGTCTTTGTCGGCAACAATGTCAGAACGGAAAAGCTCGTCGACTCGCTCCCCGGAAAGAACGTGATGTTCGCCTTCTCGTCTTCGGCCGGACACCGCGAAGCGGATCGGGTCTGCTCGGTCGACCTCAGAAAGATAAAAAACGATTCGGAGTACCTTGATTCGATAATCGACGCGAACATCGAGGGCTACCGCGCGATCGAAAAGCTCGGACACAAAATTCTCCCGGAGGGCGACAAGAATTATTTGTCCGACGCCTACCGTAACACCTGCCGGAAGTTCTTCAGACTCATCTGCGCGACGAGTCTCGGAAAAATCTGCGTCAGCGACCACGCGATGAACGCGGTCGGCGAGATGAGCGCGCTGAACCGCGACATAAAGCCGATTCTCTTCACCTCGCCCGACGAATATCCGGTCTGGCGGAAGCTAGAAAAGGACGCCGGAAAATATCTTAGATAAATAAAGTTAACGCCATTACCCGGCTTTCCGGACAATGGCGTTTTCAGTTCTCAGGCTTGGATTTACGGCTTTTTCACGCCTTCTTCGGGTCGCCGCCGCAGTAGACCATGCCGCGCTTTGCGTCGACAGTGACCGCCGTTCCCGACTTCAGGATCTTCGTGGCTCCGAGCGCGCCGACGATGACCGGGATTCCGAGTGCCTGTCCGACGATCGCCGCGTGCGAGTCGTCGCCGTCGATCTCGCAGATTATTCCGCCCGCGTGACGGAGAATGTCGATTATGTGGTTCGACGTCGCCGGAATCACGAGAATGTCCCCCGGCTTGAAGGACTGTCTCGCCTCGTTTTCATCGCGGCAGACGCAGAGCGTTCCGCAGACCGGCTCAAAATCTCCCGAGGGGATTCCGGTTCCGCAGGTCAGGACGTCGCCGACGATCTGAACCTTCAGGATATTCGTCGTTCCCGAGACGCCGAGCGGCATTCCGGCCGTGATGACCGCGAGGTCGCCGTACTCGACGTATCCGTTCTTCGCCGCGACCGAGATCGCGTGTTCAAAGAGCGCGTCGGAGGTCGTCTGAACCTCGATCATCATCGGAGTCACGCCCCAGCTCAGCGAGAGCTGACGGCAGACCTTTTCGACCGGGGAGCATCCGATTATCGGCGTCACCGGACGGAAGCGGCTCATCATTCTCGCCGTCGTTCCCGACTTTGTGACCGTGATTATCGCGTTCGCGCCGAGGTCGTGCGCCGTCGTACAGGCCGCGTGGGAGATCGCCGTCGTGACGTTTGAGAAGCCAGAGAGCTGATTCTGTCTGAATCTCTCGATATAATTTATGTCGCGCTCGGTTCTCGTAGCGATGCGCGCCATCGTGCGGACGCTCTCGACCGGATATTCGCCCGCCGCCGTCTCGCCCGAGAGCATGATCGCCGAGGTTCCGTCGTAGATCGCGTTCGCGACGTCGGTGATTTCGGCTCTGGTCGGACGCGGATGATGAGTCATCGACTCTAACATCTGGGTCGCCGTGATCGCCGGCTTGCCCGCGTTATACGCCTTTGAGATCAGCTTTTTCTGGATGATCGGGATCTCCTCCATCGGGATTTCGACTCCCATGTCTCCGCGCGCGACCATTATCGCGTCGGAGACCTTGATGATCTCGTCTATGTTCTCGACACCCGCCGCATTCTCGATCTTCGCGATTATGCGGATGTCAGAGCCGCTGTGCTTTTCGAGCAGGGCGCGTATCGCCTCGATATCAGCCGCGCACTGAGTGAACGACGCGGCGATGAAATCAAAGTCCTGTTCGATTCCGAAAAGTATGTCAGATCTGTCGCGCTCGGAGAGAAAAGGAATCGACAGCTTCACGCCGGGTACATTCACACCCTTGCGGCTCGAAACCGTCCCGCCGCTCACCACGCGGCAGTTTATCCCGTTTTCATTCGCGCTGTTCACCTTAAGCTCGACAAGGCCGTCGTCTATGAGAATCGAGCCTCCGGCGGTAATGTCACGCCAGAGATTCTTATATGTGACCGACGCGTGATTCTGATCTCCGACCGAGTCGTCAAAGGTCAGTCTGAATTCCTGATCCTTTTCGAGATTCACGGGAGAATCGAACACTCCGAGTCTTATCTCGGGTCCCTTGGTGTCAAGCAGCAGCGCGGTCGGCGTCCCAAGGCTCTCACGCACCGATTTCACCATGTCAGCGATCTTTTTGTGTCCCTCATGATCACCGTGGGAGAAGTTGAGTCTGGCGACGTTCATTCCGGCTTTTATCATTTCGCTGATTTTTTCTGGAGTTGACGAGGCCGGACCGAGCGTGCAGATTATCTTGGTTTTTCTGGTTTCAAGCATATCGCTCATCCTTTCTGTAGGCTATTTTGATGTTACCATGAAGTCAAAAATCCTTACCCAATTATATTATACCACATTTTTTGAGTTTGTCAAGCATAGTTTATTTTTTCACGAACTTTTTTGTTGCCCAGTTTTTCCGACTCCGGCGAAGTATAGTTTGTATATAATATTTGTAAATATTTCTTGACTTTTCGCGCCGTATGAGCTATAATATTATGGCAACGTTTATTTATGGAGAAACAACTTGAAAAAACAGAAATTTCAGATAGATATGTGCTCAGGAGCCGTTCTCCCGAAGCTTCTCGCCTTCGCGCTTCCGATGATGGCGACGAACGTGCTTCAGCTTCTCTTCTCGGCCGCGGACAGCATCGTCGTCGGACGCTTTGCCGGAGAGGCTCAGCTCGCCGCGGTCGGCGCGGTCGGACCGCTTATCAGCCTTCTCACGAATCTTTTTCTCGGCCTTTCGGTCGGCGTGAACGTCGCCGCCGCGCGCGCTTTCGGCTCGGGGGACGAGGACGGACTCTCAAAGACTCTTCACACCGCGCTTTCACTCAGCCTTGTGATCGGAGTCTTCATGACCTGCTTCGCGCTCTCGCTGACAAGGCAGCTTCTCATCATGATGCACACGCCCGACGACGTCCTTCCGCACGCGCTTCTCTATCTCAGGATATATTTCCTCGGAATGACGCCGATGACGGTCTACAACTTCATGAGCGCGGTTCTGCGCGCCGTGGGCGACACAAAGCGTCCGCTGATCTTCCTTGTGATCTCGGGCGGACTCAATGTGGTGCTGAACATCGTCTTCGTCGCGCTCTTCCACTGGGGAGTCACCGGGGTCGCGGTCGCGACGATCCTGACTCAGGCTCTCTCGGCGGTTCTCGTCCTGATCTGCCTTTCGCGCGAGTCGGGCGGAATCAGACTCGATTTCAAGAAGCTAGGATTTTCAAAGGACAAGGTCGTGCGCATTGTCAAGATCGGACTCCCGGCCGGAATCCAGTCGTCGATGTACTCGATCTCGAACGTCATGATTCAGTCGTCGATAAACGGCTTCGGAAAGACGGTCATGGCCGCCAACACCGCCGCGGTAAACTTCGAGGACATGATCTACTTCACGATGAACGCCGTCATGCAGTCGGTCACTTCCTTCACCGGGCAGAACATGGGCAAGCGGAACATGAAGCGCGTAAAGCACGTTCAGCTCGTCGGTCAGTGCGTCGTCATCTGCACCGGAGTCCTGATGCTGAGCTTTTTCCTCATCTTCGCGCCGCAGCTGCTCGGAATCTACATAAAGAAAAGCGACGTCATCATTTACGGAATCGAGAGACTTAAGATCCTGCTCCCGCTCTACTTCCTCTGCGGAGCCATGGAGGTCTTCATAGGCGGAATGCAGGGAATGGGGCATTCGCTTCTCCCGGCGATAATTTCGCTTGTTGGAATCTGCGCGTTCAGAGTCGGATTCCTGACCTTCGTCTTCCCGATCGAGGCCTTCCACAAGGTTACCTACGTCTACGCGCTCTACCCGGCGACGTGGATTGTGACCGCCGCGGCTGAGGGAATCTGCTTCCTTCTGGTGTTCCGCTCCGAATCGAAAAAAACAAAAAAGGAGATTTCATGACAAAGACAGACAAGTATCAGATAGATATGTGTTCGGGCCCGATACTCCCAAAGATGCTCAAATTCACGCTTCCGCTGATGGCCGCCAGCCTTTTGCAGCTGCTCTTCAACGCGGCCGACATAATCGTCGTCGGTAAATTCTGCGGCGACAACTCGATGGCGGCAGTCGGCTCGAACGGCGCGCTCGTAAACCTGATGACCAACTTCTTCATCGGCCTCTCGACCGGAGTCAACGTCCTGGCCGCCAGATACTACGGCTCAAAAAGCGACGAGGATCTCTCAAAAACCGTCCACACTTCCCTGCTCTTAAGCCTGATCGGCGGAATCGCTCTGACCTTCATCGGACTTTTCGGCGCGATCGGGATGCTGGAGGTCATGTCGACTCCCGAGGAGATTCTGCCGCTGGCGACGGTTTACCTCAGAATCTACTTCATCGGAATGCCGTCGGTGACGATCTACAACTTCGGAAGCGCGATTCTGCGCTCGATCGGCGACACGAAGCGCCCGCTCTACTATCTCGCGACGGCCGGAGTTCTGAACGTGATTCTCAACATCATCTTTGTCGTCGTCTTCAGAATGGACGTCGCCGGAGTCGCGCTCGCCACGATACTCACGCAGACGCTTTCGGCGTATCTGATCGTCAGATGCCTTATGCGCGAGACCGGGGCGATAAAGCTTGAGCTTAAAAAGCTCAGAATCGACAAAACAAAGCTTCTCCAGATAATCCGCATCGGACTTCCTTCGGGGCTTCAGGGAACGCTTTTCTCGCTTTCGAACGTCGTCATCCAGTCGTCGATAAACCTCTTCGGCGACGTTGTGGTCGCGGGCAACGCGGCGGCCGGAAATCTCGAAGGCTTCGTCTACGTCGCGATGAACTCCTTCGCGCAGGCGGTCGTCTCCTTCACGAGTCAGAACTTCGGCCGGCACAATTTCAAGCGGATTGTGAGAATCCAGCTGATCGGTCAGGCCTGCGCGGTCGTGACCGGACTTATCCTTGGAAACACGCTTACCTTCCTCGGAAACAAGCTTCTCTGGATCTATTCCGACACTCAGGCCGTCGTCGACGCGGGGCTTATAAGATTTGACTACGTAGCTACGCCCTATTTCCTCTGCGGAATCATGGACTGCCTGTCGCTCGGAATGCGCGGAATCGGATACTCGATTCTTCCGATGGTCGTGTCGCTCGCCGGAGCCTGCGGATTCAGACTCGTTTGGCTGGCGACGATCTTCAAGATCCCGGCCTTCCACGTGATCGAGACGGTTTACATATCCTATCCGATCTCGTGGATTCTGACCGCGCTTGTGCATCTGCTCTGCTTTGTCATCGCAATGAAAAAGCTCAGAAAGAGATATCCCGACGGCGAAAGCTTACAGACCGAAATTCCCGCGTAAAGGAGAAAAATCATGAAAACGCTTATTTACGACAAAGAAAAAGAGCTTAAGCTCGATCTTTACCTCCCCGAAACGAAAAAGCCGCCGCTTTTCATTTATATGCACGGCGGCGGACTCTGTGCCGGGAGTCGGAGCGATTTTGCCGGAATCGCCGGGACGCTCGAAAAGGCCGGAATCGCCTCGGCTTCACTCGACTACAGGATGTATCCGGCAGCGGTTTTTCCCGAGTTTATTGAAGACTGCGCGAAGGCGGTCGATTTTCTCCTGAACGGGGCGGGTTATGAGTTTTCGAAGATCATCGTCGGCGGCTCGTCGGCGGGAGCGTATCTCTCGATGATGATGCTATTCGACAAAAAGTATCTCGGAAAGTACGGAATCGATCCGCTCTCTTTTGACGGCTGGCTGCTTGACGCCGGACAGCCGACGACGCATTTCAATGTCCTGAACGAGCGCGGGCTTGACTCAAGGCTCGTCAGAATCGACGAAGCCGCGCCTCTGTATTTTATCAACCGTGATTTCGTCCCCGTCAGCACCGACAGAAAGCTCCCGCGGATTCTGAACATCTCGGCGAGCAACGACATGACCTGCCGCCTTGAACAGCTGAAACTCCTCGACGCGACGCTGAGACACTTTGGCTACCCGGCCGACCGACTGAGATTCGAGTACATGAACGGCTTCTCGCACTGCGAGTATGACCGTCTTCCGATCTTCGCGAAGATTATTAAGGATTTCGTGAGATCCTGCTAAACAATCGAAAAGGTGCTGCCGCGAACGCGGCAGCACCTTTCTATTTAAGAAAAGAAATGAAAAGCTCTGGCGGGGAAAATCAGTGGTGCTTCTTTGCCACGACAACGGCGGCGGCCGAAGCGGCGAGCGCGAGGACAGTCACCGAAAGCGCGTCAGCGGTGGCGGGAGCCTTTCCGGTGTCAACCGCCTTTGCCGGGATCTTTATCGAGGACGAGGTGATGATCTTGTCGTTCGAGTCGAGAACATAGAGCTTGTCGCCGATGAGTCCGAGCTGAGCGAACTTTTTCGCGCTCGGGTAGACAACCGAGGTGACCTTTGAGAGGTCGGACTGGTTGTAGATCGCTACCTCAGAGGACGAACCGTTGAACGAGCAGGCAGCGACATATTCGCCGACGACGCAGACGCCGAAGGCTTCCTTGAGTTCAGCCGAAGCGGCGAGCTTGGTTCCGGCCGCGTCGAGCTTGATTACCGAGTCGCCCTTACTGCCATTTCCGGTGTTGACGGCGATGTAGATCGAACCGTCGGTAGCCACAGCGATATTGTTCGGGTCGGTTACCTTGAAGGCCGAGAGATCGACATATCCGTTCGTGCCGAACGATGTGTCAGCCTTCGGATTCTTGGCGTCGGTGACGTCATAACGGTAAATTCGGTCGGTGTCGTAGTTGGTGGTCATGTAGAGGTAATGCTTTGCGCCGATCTTTGCGGTGCAGATGCCGTTCACGCCGACCTTTCCGGCGATGTCGATCTTGACGTTGGTGATCTCCTTCATTCCGTCCTGAGCACATACGGCAAAGTAAACCGCGCCGTTGTTGGCCTTGTTCGCGATGCCCATGTAGACATATCCGCGGTCGTCAGTGCCAATGGCCTTGATGTACGCGCCTGCCTCGGTCGCGAAGGTGTACTTTGATACTTCGCTTCCGTCAGCGGCGTTGTACTGGACTACGGTCGGGGTTCCCTGAAGATAGCCGACATAGTAGTACTTGCTGTCAACTCCGAATCCGCGCGGACCCTGAGTGTCGGCATACGCCTTGAACTCAGTCAGCGTGAGTCCGGAGAAAGCGTCGTCATACGATCCGGCGAAAGCCGAAACCGTAAGCATGAGTGCGGTGATCACCGCGGTGATGATGAACAGTGCAGATTTTTTCATTTTTCTGCCTCCTTAAATATTTTCGCAAGTCATTTCTGACTCAGCAGTTCATATATATTTTACCATTTCACGGGCATAATATCTACTGAATATATGCCCGGTTACGGCAAAATTACAGAAATTACAGCGATTTACTTCTCCGACTCGTTGAACGCCGTTACCATCGACGCGATCCATTCCTCAGCCAAGGTCTTATTGGCCTCGTAGTATGATGTGATGTTCTCGTTGCCGGCCTGAATCTGATAGCGGAGAACCTTCTTGGGCGAAAGCGGGAAGTTGCTCTCGTCGAGCGAGTCGAGCGAATAACGGCGCCCGGCGAGCGCGATATCGAGCATTCTGACCGAGTCGTCGTCACGCGAGGCCTTGACCTTCAGAGCGACGTCATAGAGTGCCGGGATCGTGTATTCGCGCGAGTACGCGTTGAGTGCCTCGACGATCGTTCCGGTACGTCCGAGATCCTCGTCCGGAGCGGTTATCGTGATCATCTGTGCCGAATAGGTACCGTCGAGGTGAGTGTAGTAGCCATCCTGAGACTCATTGGACTTCGGGTAAGGAAGAACGCCGTAGTCGTCCTTCATGTTGCGCATATCCTCGTTCAGAAGGTCGCCGATCTGGCTGTTCGTGAAGACGCAGTTGCCGGGAACGAACATATTCCATCTCGCCTGAAACGCCGCGAACTTGCCGTACACGCCGGGATTATTGAAGTAGAGATCATAGAGCTTCTTGTAGGCGTCGACCGTCGTTTCCTTGTAGAAATCGAGCTTCGGCTCTCCGTTCGAATTGTCGATAGCGGAGAATCCGAGTGCCTTCGACCACGAGTCGACCATCGCGAAGTTGTCGGTTCCGAAGCCGTAGAAATCCTTGTCGTCATAAACCGAGTCGCCGTTCAGGTCGCTGTGGATATCCTTGACGAGGTTAGCAAAGTAGTCGATCGTCCACGTTCCATTGTCAACCGCGTCATATAGTCCGTCAATGCCGTATTCCTCGGTGAGACGCTTGTTGAAGAGCATGACATACGCCTTTTTGAGATTCGAGTCCATGAAGTCGCCGAAGAGAAGCTTAGTGTGGCCGCCGATCGAATAGGTTTCGTTCGCGTCCTTGACATAGTAGGGCTGAGACATATCAACCTGCGCTATGTCGTTCCAGTCGCGCAGATATCCGCCGGTCAGCACGTTTCCAAGTGAGAGGTGAGTCGAGCACCAGAGATCAAACGCGTTGTCGCCCGCCAGAACGTTCTGCTGAATCGCGTCAGGTCCGGTCTTCCAGTCTATCAGCGAGAAGTTAAGGGTGATATTATAGCGTTGCTCAATCTCGCTGTTGCGTCTGTAGACCGCGTCGTCAACGACGTCGCCGTCGGCTTCCTCGACAAAGTATGAGTCGCTGAGCTGTTCGCCGCAGATGTTGAATTCGTATCCGTCGAAGTTCTTGTCCTCCAGCTTTCCGATATACTTGTAGGGAGACTCGGTAGTCTCAGGTTCGCCCGAAGAAGTTGAAGGAGTATTCGGGTTATCATTGCTGTCGCCGCATCCGGCAAAAGCCGAGACAATCAGCGCGGCCAGCAGTGTCATAGCGATAAATTTCTTTTTCATGAAAGATCCTCCAAATATTAACCGCGTGTAAAAAATGCTTTTTCCCACGCTTTCTTCTTGTATTATACCAGAAAAAGTGGTATAATACTTTACGATTAAAGGCAAACTCCAATGAAATTTTGCACTTCGCGAGGTAAGAGATGAATGTCATTTATGAAGACAGATTCGAGAAGGAAATAAATGTCGCGAACTACTACGGATACCTTGGCTTAAAGCCGTACGGTCTTCATCTGCACCGCCACGTCGAGACACAGTATCTAATCAGAGGCTCGGTCGAATTCACGGTCGACGACCGGGTTTATAGCGTAGCCGAGGGACTTCTTGTCATCTTCCCGTATCAGCCGCACTCAAACGCCGCTTCGCCCGAGGCAAAGCAGGTTTCCGCGATAATCAACCCGAACAGCTTTGACTGCTACGCGCCGACTCTGTTCGACTATTATCCGAGAAACAATTTCATACCGAACAGCGAGCTTCCGGTCGGGTTCCGCGACCTTATCGAATACGGCTTCCACATAAGCCACGATCACAGGGAAATTCCGTTCAAGGAAAGGATCATGACCGACATCACGGCCGTCGTCCTCGGTACGGCGTTGTCATTACTCGATCTCGTTTCACGCCGCGACGAGACGAGTGCCGAGTCGGTTTCGATGATCGGGCGGGTAATCAACTACTGCGTCACGCATCTTTCGGAGGATCTTTCGCTCGACACGCTGTCAAAGGTGTTTTTCGTCGATAAATCCTACATCTCACGTCTTTTCCGCAAAAAGCTCGGAATAAGCTACGTCGAGTTCATCTCGTCACAGCGCGTCTCAACGGCGTGCGAGCTGCTCGCGAAGACACCGAAATCCATAACCGAAATAGCCTTTGACTGCGGATTCCGCAATCAGTCGAGCTTCAACCGGATCTTTCAGTCTCAGCGCGGGATGACGCCGAGTGAGTACCGCAAAAAGCAGATATAAAAAAATCCCCTCGTCGGAGGGGATTTTTTCGTTTGTCCGATTACTCAAACAGCTTTTCGATCTTCGCGACGTCCTCAAGCGCGGCCGACTTCGCGCCGTCGTACATAGACGTGAAATTCGGGTCCTTCTTGTTCCACGCCTCCATGACCTTGTTCGTCAGATTTCCCCACATGAAGAAATTTCCGATGTCATAGCGTTTGGTCGCGAAGAGAATGTCGAGCATCTCGACGCTCTCGTCGTCACGGGTCGATTTGCCGACGAGCGTCTTTTCGTAGAACGCGGGCTTCACGATCTCACTGCTCTTCGCCGCGAAGGCCTCAAGAACGTATCCGGTGCGCTCGGGGTCGCTCGTCGTGACCGGAACGGTCAGCATCGCGTTTCCGTAGGATCCGGCCGGGGAGACGTAATTCTCCTGATTTTCGTCGTATTTCGGCGGCGGGAGGATTCCGAAATCGGCGTCGCTCGACCTGAGATTCAGGACGTTTCCGATCGGAGCCCAGCAGTAGAGCGCGTGATTTCCGGTGAACATATAGTCGATGATTTCAAGATTATTCTTGCCTTTGAGAACGTCGGTGTCGAATTTCATCGAGAAGACCGCCTCGCTGTCGATGAACGAGATCAGCTTCTCCCATACGTTCACCGAACGCTCGGAATAGAGCGTCAGCCCGGGCTTTCCGTAAGAGTTTATGATTCCGTATGAATTGTCGGTCGAGTAGAGGAAGAAGCTTCCGTCGTCCTGCCACGAGATGTAGCCGAAGCGGTCGTTTTCGTTCAGCTTGTCGTTTCCGTCAAGGTCGGACGAGACCTTTTTCGAGTTCTCGATGAAGCGGTCGAGCGTCCATTTTCCGCTCTTCACGATGTCGTAGTGATTATCGAGTTCGTACATTTCGGAGAGCGGCTTGTTGAAGATGATCGACTGCGTCGCCTTCGCGTTGACGACGGTCAGATCGCCCGTGACGACATAGGTGCGGTTTCCGAAGACAAGCTCGCGTCTGGCGTTCTGATCCCACCACGGTTTGTCGAGATTCAGATATTCGAGCGTGTTGAGATCGAGGACAAGATCGGTCATCGCGTAGCCGATCGAGTCGTAGGGCGAGGAGATTATCGCGTCAAACTCGGAATCGCCGCTCATAACCGACTTCTGGATGAATTTGTACATCTCACTTCCGGTCGTCGAAACGCTCGTCTGGCCGCAGAAGAGGACGCCGATATTGACGTTGTAGGTGTCCCTCAAGTAGTAGTGTGAGACGTTTCATTTTTTCTGCCTTCCCTGTCGCGATTTGCCGTAAATTGTCGGACAATCCGTTCTTTACACGGGCGTTTCCGGCAGACAAACAGACAGCCGCGCTTTCGCGCGGCTGTCGCCGTTATTCACGTTTTCGGGTCAGTTCGCGGAAATGTCGGACAGTCGGTTATCTTCCGCGGCAGCCGCAGCCGTTGTCTTCGCGGCCGTTCGGGAAGTTCTGCGTGGTCGGCGAGGCGGCCTGAGCCGTCTGGGTTCCGAGTCCGCAGCCGCCCTGACGGGTGTTCTGCGAATCGCCGCATCCGCATCCGAATCCGCTCTCGGCGCGCACGCGTCCCGG
>CAKSVM010000093.1 GCA_934503195.1 uncultured Eubacteriales bacterium
TTTTGTGACGTATGACGGAAAAGACGCAAGCAGATGCGTGCTTAAGGCGTCAGCCGCGAATTGTGCGGTATTGCCTTTATATTAAACTCAGAGTCTCGCTGCTAAGAGAAGCCTCCTTAACAGCCTTTCCTCGCTGCTCATATCCGAGGCGTCGATCAGCGCGATTCCCATATCCTCCGCGCGCTGGCAGAAATGCGGGTCGCTCTCGCGCATCTCGCTCATTGTCACCAGCACCGGGCGTCCGTTGATTCCGCCGAAGCGCGTCGCCAGCGTTCTGATCTCGTTAAGAGCCGTGACGTTTGGCTGACCCGACTTGCAGGAGATGAAGAGCGGAACCTGCCCCTTGACGAGCATTACGTCGACCTCGTTGAGCGTGTTAAGCGGGTTGTCCTCCTCGCCGTCCCAGTCGACAATGATGCTGATCTTGACGTCGTCAAACTCGCCGCTCTTCTGCGCGATGGCGAAGACATAGAGTTCAAGCGTCACGCCGACGTCGGTCATACAGCTGCGGATAAGCGGGCTTCGGTACTTGAATTTGATCCGGTCCTTCTTCGGAACGAGGTCATATATGACCCGCGCCGCGTTGAGCTCGTTTATCATCGAAAAATCGCAGGTATACTCAATCCCGGTCGACTCAACCCGGTCGGGTGCGTCGACATAATACGCCGCCGAACCATTTTCGAGCCGCGAAACGAGCTGTAAATACGAAATGAGCTTCGGCCAGTACTCGTTCTTCCGGCAAAAGACGCTCCAGACCCTGAAAACCTCCTGCATCCCGATATAATCGAGAGTTTCGAGCGAAATGTGTCCGTGATCCTTGATCTCGCATCCGGCGAGCTTCATGAAGGCGCGCGCGTTGAAGTGCGGATCCGACTTGACCGTCTCGGCGTACGGGCAGTTCATTATGTTGCGGTAGCGTTTTTCAAGCCTGTCATAGCGCATCAGCGGGACGCCGTACAAATATCCGCAGATTCCGGCCGCGGCCGCCGCGACCTCCCCGCCTCCGGTGAGATCGATTATGAAATCCCCGTAAAGTGAACGCACAGTCGCAAACTCGCGTATCACCGCGTCAATCGACAGCATATCGGCCGAGTAGAAGAAGCACTTCGTGTCGACCCCAAGCGAGCGCAGACAGGCGATTATGCTGATCTTCAGCTTCTGCGCCTTGACCTTTTTCGTGCCGATATAAACAGCGATCTCGGGCTTTATCTCAGAGATCGCGAGTACGTTGTTGATCTGCTCTTCGTCAAAGAGTTCGATTATAACCTTCGGCTTCGTCGTCGCCGGCTCCATGTGCTGTAACGGAGGAATAACTTTCATACACCTGTCCTTCTTTCAAAAAGAAAACATCAGCTTGTTAGGTAAATAATATTATAGCACACAAAAATGAACATATCAAGCGTTTTAATAAAAAAAACTAAAAATTTCTCTTTTGACTTGAAATCTGATAAAAAATGGTGTATAATATATATGTACCATCGGAAACCGTTAAAAAACCAACAGGAGAGACATTATGAATCTCATTGAACGATACATAAAGGCAAAACGCGCCTTATTCGACAAACTCTACGGCTACATGAACGAAAAACAGCGTGAGGCCGTATATACCACAAAAGGCCCGCTCCTCGTTCTCGCGGGCGCGGGAAGCGGAAAGACCACCGTCCTTGTCAACCGCATCGCCTTTATCCTGAGATTCGGCAACGCCTACGCCGACGAGTCGATGCCCGAAAACCTCACCGAGGACGACATAAAGCGGCTTGAAGACGGAATCTCGCTTGAGGGCGACGAAATCGCCGGACTCCTCGCCGAGTATTTCAAGGGAGCATGCCCGCCGTGGGCGGTGATGGCGATCACCTTCACCAACAAGGCCGCAAACGAGATGAAGGACCGCATCGACCGCGTCCTTGGCGACGACGACGTCGAGGCCTCAGAGGTCTGGGCGGGAACCTTCCATTCGACCTGCGTCAGAATCCTTCGTCGCTGGTGCGAAAAGCTCGGATACTCGTCCGATTTCTCTATCTACGACACCGACGACCAGAAAAAGCTCATCGCGTCGATTCAGAAGGACTTCGGACTCGACGACAAGATGTTCCCCGTCCGCGGAACGATCAGCGTCATCTCGCGCGCCAAGGACAAGCTCATCGGCCCCGAAGAGTTCGAGATCGACGCTGGCGACGACTTCCGCATGGCGAAGATCGCCGAGATCTACAAGGCCTACCAGAAGCGTCTCAAAGAGGCGTCAGCCTTCGATTTCGATGACCTTATCATGCAGACGGTAAAGCTCTTAAAGGAGTGCGACGAGGCGCGTGAGTACTATCAGAACCGCTTCAAGTACGTTCTTGTCGACGAGTATCAGGACACGAACCGCGCGCAGTTCGAGCTGACCCAGCTCCTCTCGGGCAGATACCGCAACCTGATGGTCGTCGGAGACGACGATCAGTCGATCTACAAATTCCGCGGCGCGACGATCGAGAACATTCTCGACTTCGACAAGGTCTACCCCGACGCGATCGTCATAAGACTCGAACAGAACTACCGCTCGACCGGAAACATCCTGAAGGCCGCGAACGCCGTCATTGCGAACAACAAGGGGCGCAAGGGCAAAAATCTCTGGTGCGACAAGGATTCGGGCGACAAAATCCGCATAAAGAAGCTCCAGAACCAGAACGAGGAAGCGAAATACATCATCAACAAAATCATCGACGGCGTGACGCGCGAAAAGCGGAAATATTCCGATTTCGCCGTGCTTTACCGCATGAACGCGCAGTCGAACACACTCGAGAACTACATGGCGAAGTCGGGCATCCCCTACCGTATGCTCGGCGGCGTCAGATTCTACGAGCGCATGGAGATAAAGGACATCATCGCCTACCTCTGCGTTCTCTTGAACCCGAACGACTCGGTCAGACTCAGGAGAATAATCAACCAGCCGAAGCGTAAGATCGGCGAGACGACGATCGACGCGATTTTCCAGCTCGCCGACGCGCTGAATATCTCGCCGTTCGAGGTCATGGAGCGGGCAAACGAGTATCCGGCGATCATGAAGAGTGCGCCGCGCCTCACCGATTTCGTCGAGATGATCCGCGAACTCCGCCACGCGGCCGACACAAACCCGACCTCCGAGCTTATCAAGATCGTCCTCGACAAGACGGGATATGCAGAGATGCTGAAGAACTCCGGCATCGACGGACTCGAACGCATCGCGAACATCGGAGAGCTGATCTCAAACGCCGTCGAGTACGAGGAAAACAATCCCGAGCCGAATCTCTCGGGCTTCCTCGAAGACGTCGCGCTGGTCAGCGACGTCGATAACTACGACGAAACGGCCGACGCGGTCGTCATGATGACGATCCACAGCGCGAAGGGACTCGAATTCCCGGTCGTCTTCCTGCCCGGCTTTGAGGACGGAATCTTCCCGAGCATTCAGGCCGCGAACAATCCCGACGACCTCGAAGAGGAGCGCAGACTCGCCTACGTCGCGATCACGCGCGCCAAGGAGAAGCTCTTCTGCGTCCACGTCCGCGAGCGTCTGATCTTCGGAAAGACGCAGTTCAACCCGCGTTCGAGATTTCTCGACGAAATCCCCGAGGAGATCGTCGACCTCGGCTATATGCCGCGCCCCGAGCAGGCACCGAGATCGCGCAAGCCCACGATCTCGAAGGAGCTGACGACCCCGGCGTCGATCGCTTCGGACGTCGGAAAGACGAAGAGCGAGGACGTCTTCGCGGTCGGCGATAAGGTCAGACACATCACCTTCGGCGACGGCGAGATCATCTCGGTAAGACCGATGGGCTCCGACTGGATGTACGAAATCATCTTCGACAAAGTCGGAACGAAGAAGCTGATGGCGACCTACGCCAAGCTAAAGCGTGTATAAACGAAAGGAAGAGTCTGATGTTAAAGGATATTTTCACCGAAAACCGCACCTGCCGGACATTTGACGAGAGCCGTAAGGTGACGCGTGAGGAGCTTCTCGAAATGGTCGACCTCGCGAGACTCTCCCCCGCGACGGCGAACGTCCAGCCGCTCTGCTACAAGCTCATCACGGGCGGCGACGTGAAGAAGATCCAGCCCTGCACAAAGTGGGGCGGCGCGCTCCCCGAGCTTCACCTCCCGCCCGAGGGACACCGTCCGACTGCCTTCATCATCATCTGTCAGGACACCGAAAAGTTCGGCGACCCGGCGAAGTTCCAGCGCGACGTCGGAATCTGCGCGCTGGCAATCTCGCTCGGCGCGAACGAAAAGGGCCTTGCCAGCTGCATAATCGGCGCGTTTGACAAAGAAAAAATCCGCGAGGCGGCAAAGATTCCCGAAAATATCGCGCCGCAGCTTGTGATCGGCATCGGCAAGCCGGACGAGGAGCGCGAGCTTGCGTCGCTTCGTGACGGCAGCACGAAGTACTACCGTGAAAACGGCGTGCATTACGTCCCGAAGCGCGAGCTTTGCGATATCGTTTTCTGAGCGGGATATTTGAGAGGCGTACTGCCGCTTTTCCGCGAAAACCCGATTTATTCAGTGTTTCCAATAAAATCCGCACAAAGCAACGGGGCTGTCGAGTAAACGACAGCCCCTTTTCTTACCTCTCCGGCATTTTCATTCATCTTCCGCGCCACCAGTCGTACTGACGTTCACTTTGGCAAAATACCCATCCAGATCATTCACCTTGTCTTCGCGGATCAGATACTCCTCGTTCGGCGAAATGTCGGCCTTGATGTCGCCCTGACTGCACAGATTCACAATCGTGAGGAAATTCCGCATCGCGTATTTGACCGTGAAAAATGTCCCCCCTGTTTCACGCTCGAGCCAGCAGACGCAGGTCGCGCTGCGATCGACCATGTAGCGGTCCCGCGCCTGCATACATCCGTTGAAATATCCCCGGTCACTCAGCAGCTGAACCTTGTCGGCCGCGCGGAGCTGACGGCGGTATTCAAGCCGCTCCGCGTTCGAATAGCCGCGCTCCTGATCGCGGCAGGGCACCGCGATGATCAGCTTGATTCGCGGATTCGACGCCCGCGCCTCCAATACGCACCGACCCGCGATCAGGTCAAATCCCCGCGCGCCGCCCGTGATGAAGCGGTCGACTCCGTGTCCCGCGAGCCAGACGATCTCGTCCTTCACCCGCGACTCGATTACTTTGAGCATCGAAGGATCGAGATCACGATGCCCCGTGAAACAACAGTATTGACTGTTCGGCATAATTTTTCCCCCAGAAGTTTTTTATAGTTGTCATACTCGTTCAAATACCGGGATCTCGTCGAGCGGCGCGTCGACTCTGATTCTCCGCCCGCCCTCAAAGATTTCACCGTTACGCGTCCACTTCCCGGCCGGAAGCCAGACCTCGCGCGTCCTCGCGTGAAGCTCCATCACCGGAGCCACCAGATACCGATCGCCAAGCATGAACTGATCGGTCACCTCCCAAGCCGCGGACTCGTCCGGGTACTCGTAGAACATCGCCCGCATCAGCGGCGAGCCGTCCGAGTGCGATTTTTCGATCAGCCCGGCGATGTAATCGGTCAGATTCTGACGGATACCGAGATATTTCCGGAAAATTCCGTAAATCTCCTCGCCGTAGCTCCAGAGCTCGTTCGCGTGACCCGTGTAGAGATATCCGCCGCCGAAATCGCGGTCATCGAGCGGTTTTATGTCATGCGGGCCGCGGTCGCCGTGCATCCGCAGAAAGGGCGTGAAAACCGCGAATTCGTACCATCTCACGAGCAGCTCGCGGAAATCCGGATCGTTCACGTCGTCGGTCATGAATCCTCCGACGTCGGTCGTCCAGAGCGGAATTCCGGCCATTCCCATGTTCAGTCCGGCCGAAAGCTGGTCGCGGAAGGCCTCAAATGTACTCGGAACGTCGCCCGACCAGACGAGCGGCGCGAATTTCTGCGAGCCGACCCAGGCCGAGCGGATCAGGCTGACGAATCCCTCCTCGCCCGAGGCTTTCATTCCGTCGAAGAAGGCCTTCGCGCACATTTTAGGATACTCGTTGCCGACCTTGTTCGCGGGGCCGGTGCAGAAGCGGTAGTTTTCGTAGTCGTAGACCGCGTAATCCGGCTCCGAGTTGTCGAGCCAGAAGTAGTCGATTCCGAGCTCGCGGTAATTCTTCTCGCAGATATTCCACAGATATTCGCGCGCCTCGGGGCGGAACATATCGACGGTCAGGCAGTCGCCCTGATAATCGTAGGTCTGCTCCGCGCCGCGTTCGGTGCGTTCGAGAAGCCCGCGCGACTTCATCGGCCAGAAATTCTCGGATCGCTTGTCGACGCTCGGCCAGACCGAGACCATGACCTTCATCCCGAGCGAATGCAGCTCGTCGGTCATCGCCTTCACGTCCGGCCAGTACTTTTCGTCAAATCTCCACGAGCCTTGATACGGCCAGTGGAAGAAGTCGATCACGATCACCGAGACCGGGACGCCGAGTTCATGGCATTTCCGCGCGACGGCAAGAACCTCGTCCTGCGTGCGGTAGCGGAGCTTGCACTGCCAGAGCCCGAGAAGATTCTTCGAAATTATCGGCGTCCGTCCGACCTCGGCGGTGAAATTCGAGATGATCGCGGCGGGCGAGTCGTCGGCCGTGATCCAGTAATCCATCTCGGAAGTGTCAGCGGCCTTCCACTCGGTCAGATTTTTGCCGAAGCTGACCGACCCGACCGCGGGATTGTTCCAGAGGAACCCGTAGCCGAGCGACGAGAGGTAAAACGGCACCGTGACCTGCGAATTCCGCTGCGAAAGCTCGAGAACGCAGCCCTTGAGGTCGAGATAGGGATGCTGATACTGACCCATTCCGTAGATTTTCTCACCGTCGTTCGACTCAAAGCGAACCGTGAGCTTCCAGTCGTCGCCGGCAAGTCCCCTGAACTCGCGGGAAATCACCTTGAGACAGCGGCTCTCGCGGCTGATCGTGCCGCCGTAGTTACGGAAATATTCGCGGAGAATCAGCTTTTCGCCGTTGTAGAAGCTGATGACGCCCGACGAATTTACCGTCGCGCGGATTTTTCCGTTCGAGATCCCGGCGTCGCCCGAGATTCTTATCGATGATTCATCGTTTTCGTGCGATCTTTCGGTCAGCGCGCGAAGCTCGCCTGAAAAATCAAGATTCTGCGTCGCGCGGACGCGGAGCGAATTCTCGCCCCAGGGTTCGATTCTGAGTGTCTCGCATCCGCCTCTTCCGACGAGTGCCGAGCCGATTTTACAGAATTCCATTTGGTTCCCTCCGATTTCACGTAATACTTATATAATCTCCCACGCTAATTATAAAACAAAATCTTCAGAAAGTCAAGAGCGTTTTTGGAAATTTCAACATTTTTCGAAAAAAAACTCCGTTTTTCAAAAACGGGCGCGAAAAAAGCACGCCCACGCGTGCTTTTTTATACCATTATTTTCTGGTCTTGCCCAGATAAGCTTCCTTGACCGACTCGTTCTCCAGAAGCTCGGCTCCGGTTCCCTCAAGCGTGATCCGCCCGGTTTCGAGGACGTACGCCTTGTCGGCCACCTGAAGCGCCATGTTTGCGTTCTGCTCGATAAGAAGCACTGTGATTCCCGACTTGTTGATCGTCCGGATTATGTCGAAGATCGACTGCACGATCAGCGGCGCGAGTCCGAGCGACGGCTCGTCCATCATGATAAGCTCGGGCTTTGACATCAGCGCGCGACCGACCGCGAGCATCTGCTGCTCGCCGCCCGAAAGCGTTCCGGCAAGCTGCCATTCGCGCTCCTTAAGCCTCGGGAAAAGCTCATAGACCCGCCCGAAATCCGCCGAGAGATCGTCCCCCCGGAGATACGCGCCGATCTTGAGATTCTCCTTGACCGTCAGGTTCGGGAAAACTCTCCGCCCCTCCGGCACCAGAACGATTCCCGACTTCACGATCTTGTCGGGCGATTTTCCGACGATGTTCTCGCCTTTCCAAAGAATTTCCGCCGATTTCGGCTTCACGATTCCCGAAACCGCTTTCAGAATCGTCGACTTGCCCGCGCCGTTCGCGCCGATCAGCGTCACGATCTTCCCTTCCGGAACCGAAAGCGAGATACCCTTGACCGCGTTGATTCCGCCGTACGATACCTGTAGATCCTTAATCGTTAAAATATCAGCCAACTTCGCTCACCCCCAGATATGCCTCGATGACCCGCTTGTCGTTCTGCACGACCTCGGGCGTTCCGCTTGAAATCATGTGACCGAAGTCGATGACGTAGATCCGGTCGGAAATGTCCATGACGAGATTCATGTGATGCTCGATGAGGAAGATCGTCATTCCGAACTCGTCGCGGACGCGGCGGATGAAGGCGGTCAGCTCCTCGGTCTCCTGCGGGTTCATTCCGGCCGCCGGCTCGTCGAGCAGCAGGAGCTTCGGATTCGTCGCGAGAGCGCGCGCGATCTCAAGATGACGCTGCTTTCCGTACGGAAGATTCGTACTCATCTCGTCCTTCACGTCCCAGAGTCCGATCAGCTTCAGAAGCTCGTCGGTCTCGTGACGCATACTCTCCTCTTCCTTCGAGTTGAGCCTCGACGCCGCCGTGAAGATGTTCGACGTGCGGAGAAGGTGCTTCGCGACGAGGACGTTGTCGTAAACCGTCATTCCCTTGAAAAGTCGGATGTTCTGGAAGGTGCGCGCCATTCCCTGACGCGTGATCTGGTCGGGCGTCAGCGAGATCTGACGCGAATATTTGCCCTCATTCTGCCCGGCGTAGAGCTTTTTCATCTTTCCGGTCGGATAGCCCGCGCTTATAAGCTTCCCGGCGAACTCGATCTCGCCGTTTGTCGGATGATAGACTCCGGTGATGACGTTGAAAGCCGTCGTTTTTCCCGCGCCGTTCGGGCCGATGAGCGAGACGATCTCGCCCTCGTTTATCTCCATCGAGAGATTGTCGACCGCGACGACTCCGCCGAACTGCATCGTCACGTCGCGTACACTGAGAACGTTATTTGCCATTCCTGTCGCCGCCTTTCTCCCGCTTTGTGAGTTTTTTGAAAAATCCGATTATCCGATCCCACGAGAACTCGCGGTTGCCCATCAGTCCGTTCTTGAAGAAGAGGACGACGATCATCAGAATGACCGAGAAGATGACCATCCGGAATCCCGATCTGAGGAACGGAACCTGAAAATCGCCGATCTTCGTCTCCTTGTCGAGGAATCTCAGCCACCATTCGCGCGCCATGATGACGACGAAGGCCGAGATCACGCTTCCGGTCGTCGACGACATTCCGCCGATGACGACAATGAGGAGAATGAAGTAAGTGATCGCGATCGTGAAGGTCGTCGACGAAACCGCGCCGAGGTACATCGCCATCAGCGCGCCGCCGATCCCCGCGAAGAACGAGGACACGACGAAGGACAGAAGCTTTGTCTTCGCGAGATTGATTCCCATCGATTCGGCCGCGATTTCGTCGTCGCGGATCGCCTTGAACGCGCGACCGTAGGTCGAGCGCATGATCAGCGCGATTATCGCGATGCAGATCCCCGCGACGATGAAGGGAATGAAGAAATTCGAGAATCCGGGGATTCTGGTAAGTCCCATAGAGCCGTTCGTGATCCTGTTCATCGGCTTTGACGCGACGACGATACGGACGACCTCGGCAAATCCGAGCGTCGCGATCGCGAAATAGTCGCTCTTAAGTCTCAGCATCGGCATACCGATTATGTACGCGAAGAGCGCGGAGACGATTCCCGCGATGATCAGCGCGACAAACCACGGCAGCTGAATATTCTTGAGCCATCCGGCGACACCGAAGAGATAGTAAACGCTTCCCTTCGCGTTGACCGGAATCGTCAGGATCGCGAAGACATACGCGCCGAGCGTCATGAATCCGGCCTGGCCGAGCGAAAAGAGTCCGGTGAAGCCGTTAAGAAGGTTCATCGTGACGGCGAGGAGTGCGTAAATCGCGCCCATCTGCAAGGTCTTGTAGAGCATCGACGTCGGCGACGCGACAAGCCCGACGATCACGAGTAAGATCACGATAACCCCGGCAAGCCCGAGCGAGAGAATCAGGTCGCGCTTTTTCTTATTCTGCATCATACCTTCTCCTCCAGTTTCTCACCGAACAGTCCGGTCGGGCGCACAAGCAGCACGAGAATCAGCAGAACGAAGGTGAAAACGTCGCTGAACTCCGAGAGCGGGCTGAATTTAATGAACGTTTCGCAGACGCCGATAAGGAATCCGCCGAGCAGCGCGCCGGGAATCGAACCGATTCCGCCGAACACGGCCGCCACGAAGCATTTGAGTCCGGGCAGCGAACCGACCATCGGGTAGACCGACGGACGCGGCGTGAAATAGAGCACCGATCCGACCGCCGCCAGCGCGCATCCGATGACGAACGTGAAGCTGATGACGGTGTTGATCTTGATTCCCATGAGCTGAGAAGCCTCAAAATCCTTCGAAACGGCGCGCATCGCGATTCCGATCTTCGTCTTGTTGACGACGAAAAGCAGAACGACGACGAGTATCACCGTCAGGACGGGCGTGACGAAGGTGACGAGCGAGGTCGAGACCTCACCGAGCGTGATCTTCGTGTTGAGGAAGTCGATCGACGGATAGGATTTCGGGAGCGCGGAGAAAAGATATGTCGCGAAGTTTTCGAGGAAATACGAAACTCCGATCGCCGAGATCATGATCGACATTCTGGGTGCCTGACGGAGCGGTTTGTAGGCCACGCGGTCGATGACGACGCCGAGAAGCGCGGTCGCGGCGATGACGAGCGGAACCGCTATATACCACGGCAGCGCGAGGTTACTCATGAAAAAGATCATGAAATAGCCCGCCATCATGAAGATATCGCCGTGCGCGAAGTTTATGAGGCGAAGTATGCCGTAGACCATCGTGTAGCCGATCGCGATGAGCGCGTAGCTCGAACCGATCGAAAGTCCGGTCAGGCAGTTTTGTAAAAATTCAGTCATGGGATTCTCCCTTATTCATTCGTAACGTAAACTACTAAAGAACGGCGAGAGGACAACTCCCGCCGTTCTCGCCGCGTCACCATTGACGCGTTATGGGTAAAATAACAACTATAATAATTGAAAGAACGGAGTTGCAACAAGCCCCGACCATTTATAGCGGCGAAACGCCGCCGGCAGGTGAGGGCGTCAGCCCGAACAGGTGAAGGAGCTGCCGCGTAGCGGCAACTCCGAATCCCTCTGATGGGCTGCAAACTAAATCATTCGCAAAAAGCAAACCCTGACGTCTGCCCGCGGGGTCTCCCCGCTTACTTAACGGCGTTAAATGAACCGTCGGTCTTCTGAGTTCCGAGGAACTTGAACTTGCCGTCAGCCATCGTCTTGATGTACGCGGTGTCCTTCTTCGCGTCGCCGTTTTCGTCAAAGCTGATGTTTCCGGTGACTCCGGTGAAGCTTACCTTCGCGATAGCGTCGCGAAGAGCGACCGAGTTGATCGTATCGCCAGTCATAGACTTGAGAGCCTCGATGACGGTCATGTAAGCGTCGTAGCCGAGCGCGGAGACTGCCGCGACGGTGTCGTTGCCGCCGTTGAGAGTGAGATTGTTCTTGTCGCTGTTGAGGAAGGCCTTGTAGCCCTTGACAAAGTCAGAAGCTCCGGTGTCGTTCTCGTCGAAGAAGGTCGAGAGCGAAACTCCCTCGCAGTTCTTCTTGCCGGCGTTGTCGATGATTGTCTGGTTCTCCCAGGTGTCGCCAGCCATGATCTCGCAGTTGAGTCCGGCCTCGCGCGCCTGCTTGATGAAGAGACCCGCGG
>CAKSVM010000094.1 GCA_934503195.1 uncultured Eubacteriales bacterium
TCTCTATCTGTAGACGCTGCTTTCGAAGCATCCTTACATCAAGTTCATCAACTTCCGCGACGCGATCTTCAATATGTTCCCCGACTGGTTCGACAAGTTCATCGATATGTACAAGAAGGAGATCGGACTCCCCTGCACCGGAAACATCCGCTTTGATATCCTCACCGAGGAGACGGTCAAGAAGATGAAGGAAGCCGGCTTCTACACGATCGACATGGGACTCGAATCGGGCGATCAGGAGATGCGATTCAAGTATCTCCGCCGCTATCAGACCGACGAGATGATCATAAACTGCTCGAAGTGGTTCAACAAGTACGGAATCGCGCAGCTCACCTACAACATCATCGGTCTGCCCTACGAGGACATTCACCGCGCGCTCAAGACGATCAAACTCAACGCGCGCATCAAGAGCGACCGCACGATTCCGAACATCTTCTATCCCTACGAGGGCACGCCGCTCTATGAGATCTCGAAGGAAGCGGGCTTCATCCCCGATGGCGACTTCACGCAGAGACGCGTTCCGCTCGTCCAGCCGCAGTTCCCCGAGGAGCAGGTGCTCTTCATCGAGGCCTACTTCATGCACTTCGTGAAGCGTTACAAGTGGGCGTACGCGATGCCGCCGAAGCTCGGAAAGATCTACGAAAAGTGGCTCGATCACCGCGTCACCGGCAAGCAGGTTCCGTACAAGCTCCTCGTTTGGTGGCACGACCGCTACGCGAACGCGAGAAATCATCTCAAGGATTTCCTTGTCAACCGTATGCCGAAGCTCTATGTCAAGCTCCGCATGATAAAGCATCACAAACGCGCTCAGAAGAACGCTTAAAGGAGGAAAATCAGCATGAAACATTATATCGACCGCTCAATCTGCATCTCCTGCGGAACCTGCGACGTGGAATGCCCCTTCCACGCGATAATCATAAGCCCCGAGGGAAAGTTCTCGATCGACGACACGAAATGTAAGGACTGCAATATCTGCGTCAACGTCTGCCCGGTCGACGCGGCTAAGAAGAGGGACTGATGAGCTGTAACTGCCATTTCGCGATTCTGCCGGACAAGACGCCGGGAACTCTGACAAGACTGTTTGAAAAGGTATGCAATCACCATCCCGGCGACCCGGAGGTGCTGGCGGTTGGCTGGGGATTTTCGAATCTGCTCGGATACGCTTCGGTCGGGAATGAGTTCTCGACGCCGGACGGAAGGCTCTTAGATTGTCTCGACATTTTCGGGATCACCGCGGTTCCGCCCGGGTCGGTGAAGGCTCTCCGAACTGTCGCGCGCTCTCTGCTTGAAAATGATTTCAGCTTCCCGGAGGATTTCGCGAGTCGGTTCGGCGATTACGACCCCGATGATGACGACGGCGACGGCACACTCGGGGAACAGGTGGCGCGTTTCATCGCGATGTGCGACGAGGCGATTCTGAATAACCGGTGGCTCATCTGCTACGGAATATAGCGTAATTCACAAAAACGCGTAGCACGGCTTGTGTATAATCATGAATTTCAAAAAAACATTGACTTTTGTACAAATATATGGTATTATATTTATTAAAGAACAATGTGAGGTGAAATTCATGAAGAAAAAACGGGTCGCGATGATAATCATATTTGTCGTTCTGCTTCTGCTGGTGATCGGCGGCGCGGTGTTCGTGTGGGTTTACCGCTGGGAGAATGTCGGAAAGCGGCCGTTCAGAAGCGTCATAACCGAGAAAAATGTCGAGCGGATAACGGTCTGCGAGGACGTCTATATGAAGGACGCCGAGGAAATCGAGCTGAAGCCCGGAAGTCAGGCGTTCATGCTTGCCTGCCTATTTGCCGACGATCTGACGGTCTATCTTCCGCCAAAGCTCCTCTTCAATCTTCCGCGCGAGATCATTTACGGCGAAAACTCGTTCTGGGAGATCGCCTACTATATGAAGGACGGCAGCGTTCACAGGATCCGTCAGGACATTTCCGAGAATACTGCGCCGGTAAAGACCGAGTATTTTGTTTTCATAGACGGCGAACGCCACTACATAAGCAAGGATCAGGAGGCTTCGTACTACCTCGAAATCGACGGGAGACGTTACAAGGTCGCTGACGGAAGCATTGTCAGCGAGTTTGGGGACGTTGTGAAGCATGGAATAAAATAACAAGTAAAGCCGCCGTTTGAAATGAGCGGCGGCTGATTTTTCAGAAAGGAAGCAATAAATGGCGACATGGGTGACGCATCTGATGATCGCCGACGGCGTGCTTGAAGTTCTGCCAAGGCTCGACCGCCGGGGATTCTGCGTCGGGAACATCGCGCCCGACTGCAATATCGAAAACGAAGACTGGACGTCCTTTATTCCGCCGCGCGAGGTGACGCATTTCATGCGCGGAAAGCACAAGTCGTTTGACGACTGCGAGGATTTTTACCGGAAGATTGTGGCTCCGCGAACTTCCGCCGGAAGCGAGGAATTTTCGTTTCTCCTCGGATACTATTCGCATCTTCTGACCGACGCGGCGTTCGCGGCGATGATCCGCGACGGTGAGCGGGTCAAATCGGCGTGGCGGCGGGTGATGGCCGACGAGCGTCTGCGTCAGATAGCCGAGGGAATGCCGGAAAAATTCGATTCGATAAAGAAGCTTATTCCGCGCGAGCGGCTTTTTCACGGCGTTTCGCGGATCGAGGCCGAATATCTGCGGAAAAATCCGGGGTCGGGGTATCTGACCGAGATTCTGCCGCTTGAGGAATTTCCGGATTATCTTGATTTTCTCCCTCACGGCTGCATCGCGCGGAAGGCGAAGCTGATGCGTGAGCTTCCAGACGATTCGGAGCTTGAATCTGAGTTTATCGCGCTGTCGCGGGAGGAGTTTGACAGGTTTGTCAGTGAGACGACCGAGCTTGTCGCCGGGAAGGTCGGAGCGGCGTTGGGGAGTTTGGAGAGGGAATGTGTCTGAATCTGCGGTTCGTGTCGTGAATCGTCAGAAAAAAATATACCGCGCCGGCCTGAGTGAATCGGGTCGGCGCGATTTTTATTCGGTATGCCGCGAGGTGAGATCGTAATCGAACTTTTCGAACATATGGATGAGTCCCCAGTCATAGCAGTTGTAGCGTGTTCCATCGATTATCACGTAGGCGAGGTATGAGTGCGCGTAGTTATCACCTGTTCTGCCGTCGCATTCAATCCGGAAAGTGTATTCGCGTTTGTTTGTCTTGATCGTGTAGATTGGATATGCGCGGCTGGCGAAGATTCTGCGCCTCAGTACGGGAAGTCAGACACGGAGATAGCGGAGTTGAAATATAAAATCTGAAGTTTCACGTTGTGTCATTTCATACGGTTCGCAATTTCCATATCCTACCGTACAAATAGTTATTTGTCAAGAAACACAAGAAAAAATGGCAGGTTTACCAGTTTATGAGCTTGATTTTCAGCTAAAACGCACAAAACCCCTCCCGCCGGAGCGGGAGGGGAGATATTCACTTTCGGGTTGAGCGGTTAAATCAATACATACCGCCCATGCCGCCGCCCATACCGCCAGCGGGAGCCGCGGGTTCGGGTTCCTTGATGTCGGCGACAACTGCCTCGGTGGTGAGGACGGTAGCCGCGACGCTTGCGGCGTTCTGGAGTGCCGAACGGGTGACCTTGGTCGGGTCGACGATTCCGGCTTCCATCATGTCGACGTACTTCTCGTTGTAAGCGTCGAAGCCGTAGCCGGTCTTGCCCGAGTTCATGATCTTGTCGACGATGATCGAGCCCTCGAAGCCTGCGTTCTCGGCGATCTGGCGTACAGGAGCCTCAAGAGCCTTGAGTACGATCTTGACTCCGGTCTTCTCGTCGCCCTCAACGGTGTCGAGAAGGGTCTTGACGTCAGCGATGACGTTCAGGTAAGCCGTTCCGCCGCCCGCTACGATGCCTTCCTCAACAGCCGCCTTGGTAGCGTTGAGAGCGTCCTCGATGCGGAGCTTCTTTTCCTTCATTTCGGTCTCGGTAGCCGCGCCAACCTTGATGACAGCGACGCCGCCGGCGAGCTTTGCGAGTCTCTCCTGGAGCTTCTCGCGGTCGAAATCGGAAGTGGTGGTCTCGATAGCGGTTCTGATCTGGTTTACACGAGCCTTGATCTCAGCGGGATCGCCTGCGCCGCCGACGATGATCGTGTTCTCCTTGTTGACCTTGACCTGACGAGCGCGTCCGAGCTGCGCGATCTGGGTGTCCTTGAGTTCGAGTCCGAGTTCATCGGAGATGACCTCGCCGCCGGTGAGGATAGCGATATCCTGGAGCATTTCCTTACGTCTGTCGCCGAAGCCCGGAGCCTTGACAGCGACGCAGGTGAAGGTGCCGCGGAGCTTATTGAGAACGAGAGTCGTGAGAGCCTCGCCCTCGACGTCCTCAGCGATGATGAGGAGCTTCTTTCCGGCCTGAACGATCTGTTCGAGGAGCGGAAGGATTTCCTGAATGTTCGAGATCTTCTTCTCGGTGATGAGGACGAGAGCGTCGTCGATGACGGCCTCCATCTTGTCGGTATCGGTAGCCATGTAGGGCGAGAGATAGCCGCGGTCGAACTGCATTCCTTCGACAACCTCGCAGTAGGTCTCAGCCGACTTGGACTCCTCAACGGTGATTACGCCGTCAGAGGTGACCTTCTCCATAGCGTCGGCGATCAGGTTGCCGATGACCTCGTCGCTTGCCGAGATAGTGCCGACGCGCGCGATGTCAGCCGAGCCGTTGACCTTCTTGGAGTTCGCGACGAGCGCGGAGACTGCCTTGTCGACTGCCTTCTGGATGCCCTTGCGGATGACGATCGGGTTAGCACCTGCCGAGACGTTCTTCATGCCCTCGGTGATGAATGCCTGAGCGAGAAGGGTAGCGGTGGTAGTGCCGTCGCCTGCGGCGTCGTTGGTCTTGGAAGCGACTTCCTTGACGAGCTGAGCACCCATGTTCTCAGCGGCGTCCTCAAGCTCGATTTCCTTCGCGATGGTAACGCCATCGTTGGTGATGAGGGGCGCGCCGTACTTCTTGTCGAGGACGACGTTTCTGCCCTTCGGTCCGAGGGTGATCTTGACGGTATTTGCGAGCTTGTCAACTCCTGCGAGCAGCGAGTTGCGAGCCTCAATTCCATAGGTAATGTTCTTTGCCATATTACTTATCTCCTTTTATATAAGCCGTATCTTATTCAACAACGGCGAGAATGTCGCTCTGACGGACGATGATGTATTCCTGACCGTCGCACTTGACTTCGGTTCCGGAGTACTTCGAGGTGATGACCTTCTGGCCGACCTCGACGGTCATCTTGACTTCCTTACCGTCGACGAGCCCGCCGGGGCCGACGGCGACGACCTCAGCTACCTGAGGCTTTTCCTTAGCGGTTCCCGCGAGGATGATGCCGCTCTTGGTGGTCTCCTCGGCTTCGGTCATTTTTACGACTACACGGTCGCAAAGGGGTTTGATTGTCATTTTATATTCCTCCCTGAGATATGAGATTCATTTTTCTGCGTTTGATTTCGGCTGGCACTCTTTCTGGTGGAGTGCTAACTTACATTTAATATTGTACATCGTTCTTCCGAAAAAATCAAGGGTTTTTCGGATAGTTTACATATTATTAACAAAATATATACCGAAATGAAATATTCGCCATATGAGGGGATTCATGCGGGGTGGGAGGAGTGCTAAAAATCGCGGCTTTTTCATTGATCGCGCGGATATCGCATATATTTTCCGGGGGAGGTGTGCTTTTGAGGATTTTTGATTTTCTTTTCTCGATCGTCTTCGGCCCGGGGCTTTCGGCGGCGGTTTTCGGATGCGGAATCGCGCTTACCTTGTCGCTCGGACTTTTTAAGCGGCCGGGAAAGCTGATCGCGGCTCTGCGGCCTGAGAAGGGAGGCGGAATGTCGTCGGCAAGGGCGATGTGCGTCGCGCTTGCCGGGACGCTCGGGGTGGGGAACATCGCCGGGGTTGCTTCGGCGATCGCGATCGGCGGCGACGGTGCGGTTTTCTGGATGATTGTAAGCTCGTTTTTCGCGATGGCGATAAAATACGCCGAGACGGTTCTCGCGCTCGGACACAGGCGGAAGCTTTTTGGAACGTTTCACGGCGGCGCGTTTTTTGTCTTCGAGGATCTCGGGACGGGATTTTCGCGGTTTTCCGCTTATCTTTTCGCGGTTCTCTGCGTTCTGTCGTCCTTCATGATCGGAAGTTCGGTTCAGTCGGACGCGGCGGCGGCCTGTCTTGAAATGATCTTCGGCGTCGATCCGCGGATTTCCGGCGCGGTGCTCGGAATTCTGGCGTTTTTCGTCGTGTCGGGCGGACTTTCGAGAATTTCGGACGTTACCTCGGCGGCGGTTCCGGTAGCGAGTATCGGGATTGTGGTGATTTCTTTCTATATTATTATAGCGAATCTCGGGCTGATTCCGTCGGTGATCTCCTCGATAATCTCGGACGCGCTCGGCGCGGGGGCGTTTTCGGGCGGGATTTTCGGATTTCTGACCTCACGGACGCTCTCGATCGGCGTCGCGCGTGGAGTCGTCTCGAACGAGGCGGGATGCGGAACGGCTCCGATCGCGCATTCAAGCTCTGACGTGAAGATTCCGGCGGTTCAGGGCGTCTGGGGGATGCTTGAGGTCGCGATCGACACGCCGGTGCTCTGCACGCTGACCGCACTGGTTGTGCTTATAGCGAGGGAGCGCGGGGCTATTCTGACGTCCGACGGGATGGAGACCGCGCTTATGGCTTACGGTGAGTTCATTCCGTTTTCGGGGATTTTCCTCTCGGCGGCTGTGACGATTTTCGCCTTCGCGGCGATGATCTGCTGGTTTTATTACGGGAGCGAGAGCCTGCGGTTTATTTCCGGCGTGCGGCGGGGGAAGGCTTTGACGCGGGTTTATTCGGTTTTTTATTCGTTTGCGGTATTTTTCGGCGCGTTTATTCCGGGCGGGATTCTGTGGAGCCTTTCGGACATTTCGATAAGCGCGATGACGATTCTGAATCTTTTCTGCGTGATGCGCTGTCTTCCCGCGATAAAACGCGAAACTGACGCGTATTTCGGCGGCTCATGGAACTCCGTGAGTAACTAGTTCCAAAAGAATAAAAATATTTGAAATTTGTATTGACAAACCGGGGAAATGGTGGTATAATATAGATACCACCATTTTTTATTTCCGGAGGGATTAAAATGAATATGAAATCAAGGCCGAAGGTCGGTATGCTCCTCATCGGGGCGAAGAGATTCCGCGAGCTTGGAATCGGCACGGCCGACGGTACATACGAGTCGAGAAAGCTCGGCGAGGCCGAGCGGTATCTGAATCGTTTCGGCGAGTTCGCCGACATTGTTTACGACGGAATTGTCTATGAGCGCGAGGACGTTCAGCGGACGATCGACCTCTTCTTTAAGGAGCGCGTCGACTGCGTCTTCGCGATGTATCTCTCGTGGGCGGAGGACTTCACGTGGATTCACTTCCTGCGCGATATGCCGCCCATGCCGATCTTCTTCTCGTCGATTGTACGCGATAAGCTCGAAATCGTCGACACGAACGACGAGAATCAGTTCATCGACTTCCTGTCGGCGGGCGCGCTCGTCGGGGTTCAGGAGGCATCGGGATCGTTCAGACGCTTTGACCGCCCGATGTGCGAGAGCTTTATCGGAACGCTCGACGAGGTGGCCGGAAGGTTCAGAATCTTCGCGAAGGCCGCGCACGTCCGCGCGCTTCTCAGGAGGACGAATCTGAGTCTCCTCTCCTGCTACAACGAGGCGATGTGGGCGACCTATCTCGATCCCTACAACATTTTCGCGAAGATCGGGCCCGAGATCCACTTCCTGAGCGTTCAGGAGCTGACCGACGAGATTTCGAAGGTTCCGGACGATTTCACCGAGGAGCTGACAAAGTCGATCGCCGACAGCTACCGGATGATGCCGAACGTCGACTACGAGAAATTCAAGGCGTCGGTCAGGGCGTCCTACGCGATGGAGCAGATCGCGAAGCGCGCCGACACCGATCTTCTCGTACTCAACGACATCGACACGGTGCTCTTCAGGTACGTCGGACTCAGACCCGGCTTCACGCCGACCGATAAGTCGATCGAGATGGTGACGGTTCCCGAGGGAGACATCGGCGGGGGACTCGCGACCTACATTCTCCAGATGCTCGCCGGGACGAACGCCAACTTCATCGAACCCTTCTACATCGATCACGCAAACGGCGGATTCGTCGCCGGACACGCCGGACCGAACGATTACCGCGAGGCTCCGGAGAACGTCGTCATCGCGCGCGACGAGAGATTCGCCAAGACCGCGTGGAAGTACGCCGGCGCGCCGTTCGCTTGGTACGTATTCCCGGCCGGAATGAAGACGATGCTCCACATGAGCGAGAAGGACGGGCGGATGAAGATGGTATGCTCGGTCGTCGAGTGCCTGCCGACAAAGCATTATCTCGCGAGCTACTCGCACGCGAACTTCCGTCATCCGACGCTCAGCCCCGAGGAGCTCTTCAATCGGATTGTCGGAAACGGAGTCACGCAGCATTACGGAATCGTAGCCGGAGACGTCACGGCCGAGCTTGAGGTTCTGGCGAAGCTCTGCGGCTTCGATTTCGTCAAGGTCGGCTGAGAGTCACAATAAAACAAGAAAAAGCATGATATAATAAGGAGAAAAACGCACAATGAGCTTCATGTTCAACCCCTACCCCTACAACGATCCGATCGCCGTCAACCACATCACCGCGCCCGGAGTCGATCTCTCGACGATTCTGAAATGCTCCTGCTGCATAAAGGGCGAACTTAAGAAGGCGGCAGAGAAGATCCGCCGCGGAGTCATCGCGATCGACGGATATGTGACCGCGCCGTTTGAGCTTCTCGCCGGAATGGCGAAGGAGGCTGTCGAGTCGGCCGGAATCAGCGCGGAGATCGTCTGCACGCGCGGGCTTGCGAAGGACGCCGGAGAGCTTCATGAGATCCTTAAGGAAGACCTCCCCGAGGACCGCGCGAAGGATCCGGTTCTGCTCTACGGAAAGATCTGGGACAAAGGCTATCACGGCCTTATGGACGAGACGAAGGTGAATTCGGTCATCGAAAAGGCGAAGAGCTTTGACGGAATCACGATAATCGTCGGCAACGGCGCGCTCTCGCCCGATCTCATCGGAATCGCCGATTATAAGATTTTCGCCGACATCACGCCGAAGCAGGCCGTTCTCAACGTCAAGAAGGGCGGTTACAAGAACTACGGCGTCGACGATCCGCTGCCCTTCAAGGTCGCGATGCGCCGGAATTATTACGTCGACTTTGATCAGAGCTTCAATCTCCGCAAGGGGCTGCTCGAAACCGATAATCTCGATCTCTACATCGCGGCCGACGATCCGGAAAAGCTTGTCGCGATGCCGTATGCGACCGCGAAGGCTCTGCTTGTCCGCGCGACCGATTATCCGTTCAGATGCCGTCCGGTCTATCTTGAGGGCGTCTGGGGCGGCTACTTCACGATGAAGGAGAGAAATCTCCCGAAGGAGATGAAGAACGCGGCTTGGATTTTCGATCTCATTCCGATGGAGGTTTCGGTCGTGCTCGAGGTTGGCGGAACCGAGCTTGAGTTCCCGTACTACACGCTCATCGGCGCGAACGGAGAGAAGCTCCTCGGAAAGAAGTGCGTCGAGGATTTCCACGGCTTCTTCCCGATCAGATTCAACTTTGACGACACCTTCCATTCGTCGGGAAATATGTCGATTCAGCTTCATCCGGGCGAGAAGTTCTTAAAAGAGAACGCGAACGAGCTCGGCCGTCAGGACGAGAGTTATTACATCGTCGCGACCGCGCAGGACGCGAAGACCTATCTCGGCTTCAATCAGGATGCCGACATTGATCAGTTCCTCGCCGACATAAAGCGTTCGGAGAAGGAGCACACTCCGGTTGATTATCAGAAGTACATCTACGCGGTCGAGTCAAAGCCGGGCGTTCAGGTGATGATTCCGCACGGAACGATTCACGCGTCGGGTCGAAACCAGCTGATTCTTGAAATCGGCTCGCTGACAGTCGGATCGTACACCTACAAGATGTACGATTATTTAAGAAAGGATCTTGACGGCAATCCGCGTCCGATCCACAGCTACTACGGCGAGATGAACCTCAACCGCGATATGCGTGAGGAGTATGTCAGGGCAAACCTCGTGAACGGCGGGAAGCGGACGCTCCGCTCGGGCGAGGGATGGGAGGAATATGTAGTCGGTGAGTGCGACAGGCTTTACTTCTCGCTCAGAAACGAGAAGTTCGGCGAAAGGATCGAAGACGACACGAAGGACGATTTCCACGTTCTGACGCTGGTTGACGGCGAAGAGGTCGAGATCAGATCAAAGAAGGATCCGTCGCTCTCGTTCACGCAGCACTTCCTCGATATCGTGGTGATTCCGGCGTCGTTCGGCGAGTACGAGATCATCAACAAGAAGCCCGGCACGATCATTGTCGAGCACAAGACGATGTTAAAGAGATGAAGAAGTACGTAATCGCGATAGACGCGGGCGGGACGTTTTTCAAGTCGGCGATAGTTTCGAGTGAGGCCGAGGTGCTTTCCGGGACGGTTATGACGGTTCCGGCGAACTCCGACGGAACGCCGGAGGAAGTCAAGGAAGGCTACAGGCGCACGCTTTCGGCGCAGCTTCGGAACGCGAAGGCGGCTGGGATCATGATCTCGGCCGTGGCGGTTGACACGCCGGGTCCTTTTGACTACGAGGGCGGATTTTCGAAGATGGAGCACAAGTTCAGGGCGATTTTCGGCATCCCGCTCCGTCCGTGGATAGAGGAGAGTGTGGGGAAGCTCCCGATAACCTTCATACACGATTCGGCGGCGTTTCTGTCGGGCGAGATGTGGAATTCGCCGTACGGGGATTTTTCGAACGCGGCGGGAGTTATGATCGGCACGGGACTCGGGTTCGCGACGATGGAGAACCGGAAGGTTTTGAGAAAGCCGGACGGTTCGCCGCTCTACTCGGTATGGGCGAGTCCGTACCGCGGGAGGATCGCGGAGGATTTTGTATCAGGCCGCGGAATTTCGGCGCGGTATAAGGACGGAAGCCATTCGGCGAAGGAGATCGAGCTTTTAGCGAAAGCCGGAGATAAAGAGGCAAAAGCGGTCTACGCCGAGACAGGCGCGATTCTCGCGGAGGTTATAAAGCCGCATCTCATCAAAGTCGGCGCGGAGATTCTGATTTTAGGCGGGCAGATCAGCCGCGGACTTCCGCTTTTCGTTGATGAGCTTCGGGCGGGGCTTTCGGAGGTTACGACGCTCAGGGTGATAACGCGGTCGGAGCGGCTTGACGTTTCGCATATGCTCGGGGCGGCGCACGACTGCTTCACGAAGCTCGGGGTCATCGGCTGAGCGGGTTTTCGATAACTGGCAGGGGATGGCGGCGGCGAAGCCGCCGCGCAGGCGGGCACGCAGTGACCGTCCGCC
>CAKSVM010000095.1 GCA_934503195.1 uncultured Eubacteriales bacterium
TCCGCGCTGTCGGCGTTGTCAGTCAGCTTCGATGGCAAGATGAAGTCATCGCTCACCATGTCGCAGGCGGCGTATTTGCCTATGACATCGGTTTTATCCTTGATTACATCATCCGGCAAACCATAGCCGCCAACGATTACTGTCTGAATATCGTCCTCTGTGATCTGATGCCCCTTTGTAACGTCGCGCTTGACGCAGACGATTTCGAATCGGCTGTCGGAAAAGCGATTTACAAGAGGCGCGACCGCAAATGACAGTACCAAAGCGGCAACCACGCATATGACGCCGATTATTGTTCTGTTTTTCAATCTTTATCTCCCTTCATATGAAATACCCCGCGACTATTCCGATTGATATGAACGGAATCAGCGGGAATGGCTGCTCTTTCGGAAGTTTCTGAATCTTTCTGATGATCGGCATAGCTATTACCGCCAGTGTCAGTCCGACTATGAGCGCGAAAAGTCCCCTTTGTGCGCCAAGCAGAAACGCCGCGGCAGATGAAAGCTTTATGTCCGCTCCGCCGAGTGCTTTTGATGGATTCATTAACGCTGAAATGAACTGCGGGAGGAATACCAGTAACGCTCCGAAAAGCATCAACGGCAGTCGTGCAATATCTGTGTCAACAAGTCCGAGAATCAGCAACATTGCCGAGACTGAGTCTGGCACTTCACGTGTTTTTATGTCCCTGACACTGGCGTACAATAACAATGCCAGAAGAATTGTAGTTTTAATTATCCACATTTTTGATTAAGCGCGGGACGGTCAGAGACCGCCCCGCAGATCAGAATCAGCCGTTATAGCTGAAAAGTTCTGTCACCTTAGCTGTCACAGTCGGCATGATCGTGGTGTTGAAGAGCGTGTAAAGTCCGGCGAGCAGAAGCGCACCGATGACGACTGCGATGAGGATTTTTACGCCGGTGTCGACGTAGCCTTCGCCACGGTTGTTGGTAAGCGCGGTCTTAGTGTGGAGAGCAACGGTAGCAAGCTTGTTCTTGATGGTGTTAATGGTCTTTTTCATGTAATTTTTACCTCGTATCTTTCTTTTGTTTATTGTTGTTTCATGGCGTCGTATCAGCCGAAGCTGTAGAATGTGAATCCGGTATCGTTTTCAACCTCTTCCTGCGAGATTTCTTCAGGATGTCTGAACATCCCGGCGTATTTCACGATCTGCTCATCCGTGAGATCGGTCAATTCGCCCGAACCGTCGTCAGCGGAAATCAGCATCGGTCCGGCGTAAATCTGACCGTTGACCCGGCGATTTCCGTCCATGCCGATTAGCTTGGATTCCTCATTCGAGATAACAATGGCGTTATCCTCAAACGGATAAGTGATCTCGATATATCCACTGACCGCCTCCTGCAAGGATTCGAGCTTGTCCGGAATGACCGATTCATACGGTGCTTTGTGCGGCTCAATCACAAGCATACGCTTGCCGATCAAAGGCTCAACTTTGCTCGAATCAAATTCTGCGAGCTTCTTGAAGCCGATTGAGTCGCAGAAATAGCAACCGTCGTCGGTTTCAACGATTTCGCTCACAGAGAGCGAATGACCGTTATAACCAATGGGATGCTCAGTGTTGCAGAGCGCATAGACTTCCTCAATATCCGAAAAGCCAAGGCTTCCATCGAAAACACACATATACGTTGACGGGTCGACCCCGCCGTATTTTTCGGCGAAGTCGAAGCCCATGAACAGCGCGTTTTCGGTGTCAAGCTCCTTGTTTATCTGATAGATTCTTACTTTCAAGGTTTCTCCTTCCGATTTGTATCTGGGCTTATCAGCCCTGATATCCGAAGAGTTCGGTCACTTTCGTGGTGACGGTCGGCATAATCGTAGTGTTGAAGAGCGTGTAGAGTCCAGCAAGCAGGAGCGCACCGATTACAACCGCGATGAGAATCTTCACGCCGGTGTCGACATAGCCTTCACCGCGGTTGTTGGTGAGTGCGGTCTTCGTGCGGAGAGCGATGGTGGAGAGCTTGTTCTGGATGTTGTTGATGATCTTTTTCATGTAATCACCTCATATCTTTCATTTTTAATTTTATTTAAGCGTTGAAAATCTGTCTGGTGCGCATTTCCGGAGGCGCACGCGCACGGCATAACCGCAAGTCAGCAAAGTTCAATGTCATGCTCATTCTCCTCTTCAAGCATCTGCGCATACTCTCGGTACTGGTCGATAAGCCCGTTCACAATCTCGGGATGGTAGTTGACGCAGTAGTCTGTCGTTCGGTCATCCGGATCGGTCGGAATCAGAAACTCGTCCGCCCATAGCTTATTGTGGTGTCTGAACCTCCCGTCCCACGAAAAGTGCTGAACGGTACACGCGAGAACCCAGCCTACACGGTCGCTTCCAAACTCATCGCATAGTTCCTTCGAGCAGTCCCCATGAAGGCGCATTCCGTCGAACCGCTCGGCGAGCAGATTTTCGATAGCTTTCTTGCAGGCAATATTCGCGCGCTTGCTTTCGCGGTACTGTGGAATCTCGTTGTTTACCCGCGCAACACGGACGGGATCAGTGTAAAGCGGAACCATAGTTGAAACCTCCGTTATTTACCTTGTTATTGAGCAGATAGAAAAACAACGTCATGCGCTCCTTGTCCGAGAGATCATCGATGAAGTCGAACAGAATGTCGTTGTCCTCGCCCATCTCGTCGATATCGTCAAAAAAGTCGTCGCATTCGTTGCAGATGCTTTCGCGTCTGATCACAACGGTATTATCCTGCTCCTCGAACGAAAGCAGGTCGTTGTGACGGAGTCCGAGCCTTACGCGAATCGCGTAGGGGATGGTCGTGCGTCCACGCTTTCCGAGGATTCTGTAGATCTTGTTCATTTGTATATTTCCTTCCCATAATTAAAGTTTTCTTGTTTACATGGCTTCGTTCTCATCGTCGGAATCATCTATCATCTCGACAGTGAGTTTGCCATTCGCGTAGCTTGTGATGAACAGCGTGTCATCCGTGATACCGAAATCACGGATGATCTCATCGGAAAGCGTCAGCATGAGTTTTCTTGTTTCCATCGAATCTTTCCTTTCATATTCAAGTTTCGTCGATCATGTCAGCAAATGAGAGCTGACGAATCGAATCGCGGTTTTCCTGAGTGTCATAATTCGAGATTATAAGCTCGTCATACTGCTTTCCGGATTCATAACGCTGAGCAATATTTGAGAGCCGCGAAATGCTTTCAATACGCGCTCCGCGGCTCTCGTAAAGCTCTCGTATTTCCGGGCAGTCGTTGTACGAGAGCAGATACTTTCCCTCAATCGAGCTAAGCCTGTCCGCGAGCCTGATATGGTCATCTTTCGTGAACCCGACATCCTCGTAGTAATCCTCGGTCTCGAAATATGGCGGGTCGCAATAGAAAAAAGACTCCGGTCGGTCATACTGGTCGATGAGCTTTTCGAAGTCCTTGTTTTCGATGACTACTTTTTGCAGTCTCGCACAGGCGTTGTTTATTAAGGGAAAGTTGTTCCACATAGAATGCGGCTGTGAAGCATATGAATCGAGCCCGGACGCGTAACTATACCTGATAAGTTGATAGAAATACGCCGCGCGCTTCACATCGGGTATCTCGGTCGGCGTTTTCATAATCTTGCGAATATAATCGAAATCTGTCCGCGAGTTCAGCGCGTAGGTGAGTTCCGAGATCAGCTCGTCCGGATGATCTCTCACGCAGCGGTAGAGGTTCACAAGATTCGGATTCCGGTCGTTGTAAACCTCGAAATCGTTTCCGGGAGCTTTGTGGAACAGAACCCATCCGCCGCCTCCGAAGACCTCGATGTAGCGTTTGTAATCGGTCGGGAACCGTGATATTATTTCGTCTCGTAAAGCCTTCTTCCCGCCAATCCAACTCATAAAACTGTTCAAGCCTTACCTCCTGTTCTTTTCAATAACTCAAATCCTCCGTATTTTCATAATCGTCGTAAATGAAATGACCAAGATCAACGTACATTCCGGTGAAGTCAGGGACATCCGCGATTCGTCCGCCATTTTCAATGTCGAGTTCTTCCCGCATGATCAGCGAACCGCCAAACCTGAGTTGATAAAGATGCGCTTCTTTCGGAATGTCACTATCAGTCAGCTTTTTGGGAGAGTACAATGCGGGCTTGCCGCAGATGTTGACAAGCTCGTATTCCTCGCCAATGCTGATGTATGAAGTTCCTGATGCATTCTCAATGAGACCGTAATCTATCGGCTCACAGCTCCATAGTGACGTCGCCGTTTCAATCTGTTCCTTGTCTGTTTCCGGGATAATCTCGTCGATTATTTCGCCGCCAAGATAGGACCGACTTCCGCAGCTCTGCCAGATGTCCTCGTTCGCCCACTCGTGAGTGATTGTCACGTCGGGGTACATTTTCGAGAGCTTTTCGATGATCGGGTGCGGCGTGTCCCAAGCGGTCTGGAATCTGATCTCGTTTCCGCCATCGTACTCGGAGTCGTATGAGTTCCACTTTGTGTTCCAAGTATCCGCCCGATTTCGCCAGTCGTACCATGTAATTGCGCCGTAGTTGAGCAGATTCTCGACCGCGATCTTTCCAAGCTGAAGCAGTTCGTCGGCAGAACGGTATTTGGTCATAGCTTTGATTTTGTCCGGCGAAAGATGGGTTTCGTAAGAGCTATAGCGGTTGAGCTTATAAAGCCGCTCGACTATTCCGTTAAGCTGCTTCTTGTCGAGCTTCTCACTACCGAAGTAGTAAACACTCGGGTTGATCGACGTCAGGTAAAGATTTATCCCGTCGTCAGTATTGCTGCCGCACTCGATATTTAAGCTCTCGGGCATTGGCGTGATCTTGTTGAAGTCGATTGTGCCGATACCTTTCTGGTCGCTGTCCGATTCTTTGTCATAGCAGATTTCGGATAGAATCTGTTTGAGCCTGTCCTCCGGACAGTTGAAAGCCAGACGGTTAATTACATGGTTTGGCATGATTGATCTCCTTTCATTTCTATCAGGTGTTTGTCGAACTCCTCCTCATTGAGCATGAAATAATCATCAGCGTTCCAGAAGCTGACGTACATGATTCCTTCTGGAATCTCGATTTCGCGCTGTTCAAGCCCCTCGCCAAATCCATCAGCGCACTGACCGATGAGGAATTCCTTGATTTCGGTATCTTCCTCCTCTGTAAGCCGCTCAGTGAGTTCAACACGAATCTTTCCGTAGAGAACACCGTCAACATTCTGCGTCCCAAAATGAATTTCTTTCAGCTTCGATACCGCTCCGTCGCTCCCGACGAAGTACGCCGCGAGATTTTCTCCGCAAAGTTCTTCCTGCTTGATGAGCTTGCGGATTTTATCATCGTACTGCATGAGAAAATCTCCTCCGTAGTCATCCGGATACTCATCGTAACCTCCGTACTCGTCACGCGGATAAACTCTCGCAACGAGCGGGCAATAGTAGTATTCGGTTACGTCCTGCTGACGTCGATCAATCACCAGCTTGCCGAAATCAGAGAACGAGAAAACCTTGCCGCTCATCACAGCGTCCTGAATGTCGGTCTTATCGGCTGACGGCAGGTTCTCGTAAAATCCGCAGATGCAGTTGATGGTAGAGAGCCGATTCCCGGGACGAATAAGAGATATGAGCTTGCTTTCAAATTCGCTTTCTCCGGAGAAGCTGACTTTGATTTCATCACCTCCATCGGTCTTTTCGTTCAGCGTCTCCTGATCGCAGGGAAACTCAAGGTACTCTGTTTCCTTGCCGTTTTCAATTTTTGCTTTGATCATTGATATTACCATCCTTCTTGTAAAATAAAAAAGAGCCACAATGTGATGATCACACTGTGGCTCAGCTTCGCAAAATACTGTAAATATATGTCAGACACGGGTTCGTTTCACTCAAGACCCCGGAAACCCCCGAATGCATCTTTTTTTCGCACTCAAAATCCGATTTTTGAAAAATCGAGAAAAATGAAGATAAAACGAGAAAAACGCAGGAAAACCTGCGTTTTTCGGGGTGCATCTTTTTTGTACACGGTAGGTGGTGGAGCTGACGGGAATCGAACCCGTGTCCGAAAATCCATCCACACAGCTTTCTCCGGGTGCATCCGCTCTTTTAGAATTCCCTCTCAGGCGCGCCGGACGGCAGGCTCAGACGATCGGTAGCCCTTTTTTGCGTGGCGGCTTCAAGGGCGAAAAGGCCGCGCACGTTCACTGCTCTTTGACGCCCTTATGAGAGCCGCAGTACTCTCTCACAGGACGGCCGCGCTTAGGCGGCAGCTAATTCAGTATTAGCGTTTAATTTTAAGTTTTGCCAATTTTTAAGAGATCAGGCGTCTCTACCCGCTTACCATGCTTCAAAATCCCCGTCGAAACCTTTACAGCCCCATAAGTTTTTCTGAAGCCCGCGAAACTTTTGCTAAATTCCGTATCTTGACGACGACTTCATCGCGCGCTCAATGTCACGATCGGCCTGCTTTGCCGCCGCCGCGTCGCGCTTGTCATAGAGCTTCTTGCCTTTGCAGAGCCCGATCTCAAGCTTTACCTTCGACCCTCTGAAATAGATCGAGAGCGGCACAAGCGTCAGCCCCTGCTGAGTCACCGTTCCGAGAAGCTTGTTGATCTCTTTTCTGTGCATCAGAAGCTTTCTCGTGCGGATCGGATCGCGATTGAAAATATTCCCCTGCTCGTACGGGCTTATGTGCATTCCCCAGACGAACAGCTCGCCTTTGTCAATCGAACAGTATGAATCCTTGAGATTCACTCCGCCCCGCCGTATCGACTTCACTTCCGTGCCGAAAAGCTCTATCCCGGCTTCGTAGGTGTCAAGAACGAAATAGTCATGCCGGGCTTTTTTATTCGGCGCGATAAGCTTTGTCCCCGCCTTGTTCTCGGCCATGACTTCACATCCTTTCACGTCTTTATTCCATTATACCACACGTTTGTGAATATATCATGAACGCTCCGGATATTTTTTGGATATAATCAAAGTTTCACATTCCGGCGTCCGACAAAATCCGCGGGCGACGCCATAACGGCGCCGCCCGGTTTGCTTATTTTTCTTCCGCTTCGTCTTCCATTATGAAGCAGAGAACCGGATCGTCCTCAAGGAAATACGTCTTCAATGTCCCTGCCGCCGTGCCGTCAAACGGCAGTCTCTTTCCGCCAACGTAGCTGAAGATCTGTCCGTACGGCTGAACATATGTGTTGTGTTTGAACTTGTACAGTCCGACGCCTTCGTCTTTCAGAATCGTGACAAGATAGCCTGTGCAGCGGTCAAAGATGTTGTTCTCGGTCACATAGTTCTCGGTGACGTCGGGCATACTTCCGAGCGAGTACATCGGCGCGCCGCCCTCGCGTCCCTTGCAGCCCCAGCCGTAGCCGCCCATCCGGCAGAAATTGTCGTGAACATAGACGTTCGTCGTCTTTCTCGTCGTGCCCTCTCCACCCGACGCGTTGTAGTACTCGATCGACCAGAAGCAGTACTCGATCAGGTTGTCGTAGTACTCGACGTCGTTCATATTGTTTACCTTGGTGGTTGCAGATACGTTGAACTGATGCGTGATTCCGGTGTCGTAGATCTGATACATCCAGTTGTTGTAGACCTTGTAGCCGTCAACGCCGCCGTAAACCTCGACCGCGTTTCCGTATCTCGTCGTGTTCGCGCCGTTGAATCCTTTGAGCACTGAGCCGCCCAGCCAGTCGAAGAGGCAGTTTCTGACGGTCAGGTTCTTCGTTGTTCCGAAGCCGACGCCGTGCGAGCCGGTCAGCATGATGTGAAGATTGTCGACGATGACGTCGGTGCTTCCGCCGCCTCCGATCGCGTTGCCCGAGGTTCCGATCTCGATCGACTTGAATCTCTTTCCGGGATTCTCCTCACTGTAGAGGAAGAGTTCGTTCGTTTCAAGATCCGACCAGAACTGGAGATCGCCGTCAAGATCCTTCGCGCCCGTGAAGCCGCCCGCTCCGGCGATGCGCAGCGTTCCGACCGTCTCCTCGTAGTTTCCGATCTCGCCCGAGTAGTCGAAGAGGATGATTCCGACGTTTTCGAGCTTGCTGTGATACTTCCAGACGTTCTCGTACTCAGTCTCTTCCCAGTCCATCGGGTCGGCGTAGTTTCTCGCCGACGCGTTGATCACCGGCTTGTCGCCCTCGCCGTAGGCCGAGTAGGTGACTCCGGATTTCGCGGTGAACTTGCCGCGGAAGGTGTCGCCGCGCCTGAAGAGCACGACGTCGCCCTTGACGAAGATGATCTTCCCGAGCTCCGAGAGCGATTTCTTCGGCTTTTCGGGCGAGAGACCGTCGTTCGAGTCGTCGCCGTCGGCCGCGAAGTAGTAGACCTTGCGTCCGTCCTTCACCTCATATTCCGACTTCGACTCAAGCACGGCCTTCTTCATTTCTTCGGCCTTCTTGTCAAGCTCAGCCATGAGCTTGTCGTCCATGATCTTCATGTTTTCATTCACCTCCGTTTTTTCGAGCTTCAGACTCTGATCGATCGTCAGATTTCCGTCCTTGACATTCGATTTCATCCATTCGCGGAGCATATCCACGCTCGACGAGAGATCAGATAAAAATCCGCAGCTCACCTTAAGCGACTCGCCGCCCACGCAGGAATTCTCGAAGGGCTTGCTCTTCGGATCATTATAGGTATAGAACGAAATCTGTCCGTCGGTCGGATCCTCGGCGACCGTTCTCGCGGTGACCTTGAGTGTGACTCCGTAATCGTCGGAAATCATCTGGCGGAAATTCTCGGCGAGCGACTGCGCGATTGCGTTTCCCGTCTGATAAACTATCTCGCAGTCCGAAAGCTCGCGGCTTCCGAGCTTTATCGACTTGTATGCGTAGTCACCGGTATGTACATATAGTTCGCCGTCGGGGACGTAGACATTGCCGTCCGAGACGTAGTTTTCGAGGAAGTAGTCAAGAGCCTCGGAGAGCGAATCCCCGCCCGCGATCAGGATCTTGTTTCCCTTTCTCGCGATCAGCCAGTCGCGGTTCTTCGGGATCTCGGACGCGACCTCGCGGTACTCGTCGCGGTCGGTGCGGCCGACGAGGATCTCGTACTCAGGCATCGCGAATTTCGGGTTGCCCTCCTTGTAGAAGTCGGTTCCCATCTTGAAGTCGACTCCGGTCAGCTCGGCGAGCTTTTTCCGAAGCTCGATCGCGGTATCCTTGCCGGGATACGAATCGTTGTCGGGGCGTGTGATGACGAAATTCGTCGCGCCGTCCTTTATAATCGCGTCGGCCTCATTGAACTTCTTCGTCTCTGAACACGACGCGGCGAAAAGGATCATCAGCACCGCCATGAAAAATATCAGTGTTTTTTTCACTTTTTCATCTCCTCATGTGAAATATATACTTTGTATGTACTATTATACACCATTTCTTCGGAAAAGTCAATACACTTTTCGATTATTTATAATTTAACAAAGAAAAGGCCGGGCGAACCGACCTTTCACGTGATTTATTCAATTACCTCGCAGTCGCCGAGGATTTCGGGCTTGTTTGCCATCGAATCGGCCTCGGTGATCGTCCGGATGACGCGGCAGGGATTTCCGGCGGCGAAGCTGTTCGCCGGGATCGGGCGGGTGACGACGCTTCCCGCGCCGATGACGCATCCGTCGCCGATCGTGACTCCGGGGAGGATCGTGACGTTGGCGCAGATCCAGCAGCGGTTTCCGATGTGAACCGGCTTCGCGTAGCAGAGCCGCTTCTCGCTTCCGTCGGGGCATCTCAGAGCCTTTCGTTCGGAGGCGATCATCGGGTGAATCGGCGTGACGATCGTGACGTTCGGACCGAAGTCGCAGTTGTCGCCGATCGTGACCTCGCAGTCGTCCTGACAGGTGAAGTTGAAGTTGAAGAAGCAGTGGTGGCCGATCTTCGTGTGGACGCCGTAGTGGAAGGTTATCGGACCCTGAAATGAGGTTCCCTCCTTGAGCTCGCCGAGGATCTGGCGGAGTATTTCGCGTCTGGCCTCGGGCTGATACTCGTTCAGCGTGTTGTACTTCTGATTAAGCATATGCGTGCGCTTCTTGATTTCGACTCTCCAGTCCTCCGAAGCCCAGTACATCATTCCGTTTCCATTGTCAAGCATTGTGATTCTCCTTTTTATTTTTTCACGAGCTGTGAATTTTCCTCAGATTTTTTCCTTACCTTCCCCGCGGCGAACCCGACGCCCGAGGAGATTCCGTTATATATCACGTTCAGTACGAACGAGAGCGCAAGTGAGCAGACAAAGACCGCCGGGACGATCACCGGATACCATTCAAGCCGGTGGGTCATCACCTTCACCGCGGCGTTCAGCTCGGCGTAGAAAAGATTGTCGAAGATGTACGACACAAGATATCCGCCAAGACAGCAGTCAGAGAGGATCATGAGGAATCTTTTGAGCCACACCGGATAGTTTCCGGTTTTTATCGACGACAGGAAGCTGAAGAGGAAGAAGGTCATGATGACGTTCGGCAGTCCGTGCCAGTCGTTGTAGACGACCCAAGCGAAGTATCCGCCCCAGCTGCGGTAGTAGTTAAAGAGTCCGAAAAGGACGACGCAGGCGAAACAGATCGCTATCTTCTGCCACTGCTTTAATTTCAGCGGGAACTCGCGGAGGAACGCGCCGAGAAAATAATAGGTCAGCGGATAAATCCTCGTCCACCAGTCGGGCAGAATCTGACGGTAATCGGTCGAGAGATAGGGAGTCTTCCACCAGCCCTTGACCTCGAAGATGTAGATATTCGTCATCGTCGGAAGCGACGAGAGAACGACAAAGGTCACGATAAGCGCGAGCTTCGCCTTTTTTGACGGCAGATTATTCCAGATGAGATTCAGGAAAGGAATCAGCAGGAAGAGCCCTATGTACATCTCGATGTACCACGAGTAGTTCGCCGTCTTGTAGCTGAGTATTCCCCAGAGCGTGTTGTCAAGCGTGATTTTGTGGTGAAAGACGATCACCTTGTAGATAAGGCAGGCAAGACTCGCCAGAAGGTAGATTCCGAGCGTCTTCGTGATCCCCTTGTAATACTTCGCCGACAGCGTTTTCTTATTCATCA